>DXHV01000079.1 GCA_019113165.1 Candidatus Desulfovibrio intestinipullorum
TCTCCTCTGGTGTCATTTGCACGGGAGGATGTGTGTTCGGCATCTGACCGGCAGGTTGGCAGCTTCGGTTACTCATTCTTGCTAACTACCTAAAATCAGAGGATGTGGCAACCACCCCCTGAGCGGATACAAACTTCAATATATCCATCTTCAAAAAATCAGAATATACAGATATATTGCAGACATAAGCACAGTGCTTTGCAGAGGCAAGCATGACGCACAAGAAAAAGCGCCCTGCTCCTTCACCCTGCACAAGGGTGGAAGACAGAGCGCTTCACATATGTTCTGTTTGCCGCAGGTGCTAGCCTATGCCCTCGGCATATTTCTTCACAAAGAGCTTGGCCGATTCAACGTCCGTGACATCGCCGGCAATCTGGGCCTGCAGCAGGGCATCGCGGATGAGGCCGACCAGGGGACCAGGCTTGAGCCGGGCTTCCTGCATGATCTCGTTGCCGTTGAGCAGGGGTTCGAGCATCTGTTCAGGGGTCTCGGCCCTGTTGAGGTACTTCATGTTGTGATTGAAGGACGTGTAGACGTCATCGCGTGCCTGTATATCGGCCTTGGCAATCTCGATGAGACGAGGATATTCATCCAGGGCCATGAAGCGGCGTATGCCCCTGTCCGTCATCATGAAATGGAAGTGCATGTGATAGCGGACAAGATGACAGATGAGATCGATGTCCTCGGCGGCAAAGTGCAGGCGGC
This sequence comes from Candidatus Desulfovibrio intestinipullorum, assembly GCA_019113165.1. Lineage (GTDB taxonomy): Bacteria > Desulfobacterota > Desulfovibrionia > Desulfovibrionales > Desulfovibrionaceae > Desulfovibrio > Desulfovibrio intestinipullorum. The sequence continues at coordinate 706 of DXHV01000079.1, forward strand.
GCAGAATCTTGCGAGTCACCTGGGCACCGACGCGGTGGTGCTGATAGTAAGTCCAGTCACCGTCAATGTACTCGGCCGTATAGAGCTTGCCCACATCATGAAACATGACGGCCATGGTGCCCAGCCAGTCGTAGTGGAAGCTGCCTTCGGCATAGTAGCGCATGCAGGCGATGGTATGCGTCAGCAGATCCTCAGTCTCCGTGCTCTTCTTGTTGCGGTAGTGGCGCAGGCAGGAAAGGGCTGCGACTTCCGGAATCAGTCCCTGCAGAAGATGGGTCTCAAACAGGTATTTGACAAAGAGATACATGGATTCAGCAGCAACCTTGCGCCATTCGTCCATGATGTCTGCAGCCGGGACGTAGTCCAGAACCCTGGTGGACGCCCGAATGATGGCAAGCTTGGTATTTTCCTCCAGGGGCAGATCGAAGTTGGCCGCAAAGCGCAGGGCCCGTATGGCCAGCAGATAGTTGTGCCTCAGGGTATCGTCCGGCAGGCCGGCCAGCTTGACCTCGCCACAGGCCAGGGGCTCGAAGCCGTCATAAGGCCTGGGCTCATCGGAAATTGCCGGGCCGCCAAAGCCTGTCAGACGCAGGTTCAGACGATCTTCTGCGGTCATGGTCTGGGCCATGGTGGGCGTCAGGCGCATCAGGGAAAGCTCGGGATGCTCGCTGTTTTCCACTGAGAGCGGATAGAAACGGTAGAGAACACCATTTTTTTCCAGTATACCGGTCAGACGGCTGTCCTCGGAGGCAGGCTTGCACTCAGGAAAGACCTTGACCAGAACAGGATAACTTGCTTCACAGGCCAGATCCACGGCCAGCTTGTCCGCATGGCCCAGAAGGTGTTGTTGCAGGGGAGCATTGATCACATGGGCATCATAGCCGTTGCGGAACAATGACTTACAGAGTGTCGCCGCTTCTTTCAGTGCATCAAGCATGGAGTTCTCCTCGAAAAAAGACACATTAAGCTGGCAAGAGTATGCCGTCACCGGGGAAAAAAGGCAAGGAGCGCATGCGCCTATTTTCACACTTGGACAGTCGATTGCTCCTCTGTCCTTCTTGTTTTGCTGAAGTTTGCATGGTGTACACATCCTCCTCTCTCTTGTTCTCCAGCTCCTGGCTTTTTGCTGAAGCCCAGAGAGGAGCTGCATCTCTGCAATTTATTTGAACCCGGACAAAAATGCATAAAAAAAGGCCCCGGGGAAATCCTGGGGCCTTGGAGATTACTGGAAAAACTCGTTACTTAACGAGATCGCCGTCGCTGTGTCCTGTTTCAAACTTGACACTGAGGGCAATCTTCCACAGCAGGGACAGCACAAGGGCGCCAACGGCGTAGACACCGAGAGCAACCACGAGCTCGCGCACTGTGGGCAGGTACAGAGTCACATCTTCAAACATGTTGGGGGTGAAACCACCGATCAGCAGGCCGAGGCCCTTGTCGATCCAGGAAGCCAGCACCAGCATGCCCAGAGCGTAGGGCATGTACTTGCCGGAACGGGTCTGGGGCGGAATGAGAATGCTGAGGCAGCCAATGGTGCAGAGAACGGCAAGCCACATGCAGGGAGTCACCCAGGAGGTCACGCCATGGTAGCCTGTGAACAGGAAGACCAGGGGATCGTAGTGACCGGGGATGTTGCTGTAGAAGGCCGTGAACACTTCAAGCAGATAGAAGAAGACGTTCAGGCACATGGCGTAGGTGATGATGGTGGCCAGGGTATGGATGGCTTCCTTGCCGGGGTTGAAGCCGGTGAGCCTGCGCAGCAGCAGCATGAGCAGCAGCAGGATGGCAGGACCGGAGCAGAAGGCCGAGGAAAGGAAGCGGGCAGCCATGATGGCGGTGAGCCAGTAATGACGGCCGGGGATGCCAGCGTACAGGAAGGCTGTCACTGTATGGATGGAGAAGGCCCAGATGATGGAGAGGTAGGCAAGATACAGGACCCACTTGGGGGGAGTCGTCTCGTGTCTTTCGGCCTCCAGGGTCACCCAGCCGATGATGCAGTTCAGGGTCAGGTAGCCGATCAGTACGATCATGTCATAGAACATGACAGAGTTCGGTGTCGGATGCAGCATGACGTTGGCCATGCGCTGAGGCTGGCCAAGGTCGACCACGATGAACAGACAACACATGACCACTGCGGAGATAGCCATAAATTCTCCGAAGATGATCATGATCTTGAACTTCTTGTAGTGATGGAAGTAGGCGGGCAGTACCAGCATAACTGCGGAGGCGGCAACACCAACCAGATAGGTGAACTGGGAGATGTACAGACCCCAAGAGACATCACGGTTCATGCCCGTAACGCCCAGACCTTCAAACAGCTGGAAGAGATATACAATGAAGCAGACTGCGATGACCACAACCAGGAAGAGCAGCCACATGTAATAACGCTTCGAGCCTTCGAGAAGTTTTTCAACCATGGCATGTCTCCCTAGACAATGTAGTAAACGCCGGGCTGTGTGCCAAGATTGGGCTTGCGGCGAATACTGTAGTTTTCGGCAAGCGCCTTGCGCACAGCGGACTCAGGATCGTTGAGATCGCCAAAGAGAATCCTGCCTTCAGAGGCTTCGACACAGGCAGGCATCAGCCCCTTGGCAAGACGTTCCACACAGAAGGTGCATTTTTCCACGACGCCGATCATGCGGGTGGGATACTCAGGATTGGGAACGGGATCGCTGAGGTAGCCGCGAGGATCGACAAAGTTGAAGGAACGGGCACCGTAGGGGCAACCGGCCATGCAGAAACGGCAGCCGATGCAGCGGTGGTAGTCCATGGTCACGATGCCGTTGGGCAGCTGATAGGTGGCCTGGGTGGGGCACACGCGCACGCAGGGCGGGTTGGTGCAGTGGTTGCACAGGAGCGGGAAGGGACGCTTCTTCACGCGATCTGCAAGATGTTCATTGAGATCGTCGGGGAAGGCATGCTTGTAGGAATCCGTCCAGATCCACTTGATTTCCTGATCCTCGTGTCCGTCAGCCTTGCTGCGGATATCGGGCACGTTGTGGACGGAATGGCAGGCCTTGATGATGGCCTTGTAGTCGTCGGCAGTACGGAAGGTCCTGGTGTCGATGACCATGGCCCAGCGTTTTGCCTTCAGTTCCTTGGGGCCTGGCTCGTAGGTGCCAGGAGAAACCATGGCCTGGGCAGCACCGCTGAAGGCAGTGGCGCCACTCGACAGAGCAAAGACCGACAGACCCGCCACTTTGAGAAAAGATCTTCTGTTCTTATTCATAGCTATTTGCTCCCCTTGGGAAGGATGTGGCAGGTCCAGCAATAGGGATCAACATTGTTGGTCACATGGCACTTGTCGCAGAACTGCTCGTAGTCATTGTGGCACTTCATGCAGGTATTCTGCAGGCTGATTTCCCACTTCTTGCCAGTGGAGGAAACATACTGCCTGTTGTCATAACGCAGGGCCTGGTCTCTCCACTCGTTGAGCAGTTGCATGTGCTCTGCACGCATGAACTCGGCACTTTCGACGCATTCAGGCTTCTTGGGCAGAACGACCTCAGGTTTCTTGTAATCCCCGGAGCCGAAATTTGCCCAGAAAGGGGACGTACAGATCACAAGAAAGGCAACAATGCCTGCTATAACAGCTTTAGAGTTGTACATCTGCTATTCCCCCTCGTTTCCTTCAGGCTCTTCTTCATCCAGGTGGGGAAGATCTTCCTGGCGGAGATTGACTGTGCGCTTGTGCTCACCCTTGCAGACCAGAGCGTTGGCCACAAGTTCGGTCAGGCCACTGATTGTCACGCCGGGTGCCCAGTAATCGGCAAGCGGAGGCAGGGTGGCACGGTCGATGGCGCAGCAACAGGCCATGCGGTTGACGCCATACTTCTGCTGCACATAGCGCAGGGCGTTGCCGCGGGGCATGCCGGAGCGCATGCGCAGTTCCATGATTTCTTCGGTGTTGAGGCCGGAACCCGCGCCGCAGCAGAAGGTCTGCTCGCGAATGGTGTTCTCGGGCATTTCGTAGAAATGGTTCACGACATGCTTGAGGACATAGCGGGGTTCGTCCAGCAGACCCATGCCGCGGGCAGGGTTGCAGGAGTCGTGCCAGGTGCAGATCAGGTCGTCGTTGCGGCTGGGATCGAGTTTGAGCTTGTTGTGACGGATAAGGTCGGCTTCGAACTCGGCGATGTGCACCATCTTGGTAGAGGCCGCATTCTTGAACACCGTTCCGGTGTAGGGGGAAACGGGTGTGGTCATGTTGGAAGGCGTGGGGCCGTTGTAGGTGTCCATGTACTGGTTGATGACACGCCACATGTGGCCGCATTCGCCACCAAGGATCCACTTGCAGCCCAGACGCTGGGCTTCCTCGTACATCTTGGCATTCAGTTTCTTGGCCATGTTGAAGGACACGAAGGAACCGAAGTTGCCGCCTTCGGAGGCATAGGTGGACAGGGTGTAGTCCAGATCCAGTTCGTTGAAGAGGATCAGATAGCCCATGAAGGTATAGATGCCGGGATCGGCGAACACGTCACCGGAGGGGCAGATGAACAGGATCTCGTGACCGCGTTCATTGAAGGGCGTTTTGGGACGCACACCCACGATGTCTTCGCAGTCGTCGGCCAGCATTTCCACGATTTCCACATAGGAATGCGGCTTGATGCCCAGATGGTTGCCGGTGTAGCTGCAGTTTTTCACAGGATCCATGATCCAGTGCAGGCCAAGGCCCACTTCATGCAGCAGTTCGCGCACGATGGCGGTGATTTCGGCCGTATCAATGCCGTAGGGGCAGAAGAGGGAGCATCTGCGGCATTCGGTGCACTGATAGGCGTAGAAGAACAGTTCCTTGACAGTCTGGTAGTCCCAGCTGCGGGCACCGATCTTCTTGCCGAGGATCTTGCCGAGCATGCTGTAGTCGCGACGGTACAGGGAACGAAGAAGTTCCGCACGCAGAACCGGCATGTTCTTGGGATCGTTGGTGCCGAGGAAGAACTGGCACTTGTCGGCACAGGCACCGCAGCGCACACAGATATCCATGAACAGCTTCAGGGAACGGTGCTTTTTCAAGCGGTCTTCAAAGGCATCACAAAGAATCTTTTCCCAGTTTTCAGGCAGCTGCCAGTCGTCTGCCGCAGGATCCCATTCATGGGGATGCGGCATGTGCAGAGCCTCCATGGTCTCCTTCTTGGCAGGATAGCAGTAGCTGCCGGGGACAAACTTGGGTTTGGTCTCCAACCAAGCCTCTGCAGGGAAAGCCGGTCTGTTGGCGACAAGTTCTTGTGGGGTAGGTAATTTTGCCATAGGAAGGACTCCTTACTCGCCAGACTTTTGTTTTGTTTCGGCTTCCAGCGGCTTATCCAAGGGCAGGTTTGCACCAGCCATGGCCTCGCGATAGAGGTCTTCGTATTCGGGATATGTCAGGAAGTCCTTGGGCGGATTCCAAGGATTGACGTGGCGCACGCGGCGCGTATTGCACGGCAGGTTGCGGGTGGGGCTGAAGAAGATGCCCGCCATGTGGGTCAACTTGGAGAAGGGGAAGTAGATGAGCAGTGTGCTGACAAGACAGACGTGCACGAAGAAAATGGGATCAATGCCATCGGCAGAGATGGGATTGAAGTGCACCAGACCCATGACAAAGGCCTTGACCTGGGTGATGTCGGTCTTGAGGAAGTAGCGCATGGCTATGCCGGACACCACGATGCCCAGGATCAGGAACAGCGGAAAATAGTCCTGGGTCAGGGAGATGTAGCGCACCCTGGGGTTGACCAGCCTGCGGCCGATAAGGAAGAGGACGGCAACAAGGAGCAGTCCGCCGGTGAGATAGAAGCGGGGAGCACCAATCTGCAGGAAGCCGTCAATCATTTCCATGAAGCTGACACAGCCCGGAACCGGATCCACGAAGAAGCGGAAATGGCGGAAGAAAACGATGAAGAAGCAGTAGTGGAAGAGCAGTGCAAACACCCACAGCCACTTGGAGGAGTAGTAAATCAGCCTCGGGCCGCCATTGACGGGGTCATCCTGTTTGATTTCCGCGTTGACGTTACGGAACAGGGAGCGGAACAGGAACACTTCCAGAAACATACGTTTGACGACGCCAAGGGTCGTGTCAGGACAGTCCCACTGGGCCTGTTTGATGAAGTCCAGAGACTTTTCCTGACCGCCTGTCGTCGGGATGGCAAACGGCACCGGCGATTTGGCCCACCAGACCATACGCCAGACGACGCCACCAAGAAAGACAACGATCGCCACATAGGGGAGAACAACTCCAAAGAGCGATCCCAGACCTATTGCTGCACCCAGCCAGGCGATGATTGCGACAAGCGCCACAACCAGTAAAGAGTTTAACATTCCCTACCTCTCTTTTAGGATAGTGTTAGCTTTGACCCTCATCCAGCTGAGGGGCACCACCCACCCTTTGCGCCCAGCGCACAAGCTGGGCGTGTTGGTTTTTAATCTCGTTGATTCTGTTTTGGGCAACAACTTCGCGAGATTTTGTATACATGTCAAAACCCAGCAGGACGATGGTGTCCAGCCGGGATTCAGCGTCAAGGTAGTCCTTCAGCTTCCCTGCCTTCTGCATGGCCGGCATGACGTGCTTACGCAGAATGGGCTTGAGAAGATAGAAAACAAGCATGGCCTGACTGGGCAGGAAGTCCTGCACCGCACGCAGGTGAATGAAGCGGTCAATGGCCTGCCGCACTTCTGCGGGCTTCTTGTCCCAACCGGAGACGGCCTCGTAGACCGTGCTGGCTGCTTCCCGTGTCATGTCTGCGACCGGGTTGGCAAAGGGATCCTTGGATGTCCGCAAAAATCCGGTTGTCTGGAACGGATAGGTGTTGAAGATGGCATTGACCCATTCCTCGAGCACCATGTCCCGAACCCCGAAGAAAAATTCAGTGGACTGCATGAAAGTCCTCCTCCACAAGCATCCTGAAGACCCGCTGCGAACCATGACAGACACCCGGGAACACGGAAAGACCGGCTGCCCGTGCCCTGCAGGGAAGCCCGGCTCATCCGGCTCTGCCAGAGTGTCTTTGCAAATTTGCATCAGGATATCATTGGATTATCCCGAAGACACGCTCATGAAAATGCCCGTCCGATTGGGTTCTGACCCGAACAGACACCGCTAGAGTCTTGAGAAACAAGAAATTTTATAGAAAAAAAATTCTTGGGTCAATATACTGTCGCAGTAGGAATTTCCACCTCTTTCAGGAAGCAGAACCTGCGTGAGGCTCTTGTGTTTCAGAACATGCTTTGTGCAGAAGACAGGTACGGCGCCCTATTTCTGCCGGCACTAATCTCATGCAAAAGAGATGGTCGATGCTTTTCTTCTTATGCAAAAAAATCATCTCTGTACCTGTCTCTTCTCTGACTAAAATATCTGTCTCTTTCAAGGATGTCTTCCTGAAGACGCCCTCAAAAAAGATAATTTGCGACTGTTCTTTCCGCCCGTACAGGATCTTATTGCAGGAGCTGCTCCCCATAGCCCTGGACAGGAGTATAGGCACTGCCTTCGTCTTCGGGACAGGGCTTGTCTCCGTAGCAGGCACCGCCCACTGCCGAGGAACCTTCCAGAAAGAGCATGTCGTCCTGCTGTTTCCGGGTCGGATCATGCGTCTGGACACTTCCCTGACCGACATTGGGATTGTACGACTGCGTCAGGGGCTGCGTCTGCGGAGCCCCGCTGTTCTCCCTGTCCAGAAAGGCGGGCAGCCCCCTGTACTCTATATAGGGAACAACCCTTCCGCCATCCATGTAGATATGGGCCATGTTGCACAGAAGCTTCAGGCGCAGAGCGATCATGGACGGACTGTAGAGTTCCAGCGTTGTCGGTCGCTCAACGGTACTCGAAGCCATGAAGGCCTCGTACATGTTCATGCCCCCGGCCAGTGACTCCTGCATGTGCGCAATGCGCTTTACGTCCCAGTCCGTTTCGGCCACGGGATAAAAGGCCACGTCTATGTTGCCGGACAGCTGGGCCACGCCCTGCCTGCACTTGGAACAGGACGGCGAAAAGAACATGCGCACCGATGCGTCCTCGGCATTGTCCGAGATGTCCCAGAGCGGCACGCTGGACTTCAGGACGATACCCACATTGCAGATGAAGAAGAAGGACCACACAAGGACGAGCACGGAACGTCCCTGCTTCTGTGCAGACCAGCTTCTGTCCTGCACGCCCCGGCGCAGAGAGACAAAGGCGGCCATGAGCAGCACGGCCACGATGAGGCAGTTGAAACAGGGCGCCGTCAGCAGCATGAGGGCAAGGAGGCCTGCATCTATCAGAAGGCCCAGCCAGGCAGCCATGTAGGCCAGCGCAAGCTTGCCCGCAAGGGCAAGCAGGCCAAGGACGGCAAAGCCGGCCACGCCAATCCACCACAGGGGCAGGCCGGCCACGGAGGACTGCTGATACAGAGAACAGCCGGCCGTGAAGCAGACCTGTTCCCCTGTTCCTGCATAGACCCAGAGGCAGAAAAGAATGCCTGCCGCACAGATAATCGCCGTGGTACGCGAAGTTGTAACCGAAGACTTCATTGAACGTTCACGCTCCCCTTCAGATCCGCTGAAGCACGGGAACGCATCCCCCTTGTTCTCGTTGTTGGCCCCCTCAAGTCAGGAAGCCTGTCCGCCTGGAAATGAGCGAGGACGTCCGGGCATGCCCGGAACAGTCAGAGTGCCGAAAGTGTACGTGACTTGCATGGACAAGGCAAATTGCCTCTGTTACCGGCCCTGCTCAGGCCAGAACAATCCCTGCAAAACGTGCCGGGCAAAGAGACCTGAAACGAGGAACCTGAAGCGATGTACTCAGGAAGGATTGCGCACCACGAAAAAGGTTTTGCCGTCGCAGTCCGTGGACAGGATATCGCCCCTGGCAACAAGCTTTTCCACAATGGGACGGGCATGCTCCACGCTGATGTCCAGGCCTTCTGCCACCCCTTCCAGGGTACTTGGATGCCGTTCAATGAGGTCGCAGATTTCTTCCGGAGTGACCTGACGGTTGCTGTGCCCGCCCGTGCTGTCGCCAAAGAAGGAGGCAATAATCTCCACCCTGCCGGGCAGACGCCTGGCTATGGCCTCAAGGCGTTCTCTGGACAGGGCACCCACATATTTTTCCGCAGGCGGCCGCACCACGGTATTGAGCTGTATGCATTCTATGTTTTCCAGGCCGCGCACGGCCTGCACCAGGGCGTCCACATCCCTGTCGCTGTCATTGAGGCCTGCGGCAAAAAGGATTTCCAGCCAGATGCGTCCGGAAAATCCGGCGCAGAAGGTCTGCAGCCCCTGGTAAATCTGTTCGTACTCAAGCCCCTGCACAAGCCTGTTCACGACCTGTGCCGAATCAGGCAGGGCTGCGTCCAGCGAGGGGCTGATGATGTCCGCCTCCCTGAGACGAGCACGGACTTCGGGCATCCACAAAAGCGAGGAATTGGTGAAGATAACCACTGGGACATCGGTCATTTTCTTGATCTCGTGGATGATGTCGCCGAGCCGGCTGTTCAGGGTGGGCTCCCCTGAGCCGGCAAAGCTTATGGCGTCCGGCTTGTCTTCCCTCAGCTTGCTGTGGAGCTCCTCCAGTATGTCCTCGCAGGACACGTATTCCTTCACGTCCATGGTGTGCCGCGTGGTTCTGCCCAGGAGGCAGTACACACAGTCGTAGGTACAGGTCTTGAATGGAATGACATCAATGCCCAGCGACCGGCCCAGGCGTCTTGACAACACGGGTCCGTAGATATGCTTGTAGCGCTGCATGGAGCCTCCTCAAGAAAAGCATTTTCCCCGTCCTAGTGTTTTTTGTCATTTCTGGCAATAGTTTGGGTGCACAATTCCGAAGACTGAAAAATGACAACCTTTCAATATCACGCACAAAGACACTTTCTGCAAGAAAACGATCCCCTTTGTCACTAAAAAAATATGTTTCCTGCCAGAAACTATGCCCAAAAGCATTCCGTCCGCCTTCAGGAATACAGAAAGGCCGTGCACTGCCGTTTTCTTCTGCACAGCCTTCTTTCCCCCTGCCTGTTCAGGCAGGCACCCTTCGGGCAAAAGAAAAAGGGGTAACAGACTTGGACAGACTGTTACCCCATTGAATTCGTGAGCGTGGGAAATTCCGCGGATTTTGTTAATGACTACTCGGCGGGACCGGAAGCAGCGTGCTGCATCTTGATCTCGACCTTGTTGGTGAGGTGAGAGTAGTAGTCACGCAGGATGTCGAGGACTTCGTTGCGGCCGAAGTGATCCGGAATGGGCTGGCCTTCGGAGAGGAACTTGCGCAGCTTGGTACCGGACAGAATGACGCGGTCTTCCTTGCCATGGGGGCAGGTTCTCATGGAAGCCATGCCGTCACACTTGGTGCAGTAGAAGGTCCAGTCGATCTTCAGGGGTTCGCAGAGCAGGCGCTTGCCGGGATCGGCAGGCTGAGGAATCTTGTCGAAGATTTCCTGAGCTTCGAACATGCCGTAGAAGTCGCCCACACCGGCATGGTCACGGCCCACGATCTGACGGTTGATGCCGTAGTTCTGACGGAAGGTGGCGTGCAGCAGGGCTTCACGGGGACCAGCGTAACGCATGTCGAGGGGATAGCCGGCCTGGATGACGTTTTCCTTCACGAAGTACTTGTCGACCAGAACGTTGATGCACTTGATGCGGACTTCGGCGGGGATGTCGCCGGGCTTCAGGTTGCCCACGAGAGAGTGGATCACGACGCCGTCGCACACTTCAACGGCCAGCTTGGCCAGATATTCGTGGGAGCGGTGCATGGGGTTGCGCAGCTGCAGGGCAGCAACGGTCTTCCAGCCGCGGGCGTCCAGCTGTTCACGCAGCTGAGCAGGAGTCATGTAGGTGCCAGCAAACTTTTCGGGGAATTCGCCCTGAGAGAGCACCTTGACCTTACCGGCAACGTTGAAAGGCTTCTGGGCAAGAACCATCTTCACGCCAGGATGATCCTCGGGAGCCACATCCCAGAACTTCTCGGAATCTTCGCCATGGCCCTTGAAGACCAGTTCGCACTCAAAGCGCTTGTCTTCCTCGGTCATCTCGTACACTTCGTCGACCTTCATGGTAGCAAGAAGGGCGCCGTTGCGAACGAGGGCAATTTCCTGTCCGGGCTTGATTTCAGCAGCATCTTCAGCGGAGATGTCCAGGGTGACGGGCACGGGCCAGAAGGTGCCATCGGTAAGCAGCATCTGCTCGCAGACGCTCTTCCAGTTGGCCTTGTCCATGAATCCGTCCAGCGGAGAGAAGCCACCGATACCCATCATGATGAGATCGCCCTTGGCACGGGAAGAAATCTCTACCTTCTTGAGGCCTTCAGCTTTCTTGATTTCTTCTTCAAGTTCTTTTCCTTCAAGAAGAGCGCAAACAAGGCCTTTTCCGCCATGCGGGGGGACAAGCTTGGACATAACCATTCCTCCATAAGTTTGGTGACACGATCAGATGACCGTGATAATCGGGATTGCGTGCATCTTGTGAAATTTAGTACGAAATGTCAATGTCTGTCAGAAAAAAACATGGATCCTTTTTGCTAACCGTTGAATATTACACCAATAAAATTTCACAAGCTTGGTGTATCGCCAGGATCTCCTCATTTCGTCCCTGCAGGGCTCCGGCTGCACCTGGCCCATTGTGCCCGAAAAATCTTCCTGCACAGAAGACTTGCAGGAAGAAAAGAGGCCTTTTTTTCGGGCCAGGAACGATTTTTTCGCAAAGGCAAAAAAGGGGCAATGTTTCAATGAGCGGGGCAAAGGCTTTCCAAAAAGGAACACGTTCTGTTTCAAAATTGTCAGAAAAAAGAACCTTTTCTCAAACGAGCGTCCTTGTGCACCTCTCTTTTTGTTCGCATTCAAGCCCTGGTCCCCTGTCTTGCCCAGTCTCGTCCCTTCTTGCCCATTCCGCTTTCCCCCGGCTCTCAGCCGGCCGATTGGGACAGGTTTGCGCCTGCTTTGGGAAAACGTGCAATTTTTCACCGGTGCATGTGCTGCCACAACAAAAAAAGGGGACGCCCCCGACTCCCTGACAAATGGAGAGAGGGGTGCCCCCGGAACAAAACCGTTCGCTTGTCATCTGCCCGTTCTAGAAGGGCACTTCATCCATGATGGCTTCGGAAGGGAAGGCAGGACCCAAATCTTCTTCCTTGTTGGCCTGGGAGGGGTACTGCTGATGGGCCTGACGGGGCTGGCCCTGAGCCTGCTGGGGCTGGCCCCAGCCTCTCTGCTGCTGGGCAGGCCTGGACTGGTAGTCCTCGCGCCCCATGCCGCCGCCCATGTTGTCCCTGGGCGCGGATTCGCGCTGACCGCCGTCATTGTTATTGTTATTGTTGCGGCGATCCAGGAACTGCACGCGCTGGGCCTTGATCTCGGTGGTATACCGGTCCTGACCCTGCTGATCCTGCCACTTGCGTGTCTGCAGGGAGCCTTCCACAAAGACAAGGCTTCCCTTGGACAGATAGTTGGAGCAATTTTCAGCCTGTTTCTGGAAAACAGTGACCCTGTGCCATTCTGTCCTGTCCTGACGGACACCTTCTCTGTCTATGTAGGATTCATCCGTGGCAATATTCAGAGAAGTGACAGGTGTTCCGTTCTGAGTATACCTCAGTTCGGGATCACGACCCAGTCGGCCGATAATCATTACCTTGTTCAACATATACCCACAATCTCCCTAAAATCACTGGAAATTATGCATTTTCCTGCCATTCTGTCTGCACGCGCATGATGACTTCCTTGATATTGGGAAGCTCTTCCTGCGGGCAGACACCTATCAGCGGCGCATCGGTGTCCACATTTTCATTGGTTTTGAAGTATGTGGCATAGATGACACCTTCGGGTCCGGAATAATACAGAGGAAGCTCGCGCTTCATTCTGCTCATGATAAAGAGTTCCTGGCCGTCCTGAATGACCACACTGCCTGGATCGGACGCCCTCAGTTTGGCGGCAATTTCAGGAGTGAAGTAATACTTGGCCCGCTCGGGGGCACGGAAGAGGTAGAGGGCCTGTTTGAGAATGATGCTCTCCACTTCCTCGCGAGTCAGGCGATGCTTGATGGTGACCAGGGGGCAGCCGCACTCCACAAACGTGTTTTCGTACTCCATGTGCACGGTATCTATGACACCCTTTTCCGGGGCATAGATGGGCTTGGGGTTGCGTTCCCGCGTCAGCGTGGCCAGCCTGCTTCCAGGACGTTCCTTCCACTGTCCTTCGGGGCCATGCACGGCGTCCCCGGATTTGATGGATGCAAAATTCACCACCCCGGTATGTGGCGTGGACACCACGATTTCCCGATAGGGTGTCTGTTTTATCTGTTCGAGCAAGTCCGATATGTTAAGCATGAGAAGACACCTTTTGCAGCGAAAATTGCCTTAGCGATAATAGAGATTGCGTCCACCTATTGTCTGCAATGCCTGAATGAGGTTGTTGCGGATCTGGCGGCGGTCCCAGACGCCCTGGATATGGCCCCTGGTCAGAGCCCGGTAGCAGCGATGGTACTTGGGCGGCACGTCCATGCCGGTGGTGGACTTGATGACGCCCGGGCCGGCAAAGCCGATATTGGAGGAGCGGACGGCAAACTGATAGGGCGAGCAGCCAAGGAAGCTGGCCACGGGACCGGCAAAGGAGTTGGTGTCATAGAGCACCATATACAGGCCGCCGTTTTCAATATAGCGACGAACGGCAATGGTGCAGCGGGGCATCTGAATGACGCCATTGGTGCCTTCCTGAATGCGTATGCCGGCCGTGCCGTGCACATAGGCGAGGAAGGGGTAGCGGTTCTTGGACGCCCTCTGGGCCGCTTCCACAAACTTGTAGCCTTCGGCCGCACCAAAGGAGCCGCCACGGAAGGTGCCCATGAGCATGGCCACCACAAGCTTGGTGTTGTCTATGCGGGCCTCAAAGGTCATGCAGCCGCTCTTGCAGCCGGTCTTTTCCTGAGCAGCCTTGATGGAATCGCCAAAGCCCGGATATTCAAGGGGGTTGCCGGATTCAATCTCGCTGTTGAACTCCATGACGGAGCCCTTGTCAAAGACGTTGCGCACATACCATTCCGGTTCCATGGGGAAGTGGTAACCGCAGTTGCTGCACACGCCGGCAAATTCCGCAAAGAGGTCGGGGCCCCACAGATCCGGGCAGCCATAGACGGCGGCATTGGGGCAGGTCACGGCCTGGTCAATCTTGTAGCGGGGCGAGAGGTAGTTCCACTTGTTGTGCTTGTGTTCGCCGGTCCAGCTGGACAGAGAGGTCAGCTCGGAACTCTTGTCCTCCTTGTTCTTGCCTGCTCCTGCGCTGCCCTTGCCAAAGGGCTTGCGCAGCCAGCTCTTGAACACGTCCCACTCGTTCTCCGCCTCTTCCAGGAAGGCATGGATCTTGCGCTGATGCTTGCGGTAGAACTCGTACTTGAACTGCATCCAGGGCGTGGTGATGATCTCGTCCATGGCATGAATGGCCTTGGTGAGCATGGGACGCCTGTCCACAGCGGCCTGCCTGGAAAGCTTCAGGAACTTGTTCTGCCTTTTTTTGAGCAGTCTGTCCTTGGCACTGGAGGAAAGGCCCCAGCGGACATACATCTCGTCCAGGTTCACGTCGGGCTTGTTGCGCCTGGACAGGCCTATGTTCTTGAAGGGAGAGAGCTTGGTGGAGAGCACCACTTCGTCCGTGGCGCGGATGACTTCCTGGCGCAGCTGACGGAAGAAGTCGAAGTGGTAGGAACGGGCGCCCAGGGGCGGTTCCTGTATAATCTTGTCGATATAGCCGAAGCGCAGGTTGTCCTCGGCCGTAATCTTCAGATTCATGGCGCACTTTTCCACCAGTTCCTGCGAGGGGCGCTCGCCGCCGCGGCAATGACCCTCGATGGCTGCGGCACCTTCGGGCGAAATGACGGAGTAGTAGCCGTCCGAGAGCATGAGCCTGCGGTCTGCCAGGCCGATGGCTTCGGCGCCGCCGCTGCCGCCTTCGGAAATGACGGAGATGACCGGCACCCTGAGCCCGGCCATGCAGTAAATGTTGCGGGCAATCTGCTGGGCTGCACCGGGATAGTCTTCAATGGGATAGGAACCCGGGGTGAAGATGTAGGTATGAATCGGAATGCCCTCGGTCTCGGCCACGCGCATGAACTGCCTGGCCTTGGCATTGCCCCAGGGCTTGACGGAACCGCCGTTGCGGAACTCGGCGCCGTGCCCCTTTTCCTGGCCTATGACCATGACCGACTGGGTATACCGTTTCTTGCCGCGACGACGGATGATGACCGCACGGGCAATGACCATGCTGGGATCCAGACTGTGCTCGTCCTGTCCGCCGACTTCGGTGAAGTTGTCATAGACGTTTTCCAGAATGTCCTTGAGACAGATTCTCTGGGGATGCCTGACAATACGCACCTTGTCCATGGGCGTGATGGACGCATCCAGACGGGCTTCCACATACTTGAAGAGATCTTCCAGACTCACCAGTTCTTCATAGGGCTTTTCCAGGCTGTCATGAGTAGCCTTGTCTGTAAATTCGTCAAGTTTCTGTTGCAGCAAAGTCACACTGTCAGCATGTTTTCCTGCAAATATATCCTGAATATAGGAAAGCCTGTCGGAAAGGCTTTGTATTCTTTTTAAAAATAAATTATCCATAGTCCTTCGCTGTCCTCAAAGAATCCCTGGAGCGCTACAGATACCAGAGTCAGAGCCTAATGAGAAAAAACAACCTAGAATTTCAAAATCTGGCCAGTCTTTTCCTTGAGGTAGGCAATGTTGTTTTCCATGGGTTCCCCGGCAGCATTGTGCCCCTGCAAGACCAGCTCGTTGAGGAAGGTAAGGCCTCGCGCCTTGAGCTCGTTGAGATCCGGCGCCCAGACAATGGCCAGGGCCAGGTTGGGGTCGAATTCCGTGGGGATGCTGTAGGCAGTCTTGGGGACCTGGGTATAGACGGAGAGCCAGGGATGCTCCTTCCAGCGCAGCCGGTCAATGGTGCCCACCCAGGGGGTGAAGTTGTTGTCCGGGGCCTCGGCAATGAGGCGGTACTCAAGCGCCACGCCATCAAAGGTGATGTCCTCCTGGGTATAGCCCAGGGGTTCGCCCAGACCGGTACGAATCTGTTCGGCAATGAGGTCCACATCGTCGCGCCCTCTGATGCGGGCAATGCGGGCGGAAACACCGTTTTCCACCTGAATGCGGGTGTTCACTTCCATGAGGAAGGGATCGCCCTTGCGCGTCACGATCCATTCCCATGTGCCGACGCTGTCGTACCCCACTTCCCTGGCCATGGTCAGGGAGTACTGGACAATGCTCTCCAGCACCTTGTCCGAGTCAAAGCTGTACTCGTTGACCGTGGGATCAAAGCCCGGAGCCACTTCCAGGCGCTTCTGACGGCCGGTGGACTGAATGGAGCAGTTGCGGGTTCCGAAATGCACGGGGTTCTTGCCGGAACGGTCGCCTATGATCTGCACTTCCAGATGGTTGAAGTCCGTCACGCGCTGTTCGATGAGCACACCCTCATCCTTGAACTGACGGGCCGCATAGTTGCGGATGCGACGGTAGACAGAGCGGAATTGATCTATGTCGTCCACTTCCTCAATGCCCATGCCGCCACCGCCGGCAGAGGCCTTTATGAGCACCAGGGGATGTTCTATGCCCTGCTGCAGCTGGAAATCGAAAACATCTTCGGCGATGTTTTCCGCTTCCATCTCATCATATATGGGTCTGTCCGATCCCGGAACTGTCGGCACTCCGAGACTGCGGGCCAGGCGCTTGGTATTGATCTTGTCACCCAGCTCCCGGATAATCTTCCAGGAGGGGCCAAGGAAAATCATTTTCCTGTCACGCTTGGTCACACGGCGGGCAAAGCGAAAATCTTCGGCAAAGAAGCCATAGCCCGGATGCACCGACGTGCAGCCTGAAATGTCGGCCACTGCCATCAGTTCATTGGCGTCATGGTAGGAAGACACCCTGTACAGGGCATGTTCCTTGCCATGATCCAGAGCAAAGCGAACGTGCGCGGATTCCCGATCTTCAGGTGTATAAATAGCGGTGAAGGGGATACCCAGCTTGCAGCAGGCCTGCATGATACGGATGGCTATCTCACCGCGGTTACCGACAAGGACTCTATGGTCGTGCAATGATGTTTCAGAAGGAGTCTCCAAGGTCAGCCTCTCGATGTCGGAATAAAGCAAAAATGCGAGTAGGGCATTTTGTGTAGAGAGGATATTTTCAATCAAAATTGTGATTATGTCCAGCCTTTCCGCAAAAGAGCCTCAAGGCTCCCTGTTCAGAGTGGGGCCTGAGCCAGTTCGCAGGCTGTCCGGCTCAGGCCCCCGCATGGGCGGACACGAAGGGCTTGCCAGCTCTTTTTGGACGCTCATTCTCCCCGGTTGTGTCCTCTTTCCAGATCCTCGTGCACGCCCTCAAGCCCACTCATGGAACGACCTTCAAAGCCGCTCCCTGGAGCTCATGGGGAAGGCTCTGGAGAAAAGGAGACTCTTTGGGGGAAGGCCCGGACACAAAAACATGATCTTCTGGCATCTTTTCCTGGTCAGGGAGAGGAGAAGGCATGCGCCCATGCGGGTATCTCCTTTGTAGCCACCTGAAAACACATGATTTTTCTTTATGCCTTTCCGGTCTGTCCACCCCCGTCCCCGGCTGGTGACAAAGGCCTAAAAAACGGGTACAAGGCAAAGCCGTTCTTGATTTTTCTACTTTGGATCCAAGAGGTTATCGCAAACATCCCTTCTTGTTCAAAAAACTTTTGCCTTGAACAGACTGCTTTTCGCATATCACAGACTTTTTCCTGACAGATAATCCAGGCAAAAACAATACATTTTTTAGTTCACACATGCCAACCATGAGATTCCTTCCTTCAAAAATACCTTCAGCAAGCTCATTCCCCTGAAGCAAGAAGCAGTACAGCTCCTCCCGTGCACAAGAAAGTGCATGAGAGCCCCACGGGGGTTCTGCTTCAACGATCATCAAGCCAGGACAAACGAACAAAAATTCTCAAGCAAGGGGGAAGCTGCCATGGGTCTGCCACATTACGGTGTGCGGTGCCCGGCAGCGCATGCCTATGAAAAATGAAAAACTGCGCAATGTTGCCATCATAGCCCACGTTGACCACGGCAAGACCACCCTGGTGGATGCCATGTTCCGCCAGAGCGGCGTGTTCCGTGCGGATCAGCAGGTCAATGACCGCATCATGGACAACATGGATCTGGAACGCGAACGCGGCATCACCATTGCCGCCAAGAACTGCGCCATCAGCTGGGAAGGTGTCAAAATCAACATCATCGACACCCCCGGCCACGCGGACTTTGGCGGCGAGGTGGAACGCTCCCTGTCCATGGCCAGCGGCGCCATCCTGCTGGTGGATGCCTCCGAAGGCCCGCTGCCACAGACACGCTTTGTGCTGCGCAAGGCCCTGGAGGCCGGCCTGCCCGTGGTGGTGGTCATCAACAAGATCGACCGCAAGGACGCCCGCATCGAGGAAGTGCTCAACGAAATCTACGATCTCTTCATCGACCTCGGCGCCAACGACGAACAGCTGGAATTCCCCGTGCTCTATGCCGTGGGCCGCGACGGCGTTGCCATGTACGACAAGGACGACGAGCGCAAGGATCTCAAGCCCCTCTTTGAAACCATCCTCAGCAAGATTCCCGGACCAGAATACGATCCCGACGAGCCCTTCCAGATGCTGGTGGCCGATCTGGACTATTCCGACTATCTGGGCCGCCTGGCCATTGGCCGCATCTTCCACGGCTCCGTCTTCAACAACGAGCCCCTGGCCTGCATTGGCGCCGACAACAATCCCCGTCCCCTGCGCGCCACCAAGCTGCAGGTCTATCAGGGCGTGACCCTTAAAGAAGTGGACCGGGTCGATCCCGGCGACATCGTGGTTCTGGCCGGCATCGAGGACGTGACCATTGGCGATACCATCTGCACAAGGGAACATCCGGCCGCACTGCCCCGCATCACCGTGGACGAGCCCACCGTGGCCATCCGCATCGGCATCAACACCTCGCCCCTGGCCGGCAGGGAGGGCAAGCTTCTGCAGAGCAGGGTCATCCAGGACCGCCTGCAGAAGGAAACGCTGCGCAATGTGGCCATACGCCTGGAAGTGTCCGACGACCACGATTCCTTCATCGTCAAGGGCCGCGGCGAGTTCCAGATGGCCATCCTTGTGGAAACCATGCGCAGGGAAGGCTTCGAGCTCTCCGTGGGCCGTCCCGAAGTCATCCTGAAGAAGGACGAGAACGGCACGGTTTTCGAGCCCATCGAACACCTCTATGTGGACTGCGACGAAAGCTTCATGGGGGTGGTGACCGACAAGATCAACCAGCGCAAGGGCAAGATGATCAACTGCCACAATGCCGGCACGGGCCGCGTGCGCCTGGAATTTTCCGTGCCCTCGCGTGGCCTCATCGGCTACCAGGACGAATTCCTCACCGATACCAAGGGTACGGGCATCATGAATGCCTACCTCGAGGGCTACGAAGAATGGCGTGGCGAGTTCCCGAGCCGCTACACAGGCAGCATCGTCTCCGACCGGGCCGGCAATGCCGTGGCCTATGCCCTGTTCAACCTCGAACCCAGGGGCTCGCTCTTCATTGAACCGGGCGATCCCGTCTACGAGGGCATGATCATTGGCGAGCACAACAGGGACAATGACATCGACGTCAATCCCACCAAGGCCAAGAAGCTGACCAACCTGCGTGCCGCAGGCAAGGACGAGAACGTCATCCTCACTCCTGTCCGCAAGATGTCTCTGGAAAAGGCCATGCACTTTGTGCGCGAGGACGAGCTTGTGGAAGTCACGCCCCAGTCCATCCGCCTGCGCAAGGTCATTCTTTCCGCCCAGAAGCGCTATCAGCTCGCTGGCATCAAGGCCGGCAAGCGCATGTCCTAGGCGTCTGAATCGCAGCGTGCCCCTTCGCGGCACAATGACAAAAAAAGACCGGAATTCCTGCCATCGCTTTCGACAGGGTTCCGGTCTTTGTCTTTCTGGTCTTTCCGATCTTTCCGGGCTTTCCGGGCTTGCTGCTAGGGCTTGATATAGCTGTAGCCTTCGTTCTGCAGGCGGACGAGCTCGGGAATGCCTCCGGGAACAGGCGTGCAGCCTGCCCAGAGTTCTTCGGCGGAAATGCTGAACTTGCGCAGGGCATTCATGCACAGTCTGATTTCGAGTCCCTTCTTCATCAGGTCGCTGGCGCGTGCCTCCAGGGCCTCATGCTCTCCGGCCTTTCTGAAAAGCTGCACGGAAGGACCGTTGCCCACGAGCACGATGGACGCCGAGCTTCCCTCGGGCAGCTCGGCCAGATAGTTCATATAGCCTAAGAGTTGAGCAAAAGTAGAACCATATTTTCAGGGGGTGCTCAAAGAGATTCCTTAGCAGAAGACTACTCTAAAGCCTGTGTAGAAGCAATCATCATTCGACAGCTATCAAGACTAATATAGGGAGGCATAACGATCCCTGCCTTCTGCATGAATTGAGTTGTTTGTTTATTGGCCCTGCTGACGGTGAGTCTGTTCGCTGAGGACTTAAAGCAGGTGATGGAGCCAAGTTTGCCAAAATATTCAGA
>DXHV01000007.1 GCA_019113165.1 Candidatus Desulfovibrio intestinipullorum
CGCCTCGCCATCAAGGCCATCCGCACCCTGTCCAGCGACGTGGAAATTCCCGCCAACATCCGCGCCTGCGCTGCCAAGTACGGCGTGCCGGTCAGCGAAGACGACATTCCGATCATGACCGCCAATGCCCAAAAGGACGCCTGCGGCCTCACCAACCCCCGCAAGATGACCGACGCTGCCGTCGCCGCCATCTACAAGGCTGCCTTCTAACTCTTCCGGGAATCTTCTCTCCCCTGATGTAACACAGGGCCTCCGGTTTGCGCCGGGGGCCCTTTTTTGCGGCCCATGCCAGGATCCTTGTACGGGTCCGGGGTGCACAAGGGCTTGTGCCCGGCTTCTGCCTGTCGGGGACGGCCAGGAAGATCAGACACAGACCGGACAGTCGGGCAGACAAGGAGACGGGCAGTTCTCCTGTGCCCTGACACACCAAAAGAGCCGCTCAGGGAACCATGTTCAGCGATCCCTTGTGCGGCTCTTTTTGTACGGCTCTTTTTGTGCAGCCGTTTTTTCCCTGCGGCCTGGCTCACCGGAGTGCCTTTTCCGGTTATCTTGCAGTCCTGTCAGGCCTGTCTGGCTTGTGCACCCGTCGTTCCAGGGTCTTTGGCAGGACCTTTGCCAGATCCCTGGCAAAGCCCTGCACAAGACGGCTTTCGGCCGCGACAATGGCGTCAAACATCTGGCTTGTGCCAAAGGGCGGCAGGTTCACTGTCTCGGAGCTCGCAAAGCTGCCGCGGCCCAGCATGGTCCTGTTTTCGCGATCCAGCAGGGCCCAGCGGGCTTCCAGCACCACATTGCCCTTCGTGTCCGCATCCATGCGCAGGACCTCGATGTGCAGGGCATAGGCCGTATCCGGCCTGTCGGCGCCCATGGGCAGCATGGTCACGTTCTCGCGCAGCATGGGCTCGGCCAGCATGCTGGAGAGCACGCGGCGCATGCCCTGCTGCAGGGGCTCGGCCCAGACATTGAAGCGGGGAACGGTCAGGCCCGTGCCGTCGGCTGCGCGCACCACCACGCCCGGCCTGTCCAGGTAGCCTGGCACGATGAGCGCGCCTATGGCCATGGTCCTGGCGGGCAGGCTGGCAGCGTTCAGGGGCACATGGTCGCTGGTCAGCATGTAGAAATCCGTGGGACGGCTCTGGCCGCAGCCTGCAAGCAGGCTGACACAGAGCAGAACAAGCAGGGTGAACACTGACGTCGGACGCGTCACCAGGTTCTTCTCTCGACTTTTCTCTCGGCTCATCAGTAGGCTCCTTGGCGACCACGCAGGATGGCTTCCGGATTGCGTTCCAGGGTATCGGCAAAATTGCGCAGCGAGCGGGCGGCTGCCGAGCCGTCCCTGAGCAGGCGGTTCAGGCTGTTGGTCAGGGGCGAATCCGGGGCCACCAGCTGCTGGGAGGACTGGGCAAAGGACTGCAACTGCCTGAAGGCCAGGTCAAAATCCTTCAGGGCCGTGCGCAAATCCGTCAGGGCCGCAGGGGTCTGCGCCCGCAAATGATCCGTGCTGTCGGCCAGGTTGGCCAGCACGCGCTCCAGCAGGGAGGGCACGTCCTTCATGTCCTGCAGAAGGGCCTGGGAGGCCGTGAAGGTGCCCTCTATGGCGGAAAAGGTACGCTGTATGGCTCCGCTGCTCAGAAAGGCATTGATCTGCACGATGGAGTGCTCGAGATTGGCGACAAGCTCGTCCACCGGAATCTTGCCCAGGGATTTCTGCAGGGATTCTATGGGCGAGGCGATGGTGGGAATTTCCAGCAGGGGATTGGGCGAAAGGAACTGGGCCTTGTGATCGGGGTAGAAGTCCAGCTGTATGCGGGACTGGCCCGTCAGAAAGCTGGAGGTCTGCAGCTGGGCCCGCATGCCCTTGCTTATCATGTCACGGATGATTTCCTGCTCCGTGTTCTCGTCGCTCACGTGCTCGCCCGTGGCCAGCACCAGGTTGTCCGCATTGATGCGGATGTTGACCGGCGTAGTGACGCCCACGTTGCTGGCATTGGCCATAAGGGTAATGCGCGTGACCGAGCCCAGGGGCACGCCGCGCAGCATGACCGGCGACCCTATGGACAACCCGCTCACCGAAGAGTTGAAATACAGGACGTATTCCGTGTCCGTGGTCATGTACTTGCCGCCGCCCAGGGCAATGATGCCTGCAATGAGCAGGACGATGGTGCCTATGATGAAGGCACCGACTCCAGCCTTGTGTTTTTCAAGATTCATGTTGCTCCCCTGCCGTCCGCAATGCGAAAAGCGCTCTGTCCATCGAGCAGTGCTCAGACTGTCCTGCCGCTGACAGGCGTTTCGCCGCCCCTGGTGAGAAAGCGCAGGGTGGCCGGATCCGTGGCACTGTCATGGAGGAGATCGTGGGGATTGCCGCAGGCTGTCATGCGCCTGGTGTCGGCATCCAGAAAGATACAGGTCGTGGCTATGCTGAAGATGCTGGCGAGCTCGTGGGACACGATGACAAAGGTGGTCCCCAGGCCGTTGCGCAGCTCCACGATAAGATCGTCCAGCAGCCTGGAGCTCACGGGATCAAGGCCTGCCGAGGGCTCGTCCAGGAAGAGCACGGCCGGATCCAGGGCCAGGGCCCTGGCCAGGCCCGCACGCTTGCGCATGCCGCCGGAAATTTCCGACGGATAGTAGTCCTCGAAGCCGGCCAGACCTGTCAGGGCCAGCTTGAGCAGTGCCTGGGAACGGATTTCCCCGGCAGAAAGGGTCGTGTACTGCTCCAGGGGCAGGGCCACGTTCTCGGCCAGGGTCATGGAGCTCCACAGGGCGCCCTGCTGGAAGAGCACCCCGCTGCGCCGGCGTGCGGCATAGCGGTCTTCCAGACTGCCCGGCCAGAAGGGCCTGTTCAGAAAGCTCACGGAGCCTTTGGCCGGTTCCTTGAGCCCCATGAGCACGCGCAAAAGAGTGGACTTGCCACAGCCGGAACCGCCCATGATGAAGAAGATGTCCCCTGGGCGCACGTCAAAGGAGACATCGTGCATGAGCACAAAGCTGCCGTAGCCTACGGTCAGGTTCCGTGCGGACAGGACGCTCTGCGTCCCGGATTCAGTGTGGGAAGCGGGCATGGCGTCAGATCTCCAGGACGTTGCAGATGATGGTAATGATGGCTGTCGAGATGATGATGCCGACCAGGGAGTGCACCACGGCCGTTGTGGTGGCCACGCCGACACCCTGGGCACTGCGCGAGCAGCGCATGCCGTGATAGCAGCCGAACAGGGCTATCACGATGCCGAACACGGCCGCATAAACAAGGCCCACCAGCCCGTGCTGAAAGGAGACCATCTGCACCGTGGCATTGATGTACTGCGCAGGCGCCAGATCCAGGATGGCAACGCCCACCAGAAAGCCGCCCACCATGCCCATGAGATCGGCCACCACCGTGAGCAGCGGCACCATGAGGGCCAGGGAGAGCATGCGCGGCAAAACCAGGAAGTCCGTAGGCGAAATGCCCATGGTCTCCAGGGCATCCACCTCCTCGTTGACCTGCATGGTGCCTATGAGGGCCGCGTAGGCTGCGCCCACCCTGCCGGACATGACCACGCCCACCATGACCGCGCCCATGACGCGCAGCATGCCGATGCCGACCAGGCCGGCCACATAGATCTGGGCCCCGAAATTGGTCAGCTGCACGGCGCCCACAAAGGCCAGGATGAGGCCGAAGAGCATGTTGGTGAGGGCAATGATGCCTAAGGAACCCACGCCGCACTCGTACATGGCCTCGAAGAGGTCCTTGGCGCGCATGCTGGAACGGCCCCGCACAAGGCGCGCAAGGGCCAGAGTCACATCGCCAAGAAAGGACAGAAAATCGCCCACGCGTCCGGGCAGGGTCAGCGCCCTGCCCCCGAGCCAGACAAGAAAGCCTTCCCTGGTTTTCTCCCTGGCAGAGCCCTTCTTGCGATCCACGGCAAAGGCCAGGGCAATGAGTTTTTTGAGTTCGTCAGGAAGGACTTCCTCGACCACGATACCGCGCTCCCTGGCCTCGCGCAGGCAGTCCACCACAAAGGCCAGCAGGGACGAATCCCATTCTCCGAGGTGCTCGGCCCTGAGGCAGAGGCGGGCAAGCCCCTCCCCGGCAAGGCTGTGCTTCGCTGCGGCGGCCTCCTTCGGCAGGGAACGATCCAGGGACCAGGTCCCGGAGACCGTCATCGTGAGAAGATCGTCCTGCCGGGCCACGGCAATGGCGGCAGTGTCGGCAGCAGACCTGGCTTCTCGACCAGGCCCGGGTCCTGTGCCGGCAGCCGGCTGTCCCTTTCCTTCGGCCGGGGACGCAGCGGGGGTGCTTGTTTTCTTCAAGTGATTACAACCTCAATCTTTTCCTGAAAACGCGCCTGCCCCCGGACCATGCTGCAGCACTCGTGGCAGGAGCCATGACCGGTTAACCGTGGCAGGGTCCCGGCATTCCGGGATCTTGACAGCCCTGTGCGACTGGGAGACAAAACCGGACAGACGGAGAAAGAACTCTGCAGACTATGCCTTGGAAAAATTACGTCTTTTGCCAGGCACTGTCAAAAGAGCACGCAGGCAGACACTGTGTCCCTTCTCTGTCAGCCGCAGGGCTACCGGCCTTCCCTCCGGCGCGTCCCTGCACGTATCAGGCAGTACTCAGCACCAGCACGCATCAAGACCGCAAGGAGAAGTTTCATGCCCCTGTCCGCCCCCTTTTCGTCAGCCGACCGTCCCATCTTCCTCATGGACGGCACAGCCTATCTGTACAGAGGCTTTTATGCGAACAGCTCTCTGCAGCGCTCCGACGGCTTTCCTACCGGCGCCCTGACCGTGGTCACCCGCATCCTGCTGCGCATCCTGCGCCAGGAACGGCCCTGCTGGTTTGCCTTTCTCAAGGACGGCCACGGCAAGAATTTCCGCCACGAGGTCTACCCGAACTACAAGGCCAATCGCATGGCCATGCCCGAGGCCCTGGCGAGCCAGATGGAGCCCGTGGAGCGCATGGTGCGGACCCTGGGCCTGCATTTCGAGGAATCTCAGGGCTGCGAGGCCGACGACTGCATAGCCTCCCTGGCTGCCCGCTTCTCACCGGAGCACCCCGTGGTCATTGTCTCTGCGGACAAGGATCTGAAGCAGTGCCTGCGGCCCAATGTCATCATGTGGGATCCGGCCGCCAAGGACGAAAAGATTGTCACCATGCAGGGCGTGGAGGAGGAGGCCGGTATTCCCGTCTCCCTTTGGGCGGACCTGCAGGCCCTGACCGGCGATTCCGTGGACAACATCCCGGGCGTGCCGGGCATTGGTCCCAAGACGGCCCTGCAAATCCTCAGGGACTTCCCCGGCCTGGAAGACATCCGCGACCGCTTCCGCCTCCTCTCCCCCAAGCATCAGAAAAAGCTCGAAGGTCATCTCGAGGAGATGTTTGTCTACAGAAAGCTGACCACGCTCTCCACCTCACAGTGCCCTGACATCACCCTGGACGATCTGAAAACGGCTCCGGTCAACATGAACGAGGCCCTGGCTCTGGCCAAGGAATTCGAGATGCGGGCCCTGATGCGCGAAATCATGGCCCTTGGCAGGGAATCGGCCCAGGGCGAGGGCATGACCTTCACCACAACGCAAAAGGGCGCCAGTCCTTCCGCAAGCACAGCCACGCAATCTGCCACGCTGTCTGCTGCAGGCCCTGCCGAGCCGGCCTTCGAACGAGACGAGACCGATCTGCTCAAGGCCACCATGGGTGCCTCCCTGCTGGACCTTGCCAGGGGCTCGAACACCCAGGGACTCAAAAAAATCGCCACTGCGGAAGCGCTGCCCCCCTGCTCTGGACAGCGTGTGGCCGTCATCTGGCCGGACGGAGCGGACGGCCCCTGCGCCGTGGGCCTGGCCGCAGCGGACGGAACAGAGGGCAGGGAATTTCTGTGGACCGGCACCATGACAGACCTTGTACACTGGAGCGAGGCGGCCGCCCTGCTGGTGGTGAGCGATGCCAAGCCCCTGCTCAAGGCTGGCAGTCCCTGGCAGGAAACGGCCCTGCTGCGCAGCAGAGGGCGCGGGCTCTATGATCTGAGCCTTGCCGCCTACCTCTTCAATCCCGAGGAAAGCAACTATTCCTGGGCCAGGCTGGTGGGACAGGCAAGCCTGCCCAATGACATAGACGGCAAGGGACCGGGACTTGTGGCCCTGGCCATGGAGGCATGGGGCAGATCCCGCCTTGTGCGCGACGGCCTCTCCGATCTCTACCACAATCTGGAGCTGCCGCTCACGGCCGTGCTGGCCGGCATGGAGGATACAGGCATCAGTATCGACATGCTGGCCTTCCAGAACTTCCTTGGCGAGGTGCGCCAGGAACTGAGCATGCTGACCCAGAAAATCTACGACGAGGCCGGAGAAAGCTTCAACCTGCGCTCGGCCCAGCAGCTTGGCGAGATCCTCTATACGAAACTCAGGCTGCCCATGACCCGCAAGACGCGCAACGGCCAGCCTTCCACAAGTCAGGAAGCCCTGGAAAGCCTGGCAGGCCATGCCATCATTGACGCCATCCTGCGCTTCCGCAAGCTGGAAAAGATGCGTTCCACCTACCTTGAGCCCCTGCCACGGCTCACGGATCGCAACGGCCGCCTGCACACCACCTTCAATCAGGAGGCCACGGCCACGGGCAGGCTCTCCTCCAGCAATCCCAATCTGCAGAACATCCCCGTGCGCGGAGCACTTGGCAAGCGCATGCGCTCCTGCTTCGTGGCCTGCCCGGGTTCCCTGCTCGTGAGCTGCGACTACTCCCAGATCGAGCTGCGCGTCCTGGCCTTCATGAGCCAGGATCAGGCCCTTTTGCAGGCCTTTGCCAACAACGAGGACATTCACACCCGCACAGCGGCCCTCATCTACGAATGCGAGCCCGCCGACATCACGGCCGATCAGCGCCGCAATGCCAAGACCATCAACTTCGGTCTCATCTACGGCATGGGCGCCCAGAAGCTGGCCCGGGAAATCGGCGTCACGCCCAACGAGGCCAAGGCCTTCATCAAGCGCTACTTTGAAAAGCTCACCGGCCTCAAGGCCTTCTACGAGCGGGTGGAGCAGGACGCCCTGCAGCACGGCTTTGTCACCACCCTGGGCGGCCGGCGCAGGCTTCTGCCCAATATCAGCTCCAACAATGCCCAGGAACAGGCCCTGGCCCGCAGGCAGGCCATCAACACGGTCATCCAGGGCTCTGCGGCAGACATCATCAAGATGGCCATGCTCAGTGTCTGGCAGGACGAGGAACTGGCCCGCATGCAGGCCCGCATGGTGCTGCAGATCCACGACGAACTGGTCCTGGAAGTGCCGGAAGCCTGGGCCAGGGCTGCCGGCGAGCGTGTGGTGCAGCTCATGGAAGGGGTGCAGCCCGGAGGCCGGACCTTCGAGCCCAGGCTGAAAGTGGACTGGGGCACAGGCAGGGACTGGGGTACGGCCCACTAGCCTGCTTCCTCCTGGTTCCACGCCCTGACCTTTCCCGCAACGCAGGAAGGCTGCCTGCATGAGCAGACAGCCTTCCTTTTCCGGGACGAGCGCCTGTCCAGTGACCTGGAACGCGCACGCCCTGATCCTGTTGTCTCTTTCTTCCTACTTTGCAAGCCAGGCCGGACCCTGCTCGGGCTGGGTGAGCTCGGCATCGGTCATGGTGTATTCCTTGAGAGAGCCCTCGCGAACCTGCACACAGACAAAGCGCAGTTCGCTGTCATCGGCAGCCCTGATGCAGCGGCCGGCGCCAGTGCCCACCCTGAAGCAGTCGCCGGCTTCAAGGTCGTGCACCGTGCCGTCAATCCACATACAGCCCTTGCCGGCCAGAACGAGATAGATTTCCTCGTTGTTCTTGTGGCTGTGCACAAAGGGCACGCCTGCGCCGGCGGGCAGGCAGTTGAAGGACACTTCGGCACCGGTGAGGCCAAGAGCATCGTGCAGCTCTGTGCGGCCGGCCTGCAAATCCACATGGGTTTTGGAAAATGCGCTCATGGAACGCCTCCTTTTTTTGTTTGATATCGAACTATCTGTATCAAAGACTGCAGCGCACTGGCTGCGCCTGACACAGGGCGGCAGTTCACGTCCCGTGCACAGAGCAAATAATTCGATATCGAACAAAAAGTCAAGCAGATTGTTCCAGTCTGACGGCCACTTTCTGGAAATTTCCTCTTGTCAGCGCTACAAGGGCTGAAGGAGCAGAAGTCCCCCGGAACGAACGCACGGTCCAGCCCCAAAGCAGGCATGGCTGCAGACTGTGCGCCAGCTCTTCTCTCCCCATCCAAAGGACCATCACAAACTGCCCTTCCTTTCTACAAATCCGCAGCTCCATGGGAGAACGCCCCATGGTCCACAGGAAGGAGGCAGATCTTGAGCGAGGACAGTATGTTAGGAGCAATTGCCGGTGACATTGCCGGCAGCATCTACGAAGGCCATCCCCTGAGCACGGACAAGAACAGCTTCCCGCTGTTTGCGCCGGGCTGCCGCTTCACGGACGACACCGTCATGACCCTGGCCGTAGCCGAAGGCGTGCGCCTGGGCTACAGGGATCCGCAGAAGACCGCCTTCATCACCAGGCAGAGCATGCGCAGCATGGGACGCCGCTATCTCAATGCCGGCTATGGCAGCCGCTTCTTCCAGTGGCTGCTCAGCGAGGGCACAGAGCCCATCAACAGCTTTGGCAACGGATCGGCCATGCGGACCTCTCCCGTTGCCTGGGCCTATGACAGCCTTGAGGAAGTGGAACGCTATGCCAACATCATTGCGGCCATCACCCACAACCATCCCGAAGGCATCAAGGGCGCCTGCGCCACGGCCGCAGCCATCTACATGGCTCGCCAGGGCAGTTCAAAAAATGATATCCGCGACTATGTCGCCGATCGCTACGGCTACAACATGAACCGCAAGCTCAGGGACATCAAGCCCGGCTATTCCTTCAGGGTTACCTGCCAGGAATCCGTGCCCGAGGCCATCATTGCCTTTCTGGACAGCACAAGTTTCGAGGATGCCCTGCGCGGCGCCGTCTGGCTTGGCGGCGACAGCGACACCCAGGCGGCCATTGCCGGCAGCATAGCCGAAGCCTTCTACGGTCCTGTGCCGGAGGACATGGAACGGGAAGTCCGTGCAAGGCTTGATGCGCACCTCAATGCCCAGCTGGATACCTGGCAGAACTGGCTTGTCCAAAAATCGCAACCTGCCAGCTGACAAATAATTGCAAAAGTCCATTTGGCTGCAAAAAGCTGCAAGTTCCTGTGCTTTTTCAGGAACAAGAGCTAACGAATTTTTGTATCATGTCTGTGGCCCGCCTGTTCGGGCCACACTGCACTTCTGGCAGCCGGAGCGTTTCCCAGTCCGCAACGTTTTGTGACAGCTTTTTTTGCCCCATAACGAAAAAGTCCGCTCGTCATCAGACCAGCGGACTTTGCCTTCGTCATTTGTGCAATGGTGCCGAAGGGGAGAGTCGAACTCCCACTCCCTTGCGAGAACTAGACCCTGAACCTAGCGTGTCTACCAATTCCACCACTTCGGCGCGAAAAAGACTTCTACACGTCTTGGCCCCCTTTGGCAAGTCTTTTTTTGAGGGCCTGAAAAAAAATCTGTTCCCCGGAGCACACGAGGCACATTTCTCCCCGATTCTGTCACAGGACAGGAGCTCTCCCCCGGACACTGTCCCGGGCCTTCCCCAAGGACTTCCCGGATCTTCGGGAGAAAGGGGGACAGTGTGTTCCGGAAAAGTGATTCGGAACACTGCTCTGCAAACGAAAAAGTCCGCCTGTCATCAGACTAGCGGACTTGCATTCGTCATTTGTGCAATGGTGCCGAAGGGGAGAGTCGAACTCCCACTCCCTTGCGAGAACTAGACCCTGAACCTAGCGTGTCTACCAATTCCACCACTTCGGCGCGAGAAATGTATCTACGCTCATACCCACAGTTTGGCAAGCCTTTTGTGACAACTTTTTTTCATTTTTGTGCAAAATTGTCTTCAATTTGTTGAAATTCCTGTCTTTATTTTTTTCATATTCGGCTTGTCAGCCCTGCGTCTGCCCCTTGTCCCGCCATTTTCTTTCCTATACACTTTTTTGGCAAGGATCATTGCCCGTTATCCTTGTGCTCACCGGTTCTGTGCCTTGAAGACAGGCCCCTGCGGAACATCGTCCCTGCACAGGCCGTCCAGACACTCTTCCCGACAACCAGGCAGACAACCAGGACAAGACTCCAAACATCCTTTCCGACAATCTCCGGACAACGTTTCCGCCCCGAGCTTCCTTAGGACCCGTCCAAAAATTATTCAATCTCTTTTACATCCATATCAGCCCTGAGATCCACGTCAAAAGCGGATGAACAGTTCTAAATGTGACCAAGTTATTTTTGGACAAGTCCTTACCCCCGTCAACGCCCCTCGGTCTTGCGACCGAGGCTTGATGTAACAGTCAAGCCTGGTTGACTAGTGTTTAATTACAAAAATCCATCATGCTACATGCGTCTGAAAATACAGTGATGTTCAATCGATAGCAGTATGTGGACTAATAAAATTAAACACTAGCCTCAGTCTGCTGAAAAGCAGGCAACATGGGAGCAACAAGGCTGGATGTCTGCTCCTTTCAAAAGCAGATACGCCGCCACAATCGCAAGATAAGCTCACAATCTCCAGGGGTGGCAAACGCAAGCTGCATCAGGCCCCATACGAAGTCGAAGGCTTTCGTCTTTTTGACAAGGTCCTGTGCGAGGGGTACGCCGGCTTCATCCCTGGTCGGCGCACGCGTGGCTCCTTCCCACATTATAGCTTCAAGGTCTGCACACTGGACGGGACTGTCCTTTCAACGAGTATCCACTGCAGAAAACTGCGTCTCCTGGAACGACGCACAACCTTTTTAACCGAAGTACGATGCGGAGGCGGCGCTTCCTCCCCCAGGTGCCCCTGAGGGTATCCGCGCCGATCTTTGATGAACACAGAACGCCTTCTGCTGCGCAGAAAACTCATCGACTTTCTCTACGCCACCTGCCCGGACCTCACCGAAGCCCTGAAGTCCACTCGCCATGTCTACCCCGGCACCCAGGGGCCCTATCACAGGGAGGACAGCGTCTGGAGCCATACCCTGCTTGTCCTGCAGTCTGCCCTGGAGCAGGAGGACTACGACACAGAGCACATTCTCTGTGCCCTGGTCCACGACTTTGCCAAGCCCTGCACGGCTGTGGTCCGGCCTGCCAAGCAGGGGCCCGGCAAGCGCTATTCCTTCCACGAGCACGGTCCCAAGGGGACACAGGCCGCCGTGGACTTTCTGACCGCCCTGCGGCACAGCTGGCCAGGCCTGGTCTCGGACGAGGAAATTGCCCGCATTGCCGCCTGCGTCTCCAGCCACATTGCCTTCTACGATCTGGACAATGCCAGAGATGCCCTGCGCTTCTGCAATGGCGACACCATGTACTGTGCCTCGCTCCTGCGCCTGCTCTACTGCGACAATCAGGGCAGCATCCTGGATCCCGAAACACCGACCTTCCACAAGAATCAGAGGCTCCTGGACACCACCTGGTCCCTGCTCGCCACCCTTCCCGAACAGACGCAAGAAGCAGAGCTCACCGCAGGGCCGGGCATCCATCTTGTCTGCGGTCCCAATGCCCGGGCACGAAAGCTCTTCTGCGAGCAGGCGGCCAAGGATCGTACCATCCTGCTCTCTCCGCCGGCAGACCCTGCCGGCCACTCCAGGGACGAATGCTTTTTCTCCACCAGGGAAGGCTTTCCAGGCAGACATCAGAAGCTCATCCGCAAAAAGGCCGGAGAAGGCCTGTTCATCACAGGGTGCCTCTGCTCGCGCCATCCGCGCCGCAGCCTGGCCAACATCCTGCACGAAATGGTCCCTGGCCAGCCCATCACCTGCACCTTTGTCCTCTCGCCCTCGGAAAAGCCCTGGATTCCCGAAGTGCCCGAGCCCTCGGCCCGGGACGGCCTGCCGCATCCCGTGCCCAGGCTCACCATGCCCTGCATGCTCCATGAACCCAGGCTCTCCGGGGCCCGCATAGTCCTGGTCTGCCCGGACAAAAGCTGACAGAGGCTGGCAGTGGCAGCAGGCCCATTCTGTTCCCTTCCGGCCCGTCAGACACAGCAGGAGCCTTCCCTGCGAGTCAGCCTGAAGGCGGGGCGTTTGCAGACTCTTGCCCTCCTTGGACTATCCTTCTATACTTCTCCCGCTTTTCACGGGAAAAGGCCTGCTTTTTCCCTCTCATCAGTGTCGCTTCATCCATTCCGGCATATATAGGAGATACCATGGCCATTACTGCAGCCGTTCTTGGACTTGGCAATATCGGACGCTGTGTCCTTCGGGCAATCGAACGAGTCCCGGATGTCACCTGCGTGGGTGTTGTGCGCCGCCAGACATCCATAGGCAAGACCCCCTATGATCTGCGTGGTGTGCCCGATTTTCCGAGCTTTGACGACCTGTGCGAACACGTCGAAAAACCCGATGTCGTCATCATGGGTCTGCCCTCCCGTCTCTCTCCTGGTGCTGCCGCCGAACTGCTCACCCGTGGCTTCTGCACCGTGGACAGCTTCGACATCCACGAGCGCATTGTTGAAGTCGTGGGCTCCCTTGAGAACAAGGCCGAAAAGGGTCATGCCGTGGCCGTGACAGCTGCCGGCTGGGATCCCGGAACGGACTCCATTCAGAGGGCCCTGTTCGAGGCCATGACCCCCGTGGGCACCACCTTCACCAATTTCGGTCGCGGACGCTCCATGGGCCATTCCACAGCTGTGCGCTCCATTGCCGGCGTTGCCGACGCCACGGCCATTACCATTCCCCTGGGCGGAGGACGCCACTCCAGACACGTCTTTGTGGTGCTCGAACCAGGCTACACCCTGGAACAGGTCGAGGCCGCCATCAAGAACGACCCCTACTTTGCCCACGATCCCCTGCAGGTCACTGCAGTCAAGGATTCGGCAGCCCTGGAAATGGTTGCCGACGCCTCCCACGGCGTCATGATGGAACGCATTGGTGCCTCCGGTTCCGCTGCCAACCAGCAGCTGCGCTTTGAAATGCGCATCGACAACCCGGCTCTCACGGCCCAGATTCTGGTTGCCAGTGCCCGTGCGGCCGTGCGTCTGCGCAATCTCGAGCAGTACGGCTGCTACACCCTCATCGACATTCCGCCGATCATGCTTTTGCCCGGTGACAGAATGGAGCTCCTGGGCCGCCTCGTGTAACGAGGCTGGCGCTCAGCCCATCCGTTCAGGCCGTCTCTGCTTCATGGGACGGCCTTGCTTTTCCCATTTTTTTCCAGCCCCAGAAGAGGAACAACATGGCTCACGATCTCAACACAGAAGCGCTGGCCTACCATCGCGCCCCCCGTCCCGGCAAACTTGAAGTCCTGCCCATCAAGCCCTTTCATACCCAGAAGGACCTCTCTCTGGCCTATTCTCCCGGTGTGGCCGCAGCCTGTCGCGAGATAGCCGCCGATCCGGCCACTGCCAACGTGTACACGGGCAAGGCCAACCTGGTGGGCGTCGTCTCCAACGGCACTGCCGTCCTGGGACTGGGCAACATCGGAGCCCTGGCTGGAAAGCCCGTCATGGAGGGCAAGGGGTGCCTGTTCAAGCACTTTGCCGATGTGGATGCCTACGACATTGACCTCGATGTCCAGGATCCCGACGAACTCATCAAGGTGGTCAGGGCCCTGGAGCCCACCTTTGGCGGCATCAACCTGGAAGACATCAAGGCTCCGGAATGCTTCTACATAGAGCAGAAGCTCATCGAGCTCATGAACATCCCCGTCTTCCACGACGATCAGCACGGCACAGCCATCATCTCCGGTGCGGCCCTCGTCAATGCCTGCGAGATCACCGGCAAGAAGCTGACGGACATCAAGGTCGTGGTTGTGGGCGCCGGCGCCGCCGGTATTGCCTGCTCCAAGTTCTATACCCTGCTGGGCGTGCCCACGGAGAACATCTTCATGTTCGACTCCAGGGGCCTCATCTACAAGGGGCGTGCCGGCCTCAATCCCTACAAGGAAGAATTTGCCCAGGACACGGACTGCGGCGATCTGGCCGCCTGCATCAGGGGCGCCGACCTCTTCCTGGGCCTCTCCAAGAAGGGTCTGCTGAGCCAGGACATGGTGCGTACCATGGCCAAGGATCCCGTCATCTTTGCCATGGCCAATCCGGATCCGGAAATCACCTTTGAAGACGCCCGTGCCGCCCGTCCCGATGCCATCATCGGTACCGGCCGTTCGGACTATCCCAACCAGATCAACAATGTGTCCGGCTTCCCCTACATCTTCCGCGGCGCCCTGGACGTCCATGCCACGCGCATCAACGAGGAAATGAAGCTCGCCGCTGCCCATGCCCTGGCACAGCTTGCCCATGAGCCCGTGCCTGCGGAAGTGCTCGAAGCCTATGGCCTGCAGAAGGCCCCTGAATTCGGCAAGGACTACATCCTGCCCATGCCCCTGGATCCCAGAATCCTCACCACCATGACGCCTGCCGTGGCACAGGCTGCCATGGAAAGCGGCGTGGCCACAACGCCCATCGAAGACCTTGCCGCCTATGCCGCCTCCCTTGAGAGCCGCGTCAGGGCCTCCGTGGCCCGTGCCGAAGAGGCAACGCAAAGCTATCTGAGATAGGCGGCACGTCACAGCCCCCAAAAAGCCCGAAACTGCATCGGACCACCTGTACAGGCACCCTCCAGCTCCTGCCGGAAAAGCTCCTGGCTTGCCCTCCGCTTTTCGACAGAGCCTGCGGCTGCGCCCCTCGTGCAGGTGGTCTTTTTTTGTCCCTCCTGTCCTCCGGCCCAGGGCCCGCACGGACAGGAGCTTTCCGGATTTTCCGGCAGAGTCCAGGGGCCTTTTTGCCCCGGGCCTGCCGCTGTCCTGTGCTGCAAGGCCCTCTCATCAGCCGGAGGCTTTGGTCCTCCCCTCTCCAGAGCCCAGAGGATTTGGCATTCCGCAGCGTCTCCCCTGGTCCCTGCCAGTTTCCTCTGACATTTTTCCCTGCCAGCTTGTGTGCATGCAGTCCTTCAGTGTGAACCTGAGGTTCATACAGGGAAAACTTTTTTGCTCTTCTCTGTTCTGCCCTTCCTGTCCTACAAAGACCCTGAACAGACATGCGCAGACTGGCGTGTGCGGCCCTGCCTGCACGATCGGACACGGCCTGCAAAGGCAAAGCTGTGCGAGCACGCACAGCGCTCTGTCGGACACAGGGCAAAAAAGCCGCACGCTTTCGTCCTTTCGCCCGTCAGGTACGCATCAGGCACGCGCATCGGTCGCACGATCTCAAGAGAGGAGGAACATCATGTCGTATCTTGGAGAACATATCGGCAAGCTGGGCTTCGGCCTCATGCGCCTTCCCGTCAGGGAAGACAAGAGCATTGATGTGGAGCAGGTGAAGGAAATGGTGGACCTCTTCCTGAAGGCCGGCTTCACCTACTTCGACACGGCCTGGGCCTATCCCGGCAGCGAAGACGCCATCCGCGAGGCGCTGGTGGAACGCTATCCCAGAGACGCCTATCAGCTGGCCACAAAGAACGCCGCCTGGATCAACTGCGCAACACGGGAAGAAGCCATTGCCCAGTTCGAGACCTCCCTGCGCCAGACGCAGGCCGGCTATTTCGACTTCTATCTTTTGCACAATGTCGGCGAAGGCCGCACGCGCTTCTTCGACGAGTACAATATGTGGAACTTTGTGAAGCAGAAGAAGGCCGAAGGCCTCATCCGGCACATGGGCTTTTCCTTCCATTCCACCCCGGAAGAACTGGAAGCCGTCCTGACAGCCCACCCGGAAGCGGAATTCGTGCAGCTGCAGATCAACTACGCGGACTGGGACTACCCGGCCGTGCAGTCCCGCCGCTGCTACGAGGTCGCCAGAAAATTCGGCAAGCCCGTGGTCATCATGGAGCCCGTGAAGGGCGGCCTGCTGGCCAATCCGCCGGCACCTGTGCTGAAGGTCCTCAAGGACGCCGAACCGGACCATTCCGCAGCATCCTGGGCCCTGCGCTTTGCGGCCAGCCTGGAAGGCGTCATCACCGTGCTCTCGGGCATGAGCAGCGTTGATCAGATGCGCGACAACCTGGCCACCATGCAGCACTTTGCAGGCCTTTCCGACACACAGCGCGCCACCCTGCAGACAGCCCAGGCAGAACTGGCCCAAATTCCGCTCATTCCCTGTACGACCTGCAACTACTGCGCCAAGGTCTGCCCCAATGACATTGGCATTTCCGGCTCCTTCACGGCCATGAACTACCTGACGCTGTACGGAGACCTGGGGCAGGCCCGCCACTGGGAAAGCTGGCTTGTGGGCGGACACGGCCGCAAGCCTGCCTCCGAATGCCTCAAGTGCGGCGCCTGCGAAGAGGCCTGTCCCCAGCACATTGCCATCCGCGAGGAGCTCGAAAAGGTCGCGGCCGCCCTGCAGGAACACTAGGCCTGCCCCCAAGAGCCAAAAGCCAAGGCCGGAGCACCGGGACATTCCCGGGGCTCCGGCCTTTCTCGTGTCCTGCGACACAATACGTCTGGTGGCGTCAGGTGAGCGTCAGGCAGGGCCCGGGCGTCACCGCGGGCACAAGCCCCGGGCGCTCGGCCCAAGGCCTGCCTACATTCTTCCTTCAATCACATCCTGTTCCCTGAGGACGTCCTTGGCGCTGTCAAAATCGCCACCTTCTGCCAGGCTGACGGCCACCATGGTGTTTTCAATCTTGTCCCTGTAGGCCATGCGTATGCTGGCAAGGAGATCGTCAATGTCCATGGGCTTGCGCAAAAAGCTGTAGGCGCCCATGCGGTAGGCCGTCTTTTCCTCGGCATCGCCGCCATGACCGGTAAGGATGATGACCTGCACATCGGGATTGCTCTTCTTCACGGCCTTGAGGACTTCAAAGCCATCCATGCCCGGCATGCGCAGGTCAAGGACAATGACGTCCGTGGGCTGCTTCACCTTTTCCAGGGCTTCCTCGCCATTGTAGGCGACGCGGGCATTGAAGCCCCTCATCTCGAGGCGCTCGGAAAGGGTATCCACAAATTGCTTCTCGTCATCAACCAGGAGAATTTTGATGTCTTCCTGAGGCATGTGTTGCTCCTTGACAGTATATGCCATTTATATTGTTTCGATGTCTTGTACCTGTTGATTGCCTGCCGGCTTGTGCAGTGTGAACCATCCGTCCTTCGTCAGGACCCGTGTTCCCCGGTCAGGGGCAGAAAGAAGAGCGTGCCCTGTTTGCGCCAGACCATCAGTTTCTGCAGGCCGCCGCTGATTCTGACAAGCAGGGGATCCAGGGCTGCAGCAACGGCCTCGGCATTGTCGCCTTCGGCAATCTCCACGACAACCCCTTCCTGCTTGTGCCGCACTGCGGCGCTGAGCTTCAGGGTCACCCTGCCACCAGCTTCGGCTGCTGTATCAAGCACCCTGAGCAGGGCCGCAAGGACAGCGGGAACGCTCGCTGCACTGTCCACATCGTCCTTTGCCACATGTTCAAGACGCATGACAGAGGCCCTGGCCAGGCGCTGGGCCATGCAGCAGAACATCTGGCAGACAAGGTTCAGCTCGCAGCCTTCCTCCCCTGTCTCGTCCTGCCCAGCCCCTTCCGGACCGGCACCATCTTTCCCGGCATCCCCTGAGCCTGCCTTTCCTGCAGCCCCGCATTCTGCCAGCAGATCCATGGCACTGGCGAGCAGGGCTCCCCTGGCCACCTGTGCCTGCACCTCGGAGAGGGCCGAGAGCATGCGATCCCTTTTGGGCACGTCCTCCTGCAGACGCAACAAATCGGCTGTCAGGCCGGACGATTCCCGCACTACGGCCAGCACGTTTCTCAAATCGTGCACGGCCGAGGAGAGCAGTCTGGCAAGGCAGGTCGTGTCAGACATGACACGCTCCGCCTGCCTCATCCTGAGTCTGCTTCCTGGCCTGCAGCATGGACTCTATCTGTTCCAGAAGCTGGCTCAGGGCCACGGGCTTGGTGAGGCAGGTGCAGTTTGCCAGTTCCTGGCTGGCAAAGCTTTCCTCGACGCCGGCCTGCCCCGTGAGCAGGATGATGGGCAGGTCATGGTAGAGCGCGGTTATCTGCCGCAAGGTTTCGTCCCCTGGCAGACCGGGCATGAACAGATCCAGAATGGCCACGGCAGGCCGCGCTTCCTTCACTGCCGCAACGGCATCCAGCCCATTGTAGACTACGCGCACGCTGAAATCGCGAATTCTCAGGCGTTCGGCCAGCGTGTCCACGAAGTCTTTTTCGTCGTCAGCCAGCAATATCTGAATTGCCATGTTATTCCTCCACTGTTTCTCTGTGAGACTCAATGGGCAGTGTTATGACGAATGTGGTTCCTTCTCCTTCCCTGCTTCGGACTTCAATCTTTCCTCCGAGACGACGCACGATGCCATAGGTGATGAACATGCCAAGCCCTGTTCCCTTGTCCTTCTTGGTCGAATAGAAGGGTTCAAAGATGTGGCTTTGCACTTCTTCCGGCATGCCCTGTCCATTGTCCGCAATGGAGACCTGTATGGCCTCCTGCCCCTGTCTCCGGCAGCCGATTTCTATGGTTCCGTCCTTCCTGTTGCCAAGGGCATCAATGGCATTTCCCAGAATGTTGAGAAAAACCTGCTGCAGCTGCCCGCGGTCGGAAATGATTTCCGGAAGGTCGTCCTCCAAGGTCGTCTTCAGGCTGATGCCCCGGTTCCTGGCAGCACGTTCTATGAACTCCGAGCTTTCGGCTATGACATCCTCGATATGCAGGGGCTGCCGGCTGACTTCCATGCGCCGGGCAAAGCCGAGCATACGGCGGGTAATAGCCTTGGCCCGGTCAACAGTGCTGTTGATGGAGTCCATGAGTTCAAGAAGATGCTGCTGATGCTTCCGGTACTTTTCCCCGTCAGGGCTCAGGGAGAGCAGATCGTGCGCCAGTCCCGCCTTTTCACTGATGATGGCCAGGGGATTGTTGATCTCGTGGGCCACGCCGGTAGCAAGGCGTCCTATGGACGAGAGCTTCTGATCCTGCTCTATCTGGGCAAAGATGGCCACCCTGCGCCTGTCGCTCGTCTCCAGCCTGCCGACCAGTATCTTCATCAGGAAATAGGACACAAGCACGATGGCGACAATGCCACCGCACAGCACCCAGACCAGCTCGCCGCGCAGGGCCAGTAGCGGCTCGTAGGCGTTGATCTGGGACTTGACGGCCAGGAGCTGCAGATCCGTGCCCTCTATCATGGAAGAGGCAATGAGCAGCTTGTGTCCCTGACCATCGGTTGCACTGGTGACAATGGTTTCATGGGACGGCGGAGGCGGTGTCAGGGGCAGCTTGCGGATAGGCTTTCCGTAGAGCCTGGAGTTGGTCTGCAGATTGCCCTCGCTGTCGCAGAGGAAGATGTCCGTGTCCTGGGTCTGATCCATCAGGGGCAGCAGCCGCTGCAGGCGCGAGGTGTCTATGGTCACCCTCAAGGTCCAGGAGTCGCCGTTGCTTTCCATGCGGTGCACGGCAATGACCATGTGCGGAAAGCCACGCAGACCAAGAAAGGAGTTGCTGATGTACAGTCCGTTTATCTGGGCTGCCTCAAGCCACTGCTGGCCTGCGTAGTTGGCATCCTTGAGCCCGTAGGGGCCGACATAGTCCACCTGGACGCCTTCTGCATTCACGACACCCATGTCCACAAAGCCATGGTATTCGCTCTTGAGCGCCAGAAAAACCCTGTGCAGGTTCTTCTGATCCAGAAGCTCGCGGAAGGTGTAGGCATGGGCAATGAAGCTGACCGTGGAGGACCGTTCCTTCAGATACAGATCAATGGTCGTGGCCGTCTTCCGGGCCAGGGCACTGAGAGGGCCCGTTGTCTCGCTTTCCAGCGTCCTGACATACTGCTGATGGGAAAACCAGGAAATGGTCAGAAGCGGCATGACGGAAACAAAGATCATGAGTCCTGTCAGCAGCCGCCTGAAGCAGCGGTAGCTTGCTGTGGAAATGGTGCCTTCCGGGTCACCATCGAAATGCAGGAAACGTTTTTTCAGGGAGGCAAACATGTTCTCCTCCAATACTCTGACAACTGTCCGCTCCTCTGGACAGAGTCCTGTTCGGGAACGGACAGCCGGGAAACCGGCCGTCCAGCAGACCGCCGGACAGCAGTCGGCTGGACAACACGTCTCTGTACAGCCGCCGGACCGTCAGTCCGTTAGTGGCCGGCACTGACCAGGATGCCGGAGGCAGCCAGGCAGAGCACCACTATCTCGGTGACGGCAATGCAGCCGAGCAGCTTCTGCCCGTGCCTGAAGAGGTTCCAGGCAAGCTGCAGAAAGCAGATGACTGTCAGGGAGGCCAGGAAGACTATGCCGATGAAATTGCATATGTCGCCCTTGTTGATCAGGGCAAGCCAGCCCCAGCCCTGGGGAATGTTGCCCACGGTGCGGTAGTGCTCAGCACTCTGTGTCCAGAGCAGGGGCAGCTGATCCAGGGGAATCTGCGGTTCTATAACACCAAAGACATACAGACAATAGGTCACCAGCATGATGACAAAGCCAATGACTGCCCCGTAAAAGAGGGTATTCGCATAATGCAGCTGGGCAGGCGAGGCCTTGATTTCGTTCTTCAGATCTTTGCTTGTCATTGTGATTGTCCCCCGGAAACTACCAGCCCATGCCCTTCATCAGCGCCTTGACGCCCGAGAAGAGCAGCACGGAAATGACCAGATAGCGGATGAATTTCGGTTTGGCGATGGCGAGCAGACGCACGCCGACGATGGATCCGGCCATGAGGCCCACAATGGAGGGGATGGCCATCAGGGGAATCACGCAGCCCTGGTTGAGATAGACCCAGGCTGCCGAGGTGTCGGTGATGGACAGCAGGAACTTGGAGGTCCCCACGCTGACCTTCAGCGGCACGCCCATCATGAGGTTCAGCACGGGCACATTGGCCCAGCCGGCTCCAAGGCCGAACATGCCGGCCATGATGCCAATGGCAATGAACATGAGCAGGCTGGCCAGGGTGCGGTGGGTCTTCCACTCCACCACTTCACCGGTACTGGGTTCCAGGAAGGCACCGTTCATGCCCAGGGCCATGCCAATGGCGTCCTGGCGGGTGACGATGGGACGCACCGAGTTCTTGGAAAAGATGAGCAGGCAGGCAATGCTGATGATGACCACGCCAAGGCAGGTCTGGACAATGGTGGTGGGCAGGGCCAGGCCCAGCATGGCGCCCACGATGGCGCAGGCCGAGGCGATGAGGGCCACGGGCAGGGCCAGACGAAGGTTGGCAAAGTTGCGGCGGAGCAGACCGGGACCTGCGGCCAGGGCGCCGGCCAGGGCCACCATCAGGCCCGCACCGCGGACAAAGTCGAGATGAAAGGGAAAGAAGCCGCTGACCAGCGGCACAAAGAGCACGCCGCCGCCAACACCGGCCATGACGGCGATGATGCCCAGGATAAAGCAGAACCCGAGCAGGGTAACGGGCCAGAACCACCAGGGGTGGTTGTCAACCGGCGGATTGACGGCTGCCAGGGGATCAATCTGCTGGGCAGCAGCGGGCTGCGCCTGTGCCTGTGCCTGTGCCTGGGATTGCTGCACCTGCGCTGCTGCCGGCTGAACGGCAGTGGCAGGAGCTGTCTCGGCCGCCGGCTGACCTTCCTGGGCATGGGCCAGGCTGCCCAGGCTCAGCACAAGGCAGAGGATCAGCGTCTTGAGCACCGTGATCAAAGTGGACTGTTTCATACGCCCTCCGAAATTTTTCCTGCAGACAATTGTTTTCCTTGTGGCGGCAGCCCGGGCTCGCGATCACGGCAGACAGGGTCCTCGCAGTCCCCGGGTCCTGATGGCCCCGGAAACATCCCTGTCTGCCGGTATGCGAGCGGCATGGAGCCGATCCTTGCGAGCCTGCACCGGACTTGAGAAAAGACCGGTCAGAAGCCTCTGGGATCGGTTTTTTGAATGGATTGTGCAGACGACAAAGGACAGCATCGGGACAGCATGAGGTCAGTCCGTGAGACGCGCTCACGCCGGTCTGTCCTGCCGCCTCGTTGTCCAGTTGTGTCGTCCAGACTGTGTCTTCTTCAGGCTGCCTGTCACGCAGTGCGGCTATTCGCCGGCCTTCTGCTGTTCCTTGACCATCCTGAGGAACTTGTCCGTGGCATAGGCATCTATGTCGGCACCGGCCATTTCCTTGTGCTTGGCACCAGGACGGTTCAGGAACTCGAGAATGCCTTCCTGCCACTTGTCCACCTTGCTGACACCGCTGCTCTCGTCAAAAAGGGCGAGCTGCTGGTCGATGTCAAAGACAGGATGCATCTGCAGGTCACGCAGGCACAGTTCCTTTGAATACTTCTTGCCTGCCCATTCCAGGAAGAAGCGCTGATACTCGGGCACGACCTTTTCAATGGCCGTGCTCTGCACGGTCTTGATGGCCCGCAGGTAAATCTTGAGAAACTTGGCCGTCACATCGGGATGGGCTTCGGCGTACTTGTTGTCGGCCACAAGCCAGACCGGATAGACCACATTGCATCTCTGCAGGTCGGAGGCCACCTTCCAGCCCTCTTCCAGACCCGTGTACATATAGGGGGCCCAGAGCGTCACGCCGTCACCGGTCTTGTTGTCAAAATTGGCCAGGGCCATGGTCTGATCCATGTCCATGATGGTCACATCCTCGTCCGTGAGACCGAAGATCTTGAGCCAGGTGGTCAGGGCGTAGTGTGCGGACGAATTGTGCGTGGTCAGGAAGGTCTTTCCCTTGACCGTATCGGGACTGCCGTAGACGTCCGGATAGTCCTTGTTCCAGCCCTTCACCTTGGCAATGGGCGAATCGGGACGCACCAGGACGGCACTGCTTCTGGCTTCGTCATTGGCAATGCCGATGATTCTCGTGCCGTACCTCAGATTGCCACGCATGGCCGGGACACCGGCCATGCCGGCAAAGACCCATGTTCCGGAAGGCAGACATTCAAGCATGTCCAGTCCGGACGCGTAGTACTGAATATCGATGTTGAGGCCTTCTTCCTTGTCCCAGCCCTTTTCCTTGGCAAACCAGATGAAGAAGGCTTCTTCCCTGTCTGTCCATGCTGTGGGCACCTTGACAAGGTCCGCAGCCTGCACACCACCGGCGCAGAAGGAAAGGCTGAACAGGGCCAGCAGAAGCACTGACACAAATTTTTTCAAACCCATACTAACCTCCATGGAGTACGCATTGTGCAGGCTTCTTTCCTTCGGCGACTTCCCGGCACGCCTGAGAACAGAATCCTGCACGACGAATTGAACAGGACCGCCCGTTTTCGCTTCCTGAAGCACACGGCTTTTCAAAAACAGGAAGAGAGGGGAATCCTTAACAATGAGCTATGCCACTCAGATAAAAATACAGCAATGCCAACGAGAATGAGCTGGGACAATTTTTGTTTCAAATTACATATGATACTCAAGACTTGTCTGCTTCTTCATTTTTTTTGACCCTTTGTTCAATGTTTTTTGCATAAATTCTCAAAAGTATCATAAAAAATGCTCTTTTTTTGCTGATTGAACATCCTCATCCTCTCTTTGTTTGAATAATTCAATCGAAGAATTGTCGATTTCGGCAATTTATCTGTGCAATGTCTTGGGCTTGCCTCATCCCGTCCAATTGCGTCGCAATTTCGCCCATTTAAGAAGGACTGCCTGGACAGGCGCGTCTGAGCCGGATGCGACGGACATGAAAAAGCGGTCCCTGCAGACAATCTGTGTCTGGCAGAGACCGCAATCCATGTTGTGTTTCGGAAGGCTTTTTCGGAAAGGAGCAGCCCGTGCGTGTCACTC
The DNA here is from genome assembly GCA_019113165.1 of Candidatus Desulfovibrio intestinipullorum. Lineage (GTDB taxonomy): Bacteria > Desulfobacterota > Desulfovibrionia > Desulfovibrionales > Desulfovibrionaceae > Desulfovibrio > Desulfovibrio intestinipullorum. Next base: position 23,664 of record DXHV01000007.1, read on the forward strand.
GCGCCGGCAGCCTTGTGTTCCGTCAGGCAGCAGCGTCCGGATTTTGGGCGAGCAGCTCCCGAAGGCTGGCCACGGCAGCGACATCGGCCGGCAGCCAGGCAACGCTCTCCAGCTCCTGCGGGGAAAGCCAGCGTGCCGCCTCGTGTTCGAGCAGGTGCACCTCGCCCCTGGCAATGCTGGACAAAAAGCAGTGCATGGTCAGATGGAAGTTGGGGTAGTCGTACTCTACCGTGGTCACCAGGGTTTCCGGGCAGATGGTCATGCCGAGCTCTTCCTGGATTTCGCGCACTATGGCCTGTTCCGGCGTCTCGCCAGGCTCCACCTTGCCGCCGGGAAATTCCCAGCCGTCCTTGAACTCGCCCGAGGCGCGCTGCGTGGCCAGAATGCGGCCCTCGTGGTGGATCATGGCCGCAACGACTTCTATGTGTTTCACGTTGTCTCCTCCCCTGTCAGATACTCGAAAAGGCCGGGTTCCACGGCCGTGTCCAGGGTCCAGTGCACTTCAAAGGCAGGTTTTCCGCCGGGCATGGTGATGTCCTGAGGGGCCTTGTCAGCCCGCATGTCCCCGAGAAAATAAAAGCCCTTGGCTTCCCTGTCCTCCTTGTTGCGGCGGACAAAGAGCAGGATTCTTGTCTCCTCGTATGGAGGCTGTCTGGTCATGCGTCGTGCATCGGCCGAGTCCGATCGGCGGTTTGTCTTGGACAGGCTGACGAGCTCCGCAGAATTTTCAAAATGATCCTCGTAAGGAATGGCGTCATCAGGCTTGGAGTAGTTGATGAAGACGGGCATGGTGCGAGTGATCCTGTCGTAGAAGTACCCGCCAATGTTCTGCGAGGGCATGAGCGTTTCCCACTCAAGCAGCCTGCAGACGTCTTCATAGGTATAGACGGCCCCGAGCCTGAACATGGTGTCCCGATAGCGCTCGGCATAGAGACTGCGCCAGCGGCGCAGGATAAAGGTGAGAAGTTCCTGCACAAGCCGGGCAAAGTCAGGCTCCTGTTCCAGGGTCCGGCAGAAGTCGGGATCAGGCGTCCAGGCACCGTCTGCGCCAGTGCACAAAAAGGTCATGGCGCTGTTGCGCAGCCTGGCCTGCTCGTTTTGCTCAAACTGATTGGTGAGCATCTTTTCCACCGAGCGCAGATGCCGCTCCGTGCAGGCAAAGCCGCACTCCTCCTGCAGACGCCGGACGAGCTCGTCCCTGATGTCGTCCTTTCCTGCAAGAATGGCTTCCAGGACCATGGCCTCGGACGGACGCAGGCCGTTGCCAAGCTTCCTGCCCATCCAGGCAAGGCGCTGTTCGGCCAGGGGACTGAGCCTGATTGTGTAGTCCGGCTCCTTCCTGCACAGGAAGGCATGGTAGGAAAAGCCTGTGGTGGCCTGCAGATACTTGCAGCCGTCTATCTGACCGTGCTCCTCGAAATCCAGAAGGCCCGGGATGCGGCCAAGCTTGTTTTTGAGCATGAGGTAGCAGTCGGTGAGCAGCGACATGCTGTTTGTGCGCGCCCGGTCTATGGACTGGTAGATGCGCTCCCTGGCCACCCTGTCAAAATGCACGGAGGAAATGCCCGGAATGCGCTTTCTCTGCACGGCAACGGCACGCCGCAGCCTGTCCTTGCTGTAGGTTCTGTCGCCCGTCAGGGCCAGGGGGATGAGGAAATTGTTATCGTGGTTGGCAATGAAATCCAGCACGACCACAAATTCCTTGCCCGGATGCTTGCGCAGACCGCGGCCGAGCTGCTGCACAAAGACGATGGGGCTCTGCGTGGGACGCAGCAGGATAATCTGATTCACCTCGGGCAGGTCCACGCCCTCGTTGAAGATGTCCACGGTAACCAGGTAGTCGTACCTGTTCTCGCCCGTGCCCGTGGTCAGGCGCCGCACGGCCTCCTCGCGCTCGTCCTGAGTGCTGCTGCCCGTGAGGGCCAGGGCCTTGCGGCCATGACGCCTGAAGCCTGCAGCCACAATCTCGGCCTGTTCCCTGCTGGCCGTGAAGACCAGGCCTCGCACGCGATCGCCGCTCCAGCCGTAGTAGTCGGCCTTTTCCAGCACCTGGCGGATCATCTCGTCCTCTTCCAGGCTGAGAAACTGCTTCTTCTCAAGAACGGTACACGGTCCTCTGTCCAGGGAGACACTGAGCTCGCCTATGCCGAAATAGTGGAAGGGGCAGAGCAGATCGTAGTCCAGAGCCTGCTGCAGGCGAATTTCGTAGACAATGTTGTGGCCAAAGAGGGCATAGATGTCGAAGCCGTCCGTCCTGTCCGGGGAGCCGGTCATGCCCAGCCAGAACGCGGGCCGGAAATGCGCCATGACCTTCTGATAGCTCGGAGCGCCGGCCCTGTGGACCTCGTCAATCAGAATCATGTCGAAGGCGTCCGGCTGCAGGCTCTCCAGGGTCTCCCTGCGGACCACGGTCTGTATGGTGGCAAAGACGTACTTTCGGCCCTCCTCTTCCTTCTCGTTCCCGGTCAGGAGGCCAAAGTCGCTGCTCTTTCCGCCAAGCACCCTGTGAAAGCTGGTCAGGGCCTGCCTGGCAATCTGTTCCCTGTGCACAAGAAAGAGGAGACGCCCGGGCTGCATCCTGCGCACGGCAAAGGCGGCGGCATAGGTCTTGCCGGTCCCAGTGGCAGAGATGAGCAGGGCACGCTTCAGCCCCTGGCTGTTGGAGCGATCAAGATTCTCGAGAAAGGCCTGCTGCATGGCATTGGGCTGCGGAACGCCATGACTGTAGACAAGCAGGCTGTCGGCATCGAGAATGTGCTGAGCCTCGCTGCGTATCCTCCGGTGTGTCTCGTATTCCTGCTCGTAGCGATCAATGATCGCTTCGGCCGGACAACTCTGCGCATGGTTCCACAGGGCCTCGAATTCGGCCTGAACCCGCTGCGAGAATTCGCCCTGCCTGTGGCTCACCAGGCGCGTGTTCCATTCCCGGCTGACAGAGAGCGCCGTGTCTGTCAGATTGGCGCTGCCTATGATGGCCCGGCAGGTACTGCCCTTGCTGAAGAGATAGGCCTTGGTGTGAAAGCCGTCGCTGCTGCCGGTTTTTGTGCGGTAGATGCGGACAGACACATTGCCGAGGCTCATCAGGCGGCGTATGGCCCGCGGCTCGGAAAAGCCCAGATAGTCCGTCGTGAGCACGCGGCCAGGGATGCCCCGTTCCTCAAGCTCCAGAAAGGTCTGCAGCAGGGGGGTGAGGCCGCTCTGGGTGATGAAGGCCACGGAGATGTCAAAGGCGTCGCAGGATCGGAGCTCCTCCTCTATGTCGTCGAGCAGCTTGTGCTCGCCACGGACATTGCAGAGCAGACAGGCGCGCAGGGGCTCTTCGGAAGGCGCCTGCGCGTCCAGAAAGGATGTCCTGAAGCTCTGGGAGAGCCTCTGGGCCAGGGAAGTGCTCACGACCATGCTCTCCGTGTGCTGCATCTGAAGGAATGGGGCCTGGTTTTCATGCTGGCCAGGCTACAAAGGAACGTCCTTTCCTGCAAGTGGTCTGCCAGGCTTTCCACCGGGCCAGAAATCCCCAGAGCCCTTGGCCCTGCGGCTTAAAATGGCCTTGTGTCAGACGTGCAGAGCCGCCCGCTCTTCCCCTCAGGCATGGGAGAGCAGACGGCCATTTCCTCAAGTTCAGACAAGCCGCAGAAAAAGCCTGAGGCTATTCCTCGTCTTCATCCTCATCGTCCTCGTCGTCAAAGTCCGGATACTGGGGCGGGACCTGGCCCACAGACTTGACCAGCCGGAATGTGTCCGGATCTGCTTCCTTCACTTCCTGATAGGAAGAGACGACAATCTTGTGTTCCCACATGTCCCCGTAATCAAAGATGTAGAAGAAGTGCTGGCGGGGAGCAATATGGAGAGCCTCCAGGGTGAAGAGCCGGCAATCCTTGCGCTCTTCCTCCTCATCTCCCATGCCATCAAGCCAGTCAGCCTCCATCTCGCCGTCTGAACATATGTGGAGACCCGACCGGCTCATGGGCGAGCTGGCACCAAAGTGGAATTCCCACATATGTTCGTCGTACCGCTCAAAAAGGAAGAAAATGATCCTGTGCAGCTCTTCCAGTGTTGTTGTGGAGAGGACATCGATGGTTTTGTAGATGCCCTTGTATCTGTATCCAAAGCCGGACAAAAGGTTGATGCGGAGACGAAGATAGTAGGGCTTGCTTCCGTCTGGTACGTAGGGCATGTCTGTTGCCTCCTGAACGATCTGCAAATGCTGCCAGATTGTGAAGAGAGCCGGGAATGCGCTGCACGAGGGAATGATTTCAGCGAGTTCGGCCTCTTCAGTTGCTCATCGAAGAATAGACGCTGCAAGGAGGAGAGGCAAGAGAAAAGCGTGCAGGACATGGTGAGCTGGCAGGGGGAAGACAGTCTTAGGCTTGCGGACCTGGATGCAGGCTCCGTTTCAGCGGTGGCGTCTGGCGGCATGTCGCTCAGGATGGCTCCTTGGAAAGTGCCCGAATGGAGGCATGCACGAACAGCGATACGCTTTTTTCGCCATCTCCGCGGAATAGCGCAAGATTTTCAGAGACAATCAGGAGTTGGCGTCTGAGGGCTCTTCTGTGCTACGGTCAGGCAAAGGGAAAAACTCTTCCCAGACCATGCCGGGAACTGTGTGCCTTTGACGAGCTTTTGTGCCATTGCGGACTGCACCATCAATCTTGACCAGGACGATGGCATCACGGCCAACTATGCGAAGCTGGACAAGCTTTAGGCTGAGACAAAGGGCGTTATCGGGAACAAGGAGGACAAGGTACATGCCAAGCCTTGATCGCATAACCATACAGGGGTTTCAAATCCATCAGGAGCCTCGAAAACTTTGAGCTGCGCCAGCTGAACGTCCTTGTGGGGGCCAACGGGGCTGGCAAGAGCAATTTTCTGGAATTCTTTGCTCTTTTGCGTGCCATGTGCGGCTTTTCCCTGCCGTTTCTTCCCGTGAGCGGTCTTGCCAACTACAGCGCCGTGCACGGAGGATGCGAGCGCATCCTCCATAACGGAAGCCGGACAACATCCTCTCTCACGGCCAGTCTCGAAATCGAGGGGACCACCTTCTCCCTCGAACTTTTGCCTACAGTGGATGATGAACTCGTCTTTGCGCGGCACGATGGCACATTGTTTCACGATGGCTCCAGGACACATGGCGGACGCTCTGGACAACGTTCTTTCAAAGTCATCAGTGACTCGAACCTGCGCGACAGGCAAGGCCTCCTGTACAGGGCCATAGCCTCATGGCAGCTCTTTCACTTCCAGGCTACGGATCTGGCCTCTGGCGTACGCAAAAGCTCGGATGTGGCCGATACAGCATACCTTCGTCCAGATGCATCCAATTTGGCAGCCTTTCTCCTGCATCTGTACGAGACTGAGCCCGAAAGCTACCAGGAAATTGTGCGGGCCATCCGCCTTGTGGCCCCCTATTTCGATGACTTTGAATTCAAGAAGCAGCCAGGCGACCGAATTCGCCTTTTCTGGAGAGCGGTCCATTCGGACTATGTCCTTGGCGCTCATCAGTTCTCGGACGGCACCTTGCGCTACATTGCCCTTGCTACAGCCTTCCTGCAGCCCAATCCCCCATCCATCATGCTCGTGGACGAGCCAGAGCTTGGGCAGCATCCCCAGGGCCTTGCCTTTCTGGGAGGCATGGTCCAGACCCTCCCTCCCACAACCAAGGTCATCCTTGCCACCCAGTCCCCGGCTTTTCTGGATTTTTTCGAACCAGAAGATGTGGTGGTCGTGCGACGCCAAAATGGCGCAAGCGTCTTCGAACGCCTCAAGGGAGCAGAATACGAGAACTGGCTTTGTGACTACAGTCTGGGCGACTTATGGCGCAAGAACGTGATTTGCGCAGGCCCGGAGACAGAGTACATGTGTGGGGCAAATCATGACTAGAATCGTTAATGTAATCTGCGAGGGGCAGACAGAGCTTTCCTTTGTGCAAGCAGAGCTTGTCCCATACCTTATATCCCACGGTGTGCTCCTTATCCCTACCCAAATCGGCAATGCAGGCGGTGCACGGGGCGGACATGTCACCATGGAACGCCTTTTCCGCGACGCCAAGCAACTTCTCGCTCAAAGGAACAATGTGGTCACTACTATGCTTGACTACTATGGCCTTGCCGGCTCTTGGCCCTTTCCAGACACTACTGCGCGCACGGCACATGAAAAGGGATGCGCCCTCGAATGCGCGGTGGCGAAGCTGTTTGACAAAGAAACAAAGGGGGGTCGGAAATCGTTTTCTCCCATACTTTTCCATGCACGAGTTCGAGGCCCTGCTCTTTGTATCCCCACCCCTTCTTGCCGCAACATTGGACCTTGCCGAAGAGGAAATCCATGCCATAACATCAGCCTTTTCCTGCGTCGAAGACATCAATTGTAGCAAAATGACAGCCCCATCCAAACGACTTGAGGCGCTGTGCCAAGGCAGGACCGGGAGGCGCTATAACAAGGTAGTGCATGGCCCATCTCTAGCAGGAAACATCGGTATAGATCATCTGCGAGAGGCCTGTCCGCACTTTGATTTCTGGCTTTCCTCGCTCGAACGTCTTGCCTAAGAACAAACTTTTCATATCCATCTTACCCCTACACGCTTCCCCTAGTTTCCTGACAGCCAGCCTCCAGTGCCCGCAACACTGTGGCTCTTCACATGCGCATCAGCTCCATCTTACCCAAGTTATCTTGCCAAAATCCCAGGGTGTTCCGAGCTTTCTGCTTTGCATGCCATTACCTGGCCACAATCTCGAAAATTGGGGCGGCATCTTGCTTCTTCTGCCTGGTCTCTTCCTTCTCAGCCGTTTTTGCAGGTTCGGGTTGATGTCCTGATTCAATACAGCCGGACCAATGTTTACCCAAACTTTTATAGTAAACGCAGAAATTAAGGAAGCATACCTTCCGCCTAGGCGTCAAAATTGAGCATCGATGGGTAGCAAGCTATACGCTTTTCTTGGGTGCGTATCAGCGGATTATCGGATCGCTACTCAAAGATTGATAATTTTGTCTTTAGCCAAGTCATCCGTTTTGGCTTCTTATTGCGTTTACTATACAACTTTTTCCTGACAGCAGGCTACAGAAATACCGTAAAAAATACCGTAAAAACACGCTGTGAAAGGGGGTATACGGAGATTGCGAGAGACTGCTGCAAACACTCAAGAAAAATAAAAAAGCAGTCTTTGTAGACTGTTGGGTCATACAAAGACTGCTGTTATTTTCTAAATGGCGGAGAGACAGAGATTCGAACTCTGGAACGGGGATAAGCCGTTACACGATTTCCAATCGTGCTCCTTCGGCCAACTCGGACATCTCTCCGCGAAAGAACTTGTGTTGTATACGCTCTATGACAGGCTCTGTCAACAGAAATCACGTCACAAAATTATTTTTTTTCGTTTTCCGTGTTTTTGTCCTCTTCACGGTCAGGACGGCGGGTCGGCAAGCCCTTCTTACCAAGCCAGTAGAAAAGAGCTATGCCCAAAATGCCGGCAAGCGTGATACCTATGTCATTGAGCATGGCAACGTTCATGGCGGCTCCCTAGAAGGCCATCATGCTGAAGCCGCAGTCCACATAGAGGACCTGGCCAGTCACTGCACTTGCAAGAGGAGAAGCGAGGTAGGTGGCTGTGCCGCCCACTTCAGTGGTCTCGATGTTGCGGTGCAGGGGAGCATTTTCCTCAATTCTGGAGAAGACTGTCTTCAGGCCGTGCACGGCAGAAGCGGCCAGTGTCTTGACGGGACCGGCACTGATGGCATTGACGCGGATGCCCCTGGCGCCAAGATCATAGGACAGGTAACGCACGGAAGATTCCAGTGCGGCCTTGGCAACACCCATGACGTTGTAGCCGGGCACAATCTTGGTCGAGCCATAATAGGTCATGGCCATGACGGAGGAGCCTTCGTGCATCAGGGGTGCAAAGGCGCGACAGATGCCGAGCAGGGAGTAGGCGGAAATATCCAGGGCCAGATGGAAACCGGCACGGGTCGTGTGCAGGAAGTCGTCCTTCAGGTCTTCCCTGTTGGCAAAGGCCACAGAGTGCACCAGGATGTCCACAGAGCCCCATTTTTCCTTGACGAGCTCTGCGGCAGCTTCAATCTGATCGTCCTGGCTCACATCGCAGGGGAAGGTGAATTCGCCACCGATTTCTTCGGCAAGGGGATCCAGGCGTTTCTTGATGGCATCGCCCACATAGTTGAAGGCCAGACGGGCACCTGCCTGTTTGAAAGACTGGGCAATGCCCCAGGCGATGCTCTTGTTGTTGGCGACTCCGAATATCAGAGCCTTCTTTCCTTCGAGTAACATATCTATCTCCTTCTCTTCCTGAGCCTAATTGATGCCAAGTTCCTTGCCAGTCAGAATGCGGTAGGCTTCCTGATATTTGGCAGCAGTGGCCTCGACAACCTCATCAGGCAGCGTGGGCGCAGGAGGCTGCATGTCCCAGGGCTGACTCTTCAGCCAGTCACGCAGGTACTGCTTGTCGAAGCTGGGCTGACTGTGGCCGGGTTCATAGGACTCAGCAGGCCAGAAGCGGGAGGAATCGGGAGTGAGAACTTCGTCGATCAGATGCAGTGTTCCGTCGATAAAGCCGAATTCGAGTTTGGTGTCAGCAACAATGATGCCACGGGAAGCGGCGTATTCACTGCCACGCTTGTAGATGGCAAGGGTCTTTTCCTCGACATCCTGGGCAATACTGTCGCCCAGAAGCACGGCAGCGCACTCCCTGGAGATGTTTTCGTCGTGCTGGCCGAACTGGGCCTTTGTGGAAGGCGTGAAGATGGGAGCTTCCAGCTTGTCGGATTCCTTGAGGCCTGCGGGCAGGGTGTGGCCGCAGATGGTGCCGTCTGCCTGATAGGACTTCCAGCCGGAGCCGGAAATGTACCCGCGCACAATGCATTCCACGGGCAGGGGACGAGCTCTGCGCACCAGCACGGCTCTGCCTTCAAGCTGATCCAGCCAGGGATTCAAGGGGGCAGGGAATTTGTTGACGTCGCTTTCAATGATATGGTTGGGCACGATATCCTTGAACATGTCCATCCAGAAGAGCGTAATCTGGTTCAGAATGACGCCCTTGTAGGGGATCGGACGGGACATCATGACGTCAAAGGCGCTCATGCGGTCTGTAGTTACGATAAGCAGCGTATTTTCGTCGATTGCATAGATATCGCGGACTTTGCCACGAGACAGTAGAGGATACGCATTAATACCTGTACGGGTAATTATTTTCACAAAACACCTCGTCAGGACAAAACCTGCCGTTGTGCGCGTCCCTGCAGTACATGAGCAACGCGCTGTTTTTCAGAGTAAATGCTGTGAATCGTATGCAGAACTATCGAGCTTCCACGGAAAGTGCATGGGCTTCCAGAGCTTCGAGGCGGGCCAGCCTGGCAATGGAATCCTTGTTGTCGCGCAGGAAGTTGCGGGAAGTACCAATTATGCTGGTCTTCTTGCAGAAAGTCTGCACAGAGAGAGCTGAGGAAAAGCGTGCCGTGCCCAGGGTGGGCAGCACGTGGTTGGGACCGGCAAAGTAGTCACCCACGGGTTCGGGGCTGTGATGCCCGAGGAAAACGGCGCCCGCATTCTTGATGTAGGGCAGGGTTTCCCAGGGAGAACGAATGCACAGCTCCAGATGTTCGGGAGCAATCTGATTGGCGATGCTCAGGGCCTCGCTGAGGCTCGGGACCACGACGATGGCGCCCCAGTCCTCCAGGGAGCGGCTGGCAATCTTTGCACGGGGCAGCTTGCGGCACTGTTCGTCCAGCTCCTCGGCAAGAGCCTTGGCCTGCAGAGGATCCGTGACAATGCAGATGGCCGAGGCCAGAGTATCGTGCTCGGCCTGACTCAGCAGGTCGGCAGCAAGCCAGCGTATGTTTGCAGATCCGTCAGCAATGACGCACACTTCACTGGGGCCGGCAATCATGTCTATGCCGACCGTGCCCTGCACCATGCGCTTGGCCGTCGTCACAAAGATGTTTCCGGGACCGGCAATGACATCCACGGGTGCAATGGACTGTGTGCCATAGGCCAGGGCCGCAATGGCCCAGGCACCACCCACACAGTAGACCTCGTGAATGTCCAGCAGGTGAGCAGCTGCCAGAATCACGGGATTGACACTGCCGTCACTGCGTGGCGGGGTACAAACAGCAATATCAGGAACACCGGCAACAAGGGCCGGTATGGCGTTCATGAGGAAACTGGAGACAAGAGGAGTGTTGCCGCCCTTGCCGCCCGGAACATACAGGCCGGCACGGGAAACGGGGTTCACTATCTGTCCCAGAATGCTGCCATCAGGGCGCATCTGCAGCCAGGTCTTTTCCTTCTGTTCCTCGTGGAACGCACGGATATTGCCAGCTGCCTGGGCAATGACTTCCCTGTCTTCACTGGAAACAGATGCAGCGCCGAGGGCAATATCCTGTTCGTTCAGCCGCAGAGCACCGGAGAAGTCGGGGCAGTCAAACTCCCGTGTATACTGACACAGGGCCTCGTCTCCGTTGGTGCGGACATTTTCAAGGATTTCCCTGACCTTGCCTTCCACGTCGGCAGAACCAGGATTAGCACGGTTCTTAAGCCACTGACCGGCAGTGGCCCACTCACGATCGTTTTGCAGAGTGATGATTCGACAAAGTGCCATATTGCGTACCTCTCAGGGCGGAACCATACAAAAATTCTTTGTTATTGTCTAACTGCCAAGAGTTGCGAAAAAAAGCCCGTTCTCTGACCATTGGGAACAAGCCGGCACTGCGGAATTTTTCCTGATCCTGCATCTGCACGCACCAGGCTGCAGCTTCGTTGCCCGTCTTCGTGACAGATACGCAGCCTGCGACGTTTTTTGCCCGATGAATGTCCTTTTTTCGTGCGTTCAGGGGCATGCTCCATCACTTGAAGCTATAATGTGGGTGCACGTGCATCATCTGCAAAGCGCAAGGTGTCAGGCGCAAGGACAGGAGGAGATGCCCCCAATAACCTGATTACGCTCTGTGCGACCTGCCACAAGGCCTTGCACGCTGGCACAATCAGGCTGAAGCGTACACGAGGCCGCTCGTACAAAGACGCAGCTCATATGAACATCCTGCGCAAGGCAATTGTGCAGCGCCTGAAAGCCGCGCACCCGGAGCTTGAGATCCGTACCACCTGCGGCTACATCACAAAGCGTACTCGCCAGGAGTACGGAATTGCCAGGAGCCACCGCGCCGATGCCTTCTGCATTGCAGGCAACATGGGAGCAGCAAGGCTGGATGTCTGCTCCTTCCAGAAGCAGATACGCCGCCACAATCGCAAGATAAGCTCACAATCTCCAGGGGAGGCAAACGCAGGCTGCATCAGGCTCCATACGAAGTCGAAGGCTTTCGTCTTTTTGACAAGGTCCTGTGCGAGGGGGACGCCGGCTTCATCCCTGGTCGGCGCACGAGTGGCTCCTTCCCACATTATAGCTTCAAGGTCTGCACACTGGACGGGACTGTCCTTTCAACGAGTATCCACTGCAGAAAGCTGCGTCTCCTGGAACGACGCACAACCTTTTTAACCGAAGTACGATGCGGAGGCGGCGCTTCCTCCCCCAGGTGCCCCTGAGGGTATCCGCGCCGATTTTTGATGAATGACAGCAAAGCTCGCATACTGAGAAAGGCCCTTGTGGCTGCCTTTCCACATACCATTCCAATTTTTGCAGGATTCTGGTTTCTTGGGCTCACCTACGGGGTGTACATGAACGCCTCAGGGTTCAGCTTCTGGTACCCCATGTTTATCAGTCTCACGGTCTTTGCAGGATCCATGGAATTCATTGCCGTGAACCTGCTGCTTGGCGCCTTCCATCCCCTGCAGGCCCTCATGCTGACATTGATGGTGAATGCCAGACACCTCTTCTACGGTATTTCCATGCTGGAACGCTACAAGCACACCGGCTGGAAGAAACCCTATCTCATCTTTGGGCTTTGCGACGAAACCTTTTCCATCAACTACACGGCCAAAATTCCCGAAAACGTGGACAAGGGCTGGTTTTTCTTCTTCGTGACCCTTCTCAACCACCTCTACTGGTTTCTGGGAGCGACCCTGGGTGGCCTCTTCGGTTCTCTCGTCCAGTTTGAAACAAGGGGGCTCGAGTTTGCCATGCCGGCCATGTTCCTGGTCATCTTTCTTGAGCAGTGGCTCAGGGAAGACCGACATACAGGAGCCTGTGTAGGCTTTGCCGCCTGCCTGCCCTGTCTGTTCTTTTTCGGGTCCGATCGCTTTCTCATTCCTTCCATGCTGACCATGCTCATCCTGCTGACGACCTTGAGACGTTCCTTTGTGAAGGGGAGGCTTGTGCCATGACCGTGACTGAACAGGTGGTCACCATTGCCATGGTCGTGCTGGGCACCATGCTGACACGCTTTCTGCCCTTCCTTCTTTTCTCGACGGAAGAAGGACGCCGTCCTACATACGCTATCTCGGGCGCATCCTGCCCTCTGCCGTCTTTGCCATGCTTGTGGTCTACAGCCTCAGAGACACGGAGATTTGGACAGGCTCCCACGGGCTCCCCGAACTGCTTGCTTCCCTCCTGGTCATCCTGGTCCATCTGTGGAAGCGCCAGATGCTGCTTTCCATTGCCAGCGGCACCATAACCTACATGCTGCTTGTGCAGTTCCTTTTCTGCTGAAACTCTGCGTGCGACAAAGCCCAGCATCGTTTCTGAATACTGCCAGAAACAATGCTCGGTTCGGAGCAAGGCAATGGGATGCGCAGACGGCGGGAAGCACAAGCCCTTCCGGGAAAGAAGAGCAGGCCTTGCGGTCTGTCTTGTCTGAAAGTCTTCCTGCCCCGTCCCTTTCTGCTACCCCAGGATCCTGCGGGGTGGCAAGAAGGCCAAAGAGCACGAAAAAAGCCCCGGAGCTGAATCGGAGCTCGACGGGGCTTTTCAAAAAAATCTTGGCAACGACCTACTTTCCCACATGAAGATATGCAGTATCATCGGCGAACAGGAGCTTAACTGCCGAGTTCGGA
>DXHV01000080.1 GCA_019113165.1 Candidatus Desulfovibrio intestinipullorum
CAATCATCATGCATGTGTTAAAATAAGCATGTGATTACAAATATTTATAAAATAAGCTAAATATGTTTTCTTTTTGGCCTGACTGGTTAATAGCCTAGAATTGCAAGACAAAATCAAGCTGAGTAGTTACACTTGTCGTACAGATGCCGGGCGGCCTTCATGCCTTCCAGGGTGTCCAGGACCATCTCCTCATAGCCTGCCTGCGTGGCACGACGGATGATAGCCTCCACCAGCGCCTCGCCCACGTGCTGCCGACGCATGGAGGGTATGATGTAGAGCCGCTTCATCTCGCAGCGCACGGCAGAATGCCTGTGGTAGGCCACCATGCCCACCACCATGTCCTCGTGCACGGCGACCAGCAGCTCTCCGTGCGGAGGCGCATACTTCTCTTCAGGATGCTGCAGCTCTTCCTCAAGGTTCTGAAAGGTCAGATCCCTGCCAAGGGTCCTGGTATACTCGCCTATCAGGGCCCGGACCTCGGACATCCAGGCTCTGCCATCCCTGATTTCCACAGACTTACACTCCTTTTCCCCTGCCGGGCTTTTCTCGCAATTCTGCCTCTGAAGCCGTCCCATGCCGCTCGCACAGGGAAGACTCGGCGCTTTCGTTCGGATCGACCTGAAGTCCCCTGAACGGCACAGTCTCAGACGGAGACCCTGCGCAGATACAGATCCGGCAGGACAACGGCCGTTTCCTCCGTGTCTTCCCTGCCCTTCCAGGCAACAATGAAGCGCACGCGTGCGGCGCAGGGACGATACCCCTGCCGAGCCAGTTCGCCAAGCCGGGCGCGGCAGGCCCTGGAGAGCAGGACCAGGCACCGCATGGAGCCCTGCACCCTGGCATGCAGGGACAAGTCTCCGGCAATGTGCAGGTCCATACCGCTGCGCAGCTGGAAAATGCTGCTCTTCTTGTCCTTGAAGAAGCTGAGGATCACATCCCTGTGCGTCAGCTGCAGCACAAGCTCGTCGGGTTCGGCAAAAATCCGGCTGTCCTGACGATGGAGGACACCGGGCAGGACAAGGGAGGAAAGAAGATCCGTGTTGGTGTGCACGAAGAGCCCCTTCCTGGCCCGCGTCATGCCCACATAGAGGGCGCGCCTGTCCGCATCCCTGTCGGCTGCCACCCTGTTGAGCATCAGGAAGACCGTGTCGAACTCGCGGCCCTTGGCCTTGTGAATGGTCGACACGGTGACAGCCCCCTGCTCCTCGCCATAGAAATCCTCGTAGCCGGACTCCTGGATAAAGGCTTCCAGATCGCTGAAATACTTCTCCCTGTTGATCGTCTCGAAATCGTTGATGAGCCTGAGGCAGCTGGAGAGGGCAGTGCTTGCGGCATAGGTCTCCGTCAGCTTCTGCCGGGCCATGTTCCAGACGTCGTCGGAGATGACCGGAGACTGCAGGCGCCGCAGCTCAATCTGCTTCAGAAAAGAGCGTATCTCGACAAGATTGTAGAGACGCAGTCCGTCCAGAGACTGGATGAGCCGGGCGCGCACCCCCTTCCTGAGCAGCAGGCTTGCGATCTGCAGGGCCTCGTTGTTGGTCCAGGTCAGCACGCAGCAGCTGCCGGCCTGCGGCCTCATGGCGATCAGCTCCTCGGCCAGGGCCTCTTCCATGTGGCTGCAGCGGTGGCGGGTCACGCAGACCTGCCCGGCTTCCTGTGCGCCGTCCTGTCCGTCGCCACTGGTCCTTGTGGGTCTTGGCACGGCGCGTATGGGCTCGGACTTCATCCTCTGTCCTATGGTGGTGACAAAGGCATTGGCCAGGGCCACAATGGGGGCAGCGCTTCGGTAGTTGTCGGTCATCTCGTACTGCGTGGCACCGTACTCTTCCACCAGTGCCCGCAGATAGCGGGAATCCGAGCCGCGGAACTCGAAGATGTTCTGATCGTCGTCGCCCACGGCCACAAGGCGCATGGTCTCGTTGTGCTCCATCAGGGCCCTGACCAGCGCAAATTCGCTGGCCGACATGTCCTGGGCCTCGTCTATGACGAGCACGCTTCTGGTGAGCCGGCCGGGCTCCACGCCGCCTTCGGCAATCATGGCCACGGCCCTGGCGACCACATCCTCGGATCCTTCCAGGCTGCCGACCCGGCCCAGCAGATCAAAGCTGAAGGAATGGAAGGTCTTGATCTCCACATAGTGCGCTGCCGGGCCTATCAGGGCAGTGAGACGTTTCCTGAACTCCGTGGCTGCTGCCCGCGAGAAGGTCAGCATCAGAAGCTGCTCCTGCTTGACATCCTCCAGGAGCAGGAGCGAGGCCAGCTTGTGCACAAGGACACGGGTCTTGCCGCTGCCGGGGCCTGCTGCCACGACAATGTACCTGGAGCGGTCATCGTTGATGATCTGCTGCTGAACGGAAGAGAGCTCGCCAAAGAGCTGGCGGTACTTTTTGGCGGAAATGGCGCGGTTCAGTTCGGCAGCCTGCTCTTCCCTGAAGTAGCGGGCGATGAACCGGCGAAAGTCCATCTGGAAGTAGTCCTGCACAAACTGCAGGGCTGCCGCATAGTCGCGCACCATGAGGTTGGCATAATGGCCAACAATGTGGATTTGCCGGATCTTCTGCTTGTAGAACTCGTCGAAGAGGCGGTAGTCCTCGAGCTTGTAGCGTATCCTGTTGTCCGTCACCAGACGCCTGATCTGCAGGGCGTTGTAGAGGACCAGAAAGCCGCCCTCAAGCTTCATCCCGCCCGTTCTGGACAGGTAGAGCAGGGCATCCTCCACATCGGCAAGCACTATCTTCTCGGCACAGAGGCTTGCCCGGGCCTTCTTCTGATAGCGTTCGAGAAGGCCGACCACGGAGAAGGAGACCGGCCGCAGCTCGTTCTGCCCGGCCTGCACAGGGCCGGCCTGCTGATGGCGCGCCTCGCCGAAGAGTGTAGAAATAATGAAGCGGCACAGGCTGATGCGCAGCCGGAAGCGCTTTCTGAGTGTGTCCGGATCCAGGACCGGAACCAGGCGCACCAGGCTGTCTGCGCGGTATTCGAACTTCTGCATCCACTTGCGGACAACGTGGTAGCTTATCAGGGTGCGCAAGTCCTTGACACTGGAGGCAAGCCCCTGGGCCTGGGCCTCCTCGTTGAGCTTCTTCAGGTTGAAGTCCGCGCCCTCGGCCGTCAGCCTGGACAGAAGAAAGCCTTCCAGTCTGGCAAAGCGCTCCAGCAGATGGGCCGCCCTGTTCTCCGTGTCCGTGGCAAGGATGGAGGCCGACATGTCCTGCGTATCGGACAGAAGGCCTTTCTGGCGCATGAGGGAGATGAGGCTGACCACTTCCCTGCGCTGCAGGCCCAGGCGATCGGCCAGATAGTCCACCCTGGACTCGGCTTCCTCTGTCCCTGCCCTGGCCCGGCTCCTGCTGGCAATGAGGGCCGCCAGGATGCGCCGGGCATTGAGGAGCTCGCCTTCGGAAAAGAGGGGCGACTGCTCCAGGCGCAGTCCGGCCTCAATCATGCTCTTTGCCTGAATGCCCGTGGCATAGACATGGGGCACATTCTGGCCCCGCTTCACGTAGCCGGCATTTTCCAGGGCGGCCACGGCCGTGCGTACCCTGGTCTCCACGTCCCGGACACTGTCGTCCCAGCCGGCCTCGCGGGCAATTTCCAGGGCCGAGCAGCTCACGAACTGCCGGCGGCCGCACAGGGTCTTGATGGCCCGCCAGACCTGCTGAATCTCGCTGATGCTGAGCTTGCTCTGGTTGAGCAGGATGAAGTGCTTGTCGAGATCGCTGTCGTTGTAGAGCACATAGCACTCGGCCTGCAGGCTCGGATCCCGTCCCGCACGACCTGCTTCCTGCACGTAGTCTTCCAGGGAGCTGGAAATGTCGTAGTGCACGACAAGACCTACGTCCTTCTTGTCCACGCCCATGCCAAAGGCCGAGGTGGCCACAATGACCTGAACCTCGTTGCGCATGAAGGCTTCCTGGTTCTGCACCTTTTCGGACGCCTCCATGCGGCCGTGGAAGGGCCTGGCCGCAAAGCCGTCGCTGGCAAGCTTGTCGGCAAGGGCCACGGTCTGCCTGGTCCGCGACACGTAGACAATGGCGGGGCAGTTCCTGTTGCCTATGAGCTCCCGCAGGGCCGCGTACTTTTCCGCATCGCTTTCCTTGTAGAGCACGGCATAGTGCAGGTTTTCCCGTGTGGCCCCGGAGGCAAAGAGCTCGGGATCGAGATTGAGCGTCTTCCTGAAGTAGTCGCGGATGTCGCTGATGACCTTCTGCTTGGCCGTGGCCGTGAAACAGGAGACCGGAATGGACGTCTCCAGGCCCCTCTTCTCCTGCAGTTCACGGATGAAGGTGCCTATGTACTGATAGTCCACGCGAAAATCCTGTCCCCAGGCAGAAAAGCAGTGGGCTTCGTCTATGACAAAGCGGACAATGCTCCGGAAGGAAAGCACCCGTTCCAGGGTACGCGAGCGCAGAAGCTCCGGGGAAATGTACACTATGGATGCCGAGCCGTCGGCAATGCGCTCCAGGGCCCGGGCCCGCTCCAGGGGATCCAGCAGGCCGTTGATCGTGACGGCCTCGGTTATGCCCGCACTGTCCAGATTGTCCACCTGATCCTTCATCAGGGAGAGCAGGGGCGAGATGACCACGGTCAGGCCGTGCACGCACTGTCCGGCCATGAGGGCCGGCAGTTGAAAGGTGATCGACTTGCCGCCGCCGGTGGGAAAGACGGCGAGCAGGGACTTGCCCTGCACGGCAGCAAGGGCCGCCTGTTCCTGCAGGGGCTCGCCATTGTAGGTGCGGAAGGCCTCGAAGCCGAAAATTTCCCTGAGGCCTTTGTGGATGTCCAGGGTCGCGCTGCAGTAGGGACAGTCCCTGCCGCAGGGGTTGTGGCGCAGAAGGTGCAGGAAGTTGCCAATCTGCGGATAGTGGTGCAGCACCCAGGCCGGCGTCACGGAACAGGGATCGTCCGTGCCAATGAGGGCCAGAGCATAGGCCAGTGCCTCGGGCGACCGGGCTCGCAGGGCGGCAAGATCGGCATGCGAACAGATTTTTCCGGCAAAGGCCTCATGAATGCGTGCCTCAAGGTCTGTGCCCTTCCAGGAAAAGCCCACATAGGCAAAGAAGGCCCTGAACAGGGGACGATCCTGCAGGAGGCCTGCATAGATATCCTGCATCTGCCGGGGCAGGGCCTGAAAGGCGTTCACTTCATCGTAGAAGAGGCTCGCTGCCTTCCTGCAGTCGCAGACAGGATTGTTGAGCTCGTCCACCTGCAGCTTGTCGTCCTTGAGCAGGGCATGATAGGGGCGCCTGGGAAAGAGCAGGGGCGAGAGCGGCAGGGTATCGATGCTTTCGGCCTGCAGTTTGCAGCCAAGGGCCCTTGTTATGTACTCAAGGTCGTGCTGAAGGATATTGTGGCCGCAGACATAGTCCGCATCGGCAATGAAGGCGAGAAAGTCCTGCACGCTGCCAGAGTGAAAGCAGGTCTGATCCTCCCTGAGGGCCCCGAGATCGTGTATTTTCTGATCCTCGACACCTATTTCGGCATCAATGAACACGAGGGTCCTTGCCAGGACGCGTTTCCTGAGTGTCTTGAGAAAGGAAAGGATTTCCATCTTGCAGCGCAAAGGGGACGTGCGGACGTGTGGAGCGAAAGGGAGCTCGGACAAAAAAAGGTCCAAGCATCACGGGCCTGCATGACGCCGGCCCTTTCCTTTCCTATACAGGAGATCCGCAAAGGCAGGCAACTGGCGGCGCTCCGTCGTCCTGTCCGGCGCCAGCTTGTGCCCTTACCCAGGGTTGCCCCATCTCGCGCACAAGACACCACAAAGGAAACCACGTCTCTTTCTTTTTCACTTCCTTGAGATACCGAACAGAATATGCGGGAGATTGTGCGTGACTAGCATTTGTACGTATCATTGGCTAAATACTGTTTCGCCAATCTGATCTTCGAAGTAGATTTTTTTGGCTCTTCGGGGATATTTGTGGGTAGAGCCTCTATCCCCCTCATGAGTCATCTTTCCAGGTATTGTGTGCATCTTCTGAGGTCTGCCGCCATTGTCTGCGGAGCAACGATAGTATTTGCTGGTTAAATTTCTTATCCCCTTGGGATTCTGCTTTTCAGCCCATCAAGCCCAAACAGCTCAGGAGTGTGAGCTGTTTGGTTTACCCACAGAAAGCCACGAAGGGCCATTTTTTCCCCATACCACATTCCAACGATGACAGGCCACAAAGAGCGACAACAAACACCGACTAGCGCACGTAACTACCTGATAAAAAAAATTTCCTGACATCTGGCGACATCAGGAAACAATACAAATCAATGGTTTGGTGGGCGGTACAAGACTTGAACTTGTGGCATCTGCCTTGTAAGGGCAGCGCTCTACCAACTGAGCTAACCGCCCATAAAGGATTTATGTATCCTGAAACATTCCGTGCGTCAAGTGCAGTTGCAGCCCGTTGACATTCCTTGAGAAAAAGCTAGATGCGATCCACGTAGCAGTTCTCGAGGAATTCCTCCATGGCCTTGTCGGCGCGCTTGATGAAGGAGGCCAGGGGATAGGTCTTGCGGCAGGACGGGCAGCGCATGTGCGCTTCCCGGCAGGAGCGTTCAATGGTCAGCTTGCCGTTGCAGCTGGGACAGGGAATGGTTGTCTGTGCCGAACGAGGGGCAAAAAAAGCCATGGCAGTCTACCTCTGAAAACAAAAAACAGCCGGACGCTTTTGCACAATAAACAGGGAGGCCCTCCCCAAGGGCCTCCCGGCGGGCATTTCAGAACCTGAGGAAGGCCCTGAAAAGCTTTTCCATCAGTCTGCCCTGAAGGCGTGGCACAGGGCAGGCTTGAGTCTTGAAAGAACGTTCTTGAAAGAATGCCGGTGTTCCCGGTCGTCTAGTCCTTGCGGCGCAGGAAGCTCGGGATGTCCAGATTTTCGTCGTAGCCCATCTCGCTGAGGTTCTTGGGATTGTAGATTCCGGAACCGTCGTATTCCATGTGCGGAATTTCGCCTATTTCCTGCTCCCAGCGGACACGGGACTTCTGCCTGAAGAGATCGCGCCGGCTTCTGATGTCATTGAAGGCCGGCTGCTGGGCAGGCTGGGCCGGACGCGGCTGGGTCACGGAACTGGGATCCATGGGCGTCACGGGACCGGGCTCGTTGCTCATACCGGTTCGCTGACTGTATGCCCTCTGGGCGGCGGGTTCGGGCTTCGGGAAGTGCGGAGCAGGAGCCGTGCGCGGAGGCTGCGGAGCTGCCGACTTCTGGGAAGGAAGTCCGTAGGGAGAGACGGCGCTCTTCTGCTCGAGGACAGGCTCGGACTCAATGCCCGTGGCCACCACGGTCACGCGGATCTCGTCTTCGAGCTTGTCGTCAAAGACCACGCCAAAGACAATATTGGCTTCTTCGGGCACCGCTTCGCGCAGGCGCTCGCCAATCTGCTCCATTTCCTCGCCGGTAATGTCTTCGGGGGCGGTAATGTTGTAGAGGATGGCCTTGGCCGTGGCCAGGGACACGTCTTCCAGCAGGGGGCTTGCTATGGCGCTGCGCACGGCATCCTCGGCCCTGTTCTCGCCCTTGCCGGAGCCCATGCCCATGAGGGCGAGACCGGACTCGGTCATGCAGGTGCGCACGTCGGCAAAGTCCAGGTTGATGTAGCCCGGGCAGGTGATCACGTCGGAAATGCCCTTCACGCCATAATAGAGCACGTCATTGGCCTTGCTCATGAGCTCGCGCATGGGCGTCTTCTTGGGAGCCAGGGTCATGATGCGGTCATTGGGGATGGTGATGATGCAGTCCACGTGCTTGCTGAGCTCGTCAATGCCTGCCTGGGCATTCTCGGCACGCTTTCTGCCCTCGTAGCTGAAGGGCCTCGTCACCACGGCCACGGTCAGGGCGCCATTCTTCTTGGCCGTTTCGGCCACGATGGGCGCAGCGCCTGTCCCCGTGCCGCCGCCCATGCCGGCCGTGACAAAGACCATGTCCGCATTGGCAAGGGCCTGCTGTATGGCCTGCAGGCTTTCATTGGCCGCTTCGCGGCCCACATCGGGATTTGAACCGGCACCAAGTCCACGGGTCAGCTTCTCGCCCAGCTGAATGTGCACGGGCGCAGGATTCGAATTCAGGGCCTGCAGGTCGGTGTTCGCACAGATGAATTCCACACCGCCCAGACCCAGATCAATCATGTTCTTGACAGCATTGCCACCGCCGCCGCCGACGCCGACAACTAAAATGCGAGCGCCACTCACAAGATGGCTGTCCTCTATCTGATCCATAATGGACTCTGCCATGAGACTTCCTCACTCTCTAAATACCCGCAACGACTGTTGCCTTGAATCCTCCGATCTTTTTGGGGGAAAGATCGCACGCATCGGCCTTGGGGAGAATTCTCTGCCAGGGGCGCAACAACCCCGGGCTCTTACGTAATATCCTGGAACCACCGGCGCATCTGCTTCATCAGGCGACTGAACAGACCATCTTCCGAATGGGGTGCAGCAGGAGCCGGCTGCTGCGGCTTGGGCTCGACCGCGCTCTGAACAGGCTGTTCGGCAGGCTGGGGAGCCGCGCCCTGTCTGGCAAGCACTTTTTCCGCACCAAAATGAAGCAGGCCTACTGCTGTGGAGAATTTGGGATTATTTACCACATCTGTCAAGCCTTTTACATTGGTGGGATAGCCAATGCGGGTGGGCACGCCAAAGATCTGTTCGCCCAGTTCCACGCAGCCCTCGATGAGGGCCGCACCGCCCGTGAGCACCACGCCGGCACGGATCCTGTCCTTGCAGCCGGAATTGACCAGCGTCCTGTCCACGAAGGTCAGGATCTCCTCCATGCGGGCCTCGCAGATGTCGGCCAGCACCAGGCGGGAGAGCTTCTGCGGCTGCCTGCCGCCGACACTGGGCACCTCTATGGTCTCGTCGAACTGCACGAGATCCTGCAGGGCACAGCCGTACTTGACCTTGATGCGCTCGGCACTCTTGGTGGGGGTGCGCAGGCCGAAGGCGATGTCGTTGGTCAGGGTGGATCCGCCCAGGGGCACCACGGCCGTGTGCTTGATGGCATTGTTCTCGAAGATGGCAATGTCCGAGGTTCCGCCGCCCAGGTCCACCAGGGCAACGCCTATCTCACGTTCCTCATCCGTGAGCACGGCCTTGGCGGAGGCCAGGGATTCAAGGACAATGTCCTCCACGTGCAGCCCGGCACGGTTGGAGGAGCGCACAATGTTCTGGGCACTGGACACGGCTGCGGTCACGATGTGCACGTTGACCTCAAGGCGCACACCGGCCATGCCGATGGGATCCACAATGCCCCGCTGGCTGTCCACGATGTATTCCTGGGGCAGGATGTGGATGACCTCGCGATCCGAGGGGATGGCAACGGTACGGGCCGCATCGAGCACGCGCTTGACATCGTGGGCCGTCACTTCATTGCCCTGCACGGCGATCACGCCATGGCTGTTGATGCCCATGATGTGTCCGCCGGCTATGCCCACAAAGACCGTGCCGATGTTGCAGCCAGCCATCTGCGCGGCCACCTCGATGGCCTGGCGAATGGATCGCACCGTATCCTCGATGTTGACCACCATTCCCTTGCGCAGACCCTTGGATTCGCTGTCGCCTATACCGATGATTTTCAACTGCCGATCCGGCAAGATCTCGGCCACCACGGCACATACCTTGGTGGTTCCGATATCAAGGCCGACTATCAGCTCATGGCCAGCTTGTTCCACGCGTACCTCCAGCGTACTAAGCCAAGGGAAAAAAGATTACGGCAACCACGTCGCACGGACGTGCGGGGAGTCCTCATGGGGCTTCCGCCCGGGTCCGGTCCTGTGCCGCTGTTTCGGCCGGCCGGAACAGGCTCCGGAAACTGCTTCAGATGTGCATTATGCGTGTCAGCCCTACCCTTGCCACATTTGCGCGGCACATGTAAAGCCGGAAGCACAAAAAAGACACAAGACCCCACCTTCCATCCCCTGACCAGAGGGACAGCGTGGCGGTGCCTGCGGGGAACGGCGTTCCCGGACTGCTGTTGTTCTGCTGGTGAAAAAAGTGAAATTTCCAGACACCGGGAGCGTGCCCTACTGCGTGGTGCGGCGCAGCACGACCCAGACGCTGCCCTGTGCCGCCCGCACTTCCTGAACACTGCTCAGTTCCCGTCTGCGGGCCAGATCGCCAATGGTCACCCCGAGACGGCGGAGGTTGCCCTCCCAGTCATCAGGGGCCAGCGACAGGCGCATCTCTCTATCCTCAAGGTATAATTCTACACCACGGCTTGGAGTGACGTCAACTGTGGCTATGGCTCCGGCCTCCACGGGAAGTATTCCGCTGCGCAGATCCTTCATGAGGCGTGCAAGATAGGGAATTGCTTCTTCACAACCCGGTTCAATGGAGAGAATGGGCAGCGACATGAAATTGCTGCTCTCCACAGGAGCGATGATTTCGCCCCTGTCATTGGCATAATACAGACGATTTTCCCTGCGAATCCAGAAACTGGGCATGCGTTCCTGCACGCGGATGACAAAGCGGTCGGGCAAAACGCGCTGCACCGACACATCCTCGACCCAGGGTGTTGCCCTGAGCCTGCGCTCCACACCGGCAACAGACACGGAAAAGGCGTTCACGCCCTCGTGCAGACCGCCCAGATGCAGGATCATGTCCCTGTTCAGGCGCACATTGCCCGAAATGTCAATGTGGCGGGTGATGAACATGGGGCTTGTGTGAATCCAGTGGTAGAGCCAGATGCTGAACCTGTAGACCGCAAAGAGACTCAGGAAAAAGACAAGCACGCCCGCACAGACAAGGCCCAGGCAGCGCAGACGGGCACAGATGGTGCGGATGAGGGAGGGCGGTCCGAAGAAGCTCTCCCTGTCCGCTGTCTCCTGTGCTGTCTCCTGGCCGGCCTGTTCAGGCTGGCCGGCTCCGCTCCCGGCAGTTCCGGTTCGGACATTGCCTGGCATCTGTCCAGGCTGCCCCTGCTCCTGCACCTGTTCCCTGCGGATGAAGGTATTGGCGGGCTGGGCCTGCCCTGTGGCCGCGCCGGCAGGAGTCCCCTGTCCTGCTGCCGCTCCGCTGCGCGACGGCGGCACGGTCTGCGAGAGGACGGAGCTCTCCTGACGCCTGCCGTCCTGGGCGGACTGGCGGGCGTTCAGGGTGGTCTGATGCACGAGGTCCTGCAGGATGTCGTGATCGCTCAGGGGCGGATGCAACTTCCCGGCAGGTTGTGGCTGCGCGGCATCCTGTGCCTGAGCCCTGGCTCGTTTTCTCATAAAAAGGGACACGGCAAGGCCTTCACTTCCATGGACAGGAGGACACCGAAGCGCTCGCACACGGCATCCCTGGCCGCACGCACAAGGCTGCAGGCTTCGGTGGCCGTCCCGCTTCCGGTATTGACGAGGAAATTGGCGTGCAGCCCGGAAAAGGCCACACCGCCCAGGGTTTTGCCCCGAAAGCCCGCCTGATCAAGGAGCATGCCTGCCGACGGACCCGAGGGGGGATTCTTGAAGATGCAGCCGGCCGATCGGGCCGACACGGGCTGGCGGGCCTTCTTCAGGGCCAGAGTCTCCGCAATTCTGCGGCCCACGCCCTCGGCCCGCCTGAGCCTGAGCCTGGCGCCGGCCACAAGAAAGAAGCCATCTGCCGATGCAAGAGGCGGCACGAAGGTCCGGTAGCCCAGGGTGCAGCGTTCCACCGGTACCTGCTCCATGCGGCCGGCGCTCCAGATGTCCACGCTCTGCAGGCAGTCGCCTATGCAGGCGCCAAAGGACCCGGCATTCATGGCAATGGCGCCGCCAAGGCTGCCGGGGATGCCAGCCAGGCCCTCCAGGCCCGTCAGCTCCTCCCTGCGGCAGAAGGCCAGCAGCCTGGGCAGGGGCGTTGCCGCCTCCACCTGCACAATGACGCCTGCCTCGTCCTCGGTCACAATCTGCGGATCGCCGATCAAGCGGGGCCGCAGGACAAGCACGTCGTGCCGGCCGTCCAGGGCCAGGATGTTGCTGCCTGCGCCGAGCACAAAGACCGGCAGCCCCCACTTGCGTACAAGGCCTGGAATCAGAGCAAGCTCGCTTCTGCCCTCAAGCACGATCTCGGCTGCGCAAACGCCGCCCAGCCCCAGTGTGGTCCGGGCGGAGAGGTCGCAATCTAGGACTGTGCGCATGACGCACCAAGGCTCAGCCAGGCGGGGCCCACACGGGTAATGCTGCCGGCGCCAATGGTGAGCAGCACGTCGCCGGGCCTGAGGATGGCCTCAAGGGCCTTGGGCATTTCCTCAAGGGTCTGGCAGTAGGTGACATGGGTGTGGCTCACCTGGCGCATGCCCTGGGCCAGGCTCTGGCCGGACACGCCGGGAATGGGCTTTTCCGAAGCGGCATAGACTTCCGTGAGCACCACTTCCTCTACGCTGTCAAAGACCTGGCAGAACTCGCCGAAATGGGCCTGGGTGCGCGTGAAGCGGTGGGGCTGGAAGGCGACCACCAGGCGCCTGTTCGGAAAGACCATGCGGGCCGTGGCCAGGGTGGCCTCGATCTCGCGGGGATGGTGGCCGTAGTCGTCGTAGACCAGGACATCGTTGCGCCGGCCCTTGAACTCGAAACGCCGGGCCACGCCGCTGAAGGAGGCCAGGCCTTCCTGTATGGCCGCAAAGGGGATCTCGGCGGTCAGGGCCACGCCAATGGCGGCCAGGGCATTGCGGACATTGTGGACGCCGGGCTGGGGCAGGCGCACCTCGCCAAGGAGCGTGTCCCTGTACCAGACCTCGAAGCGGCTCACTTCCTCAAGCTCCAGAGGCACGGCCCGCAGCATGTTGTCCTTCATGAGGCCGTAGGTGGTGATGGGGCGCTTCACCCGCGGGAGCAGCCTGCGCACGCCGGCGTCGTCTCCGCAGACCACGTTCATGCCGTAGAAGGGCACGTTGTTCATGAACTGCACGAAGTTGGCGTCCAGGTTCTCGCGGGTGCCGTAATAGTCCAGGTGGTCCTCGTCCACATTGGTCACCACGTTGATGATGGGCAGCAGGCAGAGGAAGGATCCGTCCGACTCGTCGGCCTCGGCAATGAAGAAGTCGCCGTGGCCCAGGTGGGCATTGGTGCCGTAGACATTGAGGCGGCCGCCGATGATCACGGTGGGATCCAGGCCCGCCGTGTCAAAGATGCTGGCTGTCAGGGAGGTGGTTGTGGTCTTGCCGTGGGTGCCGGCAATGGCAATGCCCTGGCGCAGGCGCATGAGCTCGGCCAGCATCTCGGCCCTGGGAATGACGGGGATGCCCAGACGACGGGCCTCCACCACCTCGGGATTGTCGTCACTGATGGCCGTGGACTTGACCAGAACCTGTTCCGTGCCCACATGCTCGGCAGCATGGCCTATGTGCACTGTGCAGCCCATGTCGCGCAGGCGGCGCACATTGGGCGAGTCCGCCATGTCCGATCCCGTGACCGTGTAGCCCATGTTCAGGAGCACCTCGGCTATGCCGCACATGCCCGCTCCGCCAATGCCAACCATGTGAATATGCTTGATACGACTGTTCACGCCTTCTCCTTCAAAGAGGCTCTTCTTGCTAGCAACGCTTGCCTGTCCTTGACGATTCCGTTTTCACGAATTTGTACGAATCTGACGAAGCTGTCCTCAGCGAACCGGACTTCACGAGCCCGACTTTTTGAGCAGCCTTCAGCCGCGGGCCTTCTTCTGCTCCCTGCGATCCGTCCAGGCCTCCTGCATCTGCCGCACCACGTTGGCGGCCGCATCGTGGCTTGCCAGGCAGAGCGCGGACTTGGACATGGAGTCCAGGGTCTGGGGCGCGCTCAAGAGGGTGTAGAGGGCGCCGAAGAGCACGTCGCCTGTCAGATCCTTCTGGGCAAAGAGCTTGGCTGCGCCGGCCTTGACCAGGGTCTGGGCATTGAAGGTCTGGTGATCGTGGATGGCATAGGGATAGGGCACCAGCACCGACGGCAGACCGGCCGCACAGAGCTCGCTCACTGTGCTCGCACCGGCGCGGCACAGGGCCAGGTCTGCCCAGGCATAGGCCTGGGCCATGTTGTCAATGAAGGCAGAGACCCGGCAGTGTCCCATGCCCTGCTCGGCATAGGCCCTGCGCACCATTTCCTCGTCCTGCACGCCGGTCTGATGCCAGACCTCGATGCCGTGCTCCTTGAGCCTGGGCAGGATCTCGACCATGTACATGTTGAGGGCATGGGCGCCCTGGGATCCGCCCACCACCAGCACGTTCCTGCCGGCAAAGGTGCGCTGCCCCATGCCCAGGCCAATGATGCTGCGGCGCACGGGGTTGCCGGTCTGCACCACCTGACGCTCGTCAAAGCCCGAGGTTTCGGGCAGGGAGGTACAGATGCGGTCGCAGAATCTGGACACCAGCCTGTTGCTCACGCCGGCAATGGCGTTCTGCTCGTGCAGGATGGAGGGCACGCGCAGGGCCCTGGCAACGCACAGGGGCGCAAAGGAGGCATAGCCGCCAAAGCCTGCGGCACATTCCGGAGCAAAGGCCTTGATGATCCTGTAGGCCTTTGGCAGGGCAAGGACAAGCCTAGCCATGGAGGCCACGGCCTTCGCTCCCTTGCCAAGGAAGCCGCTCACGGGCAGCCCCTCGAAGTAGAGGCCGGCCTTTTCGGCCAGGGCCTTTTCGGGACCGGTGCTCGATCCCATGAAGAGAATGTCTATATTGTCGAACTGACGGCGCAGTTCTTCGGCGACAGCCAGGGCCGGAAAGATATGGCCGCCTGTGCCACCGGTTGTGAGAAGGACGCGTTTCACAAACTTTTGCCTATGCTGTTAGAAAAGTTGCAGACAGGAGCCCGCGACAAAACGGGGCTCGCAAGCCCCCGGGGCGCAGCGTTGCGATCGCCTATCGCAGCTCGCAGCCCGGGAGATTGAGGAAAAACCAGAAAAAACGTCGTGCCGTGCGGGGCCTGTTCCCCCAGAAGGGGACCGATCCACTGCCGCTGGCAGACGAAAGGAGGAGGACCAGGCGCAGCCCTGTTCGGGTGGCCTGATCAGTACGGCCGTCTGTGCGGCGCCTGTACGGCGTCAGTGCGGCATTTGGGCCGTACGGGAAAAATTGAGCAGCAGGCCCACGCTGATCATGGTGGCCACCAGGTTGGAGCCGCCATAGCTCAAAAACGGCATGGGTACACCCTTGGGCGGCGCCACTCCCATGACCACGGCCAGGTTGAGCAGAAAGCCCAGGCAGATGATGCAGGTGAGCGCAAAGGCCGTGTAGCGGGCGCGCAGATCGTCCTGGCCCCGGATGATGAGGTAGCAGCGGTAAAAGAAGAAGAGGAAGAGCAGCATGACCACGCTCACGCCCACAAAGCCCATTTCCTCGGCCAGCACCGCCATGATGAAATCGTTGTGCGCTTCGGGCAGGTAGAACATCTTCTGACGGCTGGCGCCCATGCCCACCCCGAAGAAGGAGCCCGATCCTATGGCAAGGAGGGACTGCACGAGCTGATAGCCCGTGTTGTGGGCATCCTCAAAGGGATCCAGGAAGGCCATGAGCCGGCGCATGCGGTAGGGCTCGAAGATGGCCAGGAGCACGCCCAGCACAATGGTCATGATGAAGGCCAGGATGAGATACAGAAAGCGCGTGCCGCCGGCAAGGCACATGAAGAAGAGGATGAGCGCAAGAACGACGGCGCTGCCAAAATCCGGCTGCAGGAGCAGCAGACAGCAGAAGAGCAGTGTCACGCCGAAGGGCGGCAGCACGCCGCGGGTGAAGGTCTTCACCAGTTCCTGCTTCTCGCTCATGTAATAGGCAAGATAGAGCGCCAGCGCAATCTTCACGAACTCCATGGGCTGTATGTTCACGGGCCCCACCCGGATCCAGCGGTGGGCGCCATTGATGGACGGCGACAGGGGCGAGAGCGTGAGCAGGAGCAGAAAGAGCACGACGAAGAGCAGCGGATAGTGCAGGCGGTAGAGCAGGCGCCGCGGCAGCAGGGCTGCACAGCACAGGCCCACGCCGCCTATGCCGGCAAAGACGAGCTGCTTCTTGAAGTAGTAGTACTTGTCGCCATAGGAGCTCTCGGCCACGATGCCGCTTGCCGAGAGCACCATGACAAGGCCTATGCCCAGGAGCATGACCATGAGCACGAAGAGCCACCAGTCAATACTGCCGCTCTCGTCCGCATCGGCGTCCAGGATGCCGCGGCCAGGCCTGCCGGCCTGGGCTGCGTCCTGGGCCTGGGGACGTGCTGCATCCTGCTCCCCGCGCCCCTCGTCTCCGGAAACGGCAGAGGCTGCGGCTGCCTGGGCAGCCTGGCCCGCATCGGCCGGCGCGTTGACAGGACTGCCGCCCGGACTGCCCTGGGCTGCCAGCAGCGGAGAGGAAAAGTCCGCAGGCTCCTCGTCCGTGCGCAGCACGTTGCGTGCCGCGGGCTCGGGGGCTTTCCCGAATGCTTCAGACGGCACAGGGCCTTCGCCCGGGACCTGGCCCTGCCCAGTCCCGGCCGCGTTCTCGTTCTGGGGGGCGTTCCGGGTCTGTTTCTTTTTCCCGAACAGAAAACTCACTGCAGTTCTCCCACAATGGCCTTGAAGTCGGCGCCCCGGTAGGCCATGCCCCGGTAGAGATCAAAGCTGGCCGTGGCCGGAGAGAGCAGAATGACGTCGCCAGATCGCGCCTGTTCATGGAGCCAGTGCACGGCGGGTTTGAGGGTGGCAAACCACTGCATGGGCACAAGCCCCCCCCAGGCGGGCAGGAAGACCTCTCTGGCGTCCCCGAAGCCTGCTATGCAGCGCACCTTCTCCTTGATGAGGTCGTCCAGGACATGGGGATCGCCGCCCTTGAAGTGGCCGCCGCACAAGAGCAGTACCGGCCGGTCCATGGCCTTGAGGGCCGTTTCCAGAGAGGAGAGGGTCGTGCACTTGGAGTCGTTGACATAGAGCACGCCGCCTTTCTCCGCAACCTGTTCCAGCCTGTGCGGCAGGGGCGAAAAATCGGCCACTGCCCTGCGGGCGTCCTCAAGACTCACACCCAGGGGCGAGA
The DNA here is from genome assembly GCA_019113165.1 of Candidatus Desulfovibrio intestinipullorum. Classification (GTDB taxonomy): domain Bacteria; phylum Desulfobacterota; class Desulfovibrionia; order Desulfovibrionales; family Desulfovibrionaceae; genus Desulfovibrio; species Desulfovibrio intestinipullorum. The sequence continues at coordinate 16,917 of DXHV01000080.1, forward strand.
CGGCCTGCCAGGCAATCTCGGCATTGAGGGCATTGTGGGGCCCGAGCAGCCGGGTCTGCGGGAAGCGCCCGCAGGCCCTGGGCGCAAGGACCCGCGCTCTGTAGCCGGCCTCGCGGTAGGTTCCCTGCCACTCTTCGGGCACCAGGGCCAGATCGTTCCCGCTCTGGCAGGCAAAGAGGCGCATCTTGGCTGCCGTGTACTCGGCCATGTCCTCGTGGTAGTCCAGATGGTTTGGGGTAATGTTCATGAGCACGGCCACATGGGGGTGGAGCCGCAGACAGGTCTGCAGCTGGAAGCTCGATATTTCCAGGACCACCACCCCGGCACCGCCGCCGGAGAGGATGTACTCCGAGAGCGGGGTGCCTACATTGCCGGCCAGACAGACCTTCTTTCCAGCCGCCTCCAGCATGGCCGTCATGAGGTGCACGGTGGTCGTCTTGCCGCTCGTGCCGGTGACGGCCAGCACCTTCTCGCCCTGCAGGCAGCGGAAGGCAAGCTCTGTCTCGGCCAGGATGCAGGGGCCGCCTGCTCGCTCAAGGGGGGCCGTGACCGGCAGGTTCATGAGAGAGAAAATGGTGCGCAGGGGCACGCCCGGGCTCGGAATCACGAAACGGGCATCCTGAAACTGTTCCGGCCTGTGGGCGCCGAGCTCCACGGTCACGTTCAGTTCGGCAAGCTCCGCGGCCACGCTGTCATCAAGGTGGTCTGCGCTGGCCTCCAGAAGATGGACCCTGGCGCCCATGCGGGCCAGCAGCCTGGCAGCGGCCCGGCCCGATCGGCCCGAACCGATGACCACGGCCTTGTCACCCCGGGCGGGCAGCAGGGACGGAGAAGGACCTGGATCGTGTTCAGGAGCAAGGGTGGCAGTCAGGGGACACAGCGGCATGATGGACATGACAGGACTCCACAAAAAAATAAGAAACAGCAGGCTCTAGTATTTTGTTTTTGAAGTTCGTTAACAAGTCTGGATTGGGAAAAATCCATTTTCCACCATATTGTAGGAATTTCTTTGCCTATTAACGAACTTATAGAACGCTATACTAGAAACTTCAAAGAGCATGGTGCCGAGCCGAGTGCGTCAGCGCAGCTTGATGGTGGACAGGGCCACCAGCCCGAGGATGATGGAGGTAATCCAGAAGCGGATGATGATCTTGGACTCGGGGATGCCCTTGAGCTCGAAATGGTGGTGCAGGGGCGCCATGCGGAAGATTCTCTTGCCGCCGGTCCAGCGGAAGTAACTCACCTGCAGGATGACGGAGAGCGTTTCCACCACAAAGAGGCCGCCCACCACGGCCAGGAGAAATTCCTGCTTGCAGAGCAGGGCCAGAAAGCCCAGGGTACCGCCAAGACTCAGGGAGCCCACATCGCCCATGAAGACCTGGGCCGGATAGGCATTGAACCAGAGGAAGCCCAGGCTGGCGCCGATGAGGGCCGCGCAGAAGACCGTCACCTCGCCCATGCCGGGAATGTAGGGCAGAAAGAGGTACTGCGTCAGGCGTATGTTGCCAGTGATGTAGATAAAGATGGCAAAGACCACACCGGCCACGATGGTGGGGCCTATGGCCAGGCCGTCCAGGCCGTCAGTCAGGTTCACGGCATTGGCCGAGGAGACCATGACAAGGATGCCGAAGGGAATGTAGAGCAGCCCGAGATCCGGAGCCCATTCCTTGGAGAAGGGGATGGAGAGATTGGTAGAATAGGAGGGATCCGAGTACAGCAGGGCCATGGCTATGCAGGCGATGACAATGAGGCCGCCCATCTTGGCCCGCGGGGAGATGCCCTTGTTCTCGTGGTGGCGCAGCTTGGTGATGTCGTCCCAGAAGCCCACAAGGCCGTAGCCCACGAAGACAAGCACGATTTGCCAGATGTAGCTGTTGGAGAGATCGGCCCACAAAAGCAGGCTCACGATGAGCGAGGCCATGATCATGAGGCCGCCCATGGTGGGCGTGCCGGCCTTGGCCGCATGGGCCTTCACATCCGAGAGAATGTACTGGCCGCACTTGATGCGGTGCAGGAAGTTGATGAACCAGGGGCCGAAGATCACCATGAGCACCATGGCCGTGATGAGGGCGCCCATGGAGCGGAAGGTGATGTAGCGGAAGACGTTGAAGGCGGACCAGGTGTCGGCCAGGGGGTAGAGAAGATGGTAGAGCATGATGTCCTCAGGCGAGCAGGCTCAGGCAGAGACTGGCGGCCTTTTCGAGCTGGTTGCTGTGTGAGCCCTTGCAGAGCAGGGTGATGCCCTGCCTGCGCCTATCGTCGGTGAGCAGGGTTTTCAGGGCGTGCTCAAGGTCCTCCTCGCCGGCAAAGACCGCAAAGGGAATGCCGTCGCCAAGGCCCTCGCGCACCTCGTCCTGCCAGTCGCCCTTCCAGAGCACAAAGGCCGGGCGCAAGGCCGCCAGATGCTGCCCAAGCTCTCTGTGAGCACGGGCAGCCTCCGAGCCAAGCTCGCCCATACTGCCCAAGAGGACGGCCAGGGGCCGGCCCTCCCGCACGCTCACATCCATGGCCGCATCAAGCATGCGGTGCATGGACAGGGGGTTGGCATTGTAGCTGTCGTCAATGAGCACGCTGTTGCCCGTGCGCGTGCAGGCAAAGCGGTGGTCCGGCACACGGGCGCTGCCAAGGCCCGCCTCCAGATGGTCCAGGGCAGCGAGGGATTGGTGCACCAGTACGCAGGCCAGGGCCACGCAGGCACAGTTTTCCACGGCCGCATGACCGTTCATGGGCAGCTTCAGGGTGATCTCGCGCACGTCTTCTCTGAAGCGCACCCTGACATGGCACATGCCAGGCCGCTCCTGCCAGGCCACGCAGGCGATTTCGGGATCGCTTGTTCGTGTCCTGTACTCCTCGGCCGTTTCGGCCACGGAGAAGAAAAGGAGCGGGGCACCGGAGGCAGCACAGGCCTCCCTGGCCTGCTCCTTAAGATCGGGATAGTCTGCGCAGGTCAGGGCCGATCCGCCCACATTGAGCAGGGTGAACATGCGCGTCTTGTGCCAGGCAACGCCCTTGTCACCCAGGCCCTCGGTGTGGCCTGTGCCTGCATTGAGGACAATGCCAAGATCCGGGCGCAGGATGCCTGCCAGAAGCTCCATGTCGCCCGCATGGCTCACCCCGGCCTCGACGACCCAGAAGTCTTCCTGGCCGCCTGCCCTGCAGATGGTCAGGGGCAGCCCCAGCTGATTGTTGAAATTGCCTTCGGTCCTGGCCACGCTGCCCGACTGGCCAAGCACGCAGGAAAGCCATTCCTTGACCGTGGTCTTGCCGGCCGTGCCGGTGAGCCCTATGACCGTGCCCCGAAACTGCGCCCGCACATGGCGCGCCACGGCAATGAGGGCCTCCTGGGCATCGGGCACAACGAGGATGGCGCGGTCCGGCCAGCTTCTTTCCACCTCGGGCAGATCCCTTGTGGCCAGCAGGGCTGCAGCGCCCTGCTCGCAGGCCTTCAGGGCAAAATCGTGGCCGTCCACCCTTGTGCCCGGCAGACAGACAAAAAGGTCTCCGGGCCGGACCCTGCGCGAATCGATCTCCGCTCCAAGCACGGCCTGTGTGGACGATCCCGTGATTCGTGCCCCGGTCAGCCCGGCTATGGTTTGCACATCAAGTTGCATGCTCTCCCCTGATTCACTCTTGAAAAAACCGAATACTGTCCTTGCGGAACGTCCGAGGACTGTCCGGGGCAGGCCTGTCTGGGGCAGGTCTGCCTGCGTCTGCTTGGGGCCTGAGGGCAGGCCCCTGTCCTCAGGCCCCAAGCAGCGTGCGCACGGTTTCCTGATCGCTGTAGTGGCGCTTGACGCCGTTGACAATCTGATAGTCCTCGTGGCCCTTGCCGGCAATGAGCAGGCAGTCGTCGGGACCGAGGAGCTCCAGAGCCTTTGCCGTGGCCGAAGCCCTGTCCTCGTCCACCAGAACTTCCTTTGCGGTCGCGAGCCCCGGCATCACGTCGGCCAGGATGTCGGCCGGCTTTTCAAAGCGCGGATTATCCGAGGTGAGCACGGCCACGTCGGAATAGCGGGCCACGGCCTCGCCCATGAGGGGACGCTTGGCCCGATCCCTGTTGCCGCCGCAGCCAAAAACCGTGACTATGCGCTTGAAGCCAGCGCCGCGCAGGGCCTGCAGCACGTTGACCAGGGCGTCCGGAGTATGGGCATAGTCCACAAAGACGTGCAGGTTCCTGGCATTGTCCACGCGCTCCAGGCGTCCGGGCACGCCGGCAAAGCCTTCCAGGGCCTGAAAATCCGTAATGCCTAAGGCCAGGCCCAGGGCCTGCACGGTGAGCAGGTTGTCGGCATTGAAGCGGCCGATGAGCGGGGAGTGCAGCTCCCAGGTGCGATCGCCCGCATGCATGCGTATGCCCACGCCGGAGGTGCCATGCTCAAGCAGCTCGGCCTGCAGGTGGCGGGCCGGATCGCAGCCGGCCGGTGCCGGACAAAAGCCGTAGGTCCAGGCCTGGGGACAGAGCTTTTGCAGGCGCAGACCGTAGGCGTCCTCGGCATTGGTGGCCACGGCCTTGGTCAGCTTGGGCGTCTGCGTGAAGAGGAGGGCCTTGGCGGCAAAGTAGTCTTCCATGTTGCCGTGGAAGTCCAGATGATCCTGGGTGAGATTGGTGAAGCAGGCACCGGCAAAGGGCACGTGGCGCACCCTGTCCTGAGCCAGGGCATGGGAGGAGACTTCCATGATGCAGACTTCGGCGCCGGCACTGGCCATGGCGGCCAGGGAGGCGTGCACTTCCAGGGGGCCTGGCGTGGTCAGGGGCGCAGGCTCGCAGTGGCCGGGCCAGCGGTAACTCACGGTGCCAAGCACGCCCACTTTCTTGCCCATGGCAGAAAAGAGCTGCTCCAGCAGATAGGCGCAGGTGGTCTTGCCGTTGGTGCCGGTCACGGCCAGGATGGTGAGGGGCGTGGTCAGAGTGTGGTAGTGATCGCTGGCAAGCTCGGAGAGCGCGTAGCGGGGATTTTCGTGAAAGACGCAGCAGGCGCCCTGATCTTCCGCCGATCGGGCAAGCTCGGAATCGCGCAGGGTTTCGGCCAGCAGCACAAAGCCCGCTCCCTTCTCGACGGCCTGGCTCACGTAGCGTGTGCCATCCTCGCTGGCCCCCTGTACGGCTACAAAGACGCAGCCCGTCTGCACGGTCCGCGAATCGGCCGTGACGGCCAGCCCCAGACCAACCTGCTTGCGCAGGGCTCCGTAGGAAAGTTCCCTGATCACGACAAAAACTCCTCAAGAATGGCCGCCCCGCAGGGACCGGCAGCGGTCCCTGCAAGCCGGGTGACAATGGGCAAAATGAAAATGAAAATGAAATGATGATGCGGCTCTTTCGGGAAGGGCCCGGCCGATTCCGGCGACCAGTCCTGATACTCGTTCCGGCTGTCCGCTCTAGTCGGACAGCCAGAGGATGTAGCGCGGCCCTTCCCCGCCTTCCCGGCCTTCTTCGGGCCAGGGACTGCCTGCGGCCGGACTCTGGCGCACCACGCGCATGCCCTCGCCCTTGAGCTCCGGCACGATGCCGGCCCTGGCAAAGAGCTCCACCGCATTGCGCAGCGTCTTGCCCGTCACATCGGGCACCGTGGCCGAGGGCCTGGCCAGGTGGCCCGGCAGGCGCAGGGCATCGGCCGTGCTGGCCGGCCTGTTGCTGAGCTCGGCCCGCTGGCTTTTGGAGAGAGCCTGTGCAGGCTGCTGCTTTTTGCGCACAAAGGGCGAGTCCAGACCCGACATCTTGAGGCCGCGCACCTGCAGCTCGCCGGCCTTCCGGGCTTCGGCCCTGATCGTGCCCCCCTTGCCCTGGGGCGAGAGAATGCCCGCATAGGCCAGGGCGCGCTCGGCTATTTCCCTGAAGACAGGGGCGGCGATGATGCCGCCGTACTGCGTGTGCTGGGGCTCGTCGATGAAGACCAGGATGAGGTAGCGGGGGTTCTCGGCCGGCAGGAAGCCCACAAAGGAGGCCATGCGCTTGGATCCGTAGGAGCCGGACTTGACGTCCGCCTTCTGGGCCGTGCCGGTCTTGCCGGCCACAGAAATGCCGGGAATGGCGGCCCTGCGGCCTGTGCCGTCCTTTTCCTCCACCACGTCGCGCATCATGCGCTGCACGTCCCTGGCCACGGACTCGGCAAAGATCTGCACCCGTTCCTCGGACTGCTGATGCCCCTTCACAAGCACAAGGTTCTTCTTGATGCCGTTGTTGAGCAGGGTGAGGTAGGCCTGGGCCATCTGCAGGCCGGTGACGGACACGCCCTGGCCAAAGGAAATGGACATGCAGTCCACCTCGCTCCAGTCCCTGGGCTTGCGCAGTATGCCCCTGTTCTCGGCCACGGGCACATTGGTGCGCTCGCCGAAGCCCAGCCTGTGCAGGTAGCGGTACATGGTCTGATTGCCCATCATGAGGCCAATCTTGGCCATGCCGATGTTGGAGGAGTAGCGCAGCACCTTGTACACGGGGATTTTGCCCCGGCGCGAGGTGTCGCGGATGGTCACGTACTTGGTTTCCCAGCGCCCCTCCTCGCAGTCGATGATGGTGCTGCGGCTCACCTGGCGCTCCTGCATGGCTGCGGCCAGCACCAGGGGCTTGAAGGTGGAGCCGGGCTCCAGGGCATCCTGGGCCAGGCGGTTGCGGTAGAGCTCGGGCCTGGAGGAGCGGAAATTGTTGGGGTTGAAGAAGGGGTACTGGGCCCAGGCCAGGATTTCGCCGGTAGGCACATGGACAACCAGGGCGCCGCCCCAGCGGGCCTTTTCCTCGCGCACCACCCGGGCTACGGCCTCCTCGGCAAAGAACTGCATCTGGACGTCCAGGGTCAGCTGTATGTCGTCGCCGTGGGGATCCTCCTCCCCTTCCCTGCGCATGTAGAAGCGCCGGCCCGTGGCGTCCCTCTGCACGGTCTGGCGCATGGGCGACGAGGCCAGACGCGAATTCATGGCGCGCTCAAGGCCCTCCAGCCCCTTGTCATCATAGCCCACGAAGCCCAGCAGCTGGCCTGCCATGTGCTTGAAGGGATAGACGCGCTCGTATTCCTTGGAGAGGCCTATGCCGGGCAGCCGTGCCCTGCGCACCGCATCGGCCGTATAGTCGTCCACCTTGCGCTTGAGCCAGAGGAACTGGCGCCTTGTCTGGGAGAGCTGGTCATAGAGCTTCTGCGGCGCAATGCCCAGGATGGGACCCAGGGTATTGGCCGTTGTCAGATGGTCGCTGATCTCGCCCGGATTGGCATAGACGGAGAGAGCCTCCACGCTGCGGGCCAGCACCTGGCCGTCGCGATCCAGGATCATGCCCCGCTTGCCGGTGACGAGCTCGGAGGTGATGTGCTGGCGCCTGGCGTATTCGGCAAGGCGCGGGCCGGCAATCATCTGCAGGTACCAGGCCCGACACCACAGCCCCACAAAGCCGATGAGAAAGAGGGCGAACACGAAACGGATGCGCACCATGCACCAGTCCACGCCTGGAAAGTGGCGATCCAGGAAGGAGCGCTTCGGCTCTTCGGGCGCTGCAGCGGCGGACGAGGCAGAAGCAGCGGCAGCTGCCTCGTCTTCGGCCTGGGCCTGGGCCTGGGCCTGACGGGCCTTGGTGTTGTTCTCGGCAGGCTGGCTCTGGCGCGAGAGGGTGGAGGGCTGGGTGGCCGCGGAGACGGGCCTGGCCTTCAGGTTCTGATGTTCGCCCGCAGACCCGGCTTCAGGGGCTGCAGGGGCAGCCTGCTGTACGGCCCTGTCCCTGGCCTGCTTTTTTCTGAAGAAAAGACCCATGCACGCTCCTGCCTTGAGACAGGACCTCGCCTGTCTGGCGGCACAACCGGTGAAAAGAAAGGAAACGACGCAAACGTTCAGGCAAAAGGAGGAAAGCCTGCTAGCGGGAGCCCCTGCTGCTGCCGGAACTGCCTCCCTGGACACGACCTGGTACACGGCTCGACAAGTCCATGCGGCGGATCTGGCCCGGAGCCGGAGCCTTCATGCCCAGCTTCTCGGCCTTGAGCCGCAGCTCGTAGGGCGAGAGCAGGCGCTCCTTCTCCACTTCCAGCTTGCCGTGCAGGGACTGCTTTTCCCTGAGCCTGCTGCGTTCCAGATTGATGAAGTAATTGATATCCATGCGCTCAATGCTCACCCAGACCAGAATAAAGGAGAGCACCACGGCCATGAGAATGTTGACGGAGAGGAGAAAGGACCAGGTCTTGCCCTGCAGGAAGGGCTTTTTCGACATGCGGTCCATTCCCTCGGCAAGCTGGCTGCGCAGGGAACGGTGGGGATGGGGCCTGGTCTGACTCCTCTGACTGACCCGGGCAGCACCTTGTGCAAACGTGTCGTGAGAGGAATCATGGGAGGGATCATTGGACGCCGCACCGAACAGATCGTCGGACACGGCCCCGGCGTTCCCGGCATGGCCGCCATCCCGGGCCGCGGCCTGAGCACGATCACCGGGCCGCTCTCCGGTACCCGGTTCGGTCTCTGGCACGCCGTGTTCCTGCGCACCCGAAACCTTCCCGGACGCGTCCGTCGGTGTGCCCTTTGGCACAGTGCCCTGTACGGGCTGCTCTTCCCTCATGTGCTCGTCCATTCCCGTTTCCCTTGCGATGCTCTTCCCTGTGGTCCGTTTCGACAATATCAGGCGATCCGCCAGGTGCCGCCAGGTGATCCTTCTCATGCAGCCAGGGCATTCAGGCCCCTGTGCGCGTGTCAGGGGCGCTCGCCCTGCCAGTCGCAGAGCTTCTCGCAGGCCCGCAGCTTGGCGGAACTGGCCCTGGGATTGCGGGCAAGCTCTCCGGCCGTGGCTGTCACGGGCTTTTTCGTGAGCAGGCGCACCTCGGGCACGTGGTGGCAGCGACACACGTCCACATGGGGCGGGCACAGACAGCCCTGGCTCCACTCCTTCATGGTCTTCTTGACCAGGCGGTCCTCCAGGGAGTGGAAGGTGATGACACAGAGCCTGCCGCCAATGGCAAGCCGGGCCAGAATACTTTTCAGAAAGCGCTCCAGTTCGCCCAGCTCGTCATTGACGACCATGCGCAGGGCCTGAAAGGTCCTGGTGGCCGGATGGTGGCGGGATTTGGCACGCCAGACCTGGGGATAGGCCTGCTCCACCAGGGCCGCAAGCCCGGCCGTGGTGGTGATGGGCCCCCGTTCCCTGGCGCTGCAGATGGCTCTGGCAATGCGGGCGGCCATGGGGTCCTCGCCATAGGTGGCGATGATCTCGCGCAGGGTGGCCGCGTCCGCCGTGTTCACGATGTCGGCCGCAGTGCGCGGGGCGTGAGCGTCCATGCGCATGTCCAGGGGACCGTCGCTGCGCACGCTGAAGCCGCGCTCTCCCTCGTCCAGCTGCAGGGAGGAGACGCCTATGTCGATGAGGGCGCCGTCAATGCGATCCCAGCCCATCCGGTCAAGAGCCTCGGCGCAGGTGCCAAAGCAGGCATGCTGCGTGGAGAACCTGTCGGCAAAGGGCGACAGGCGCTCCCTGGCCAGGGCCAGGGCCTCTGTGTCCCTGTCCAGGCCCAGGATGCGGCAGGAGGGCGATGCAGACAAAAGAGCCTCGCTGTGGCCTCCCAGGCCCAGGGTTCCGTCCAGAAGACGGACCTCGCTGGAACCGGAGGCAAAGAGCGGGGCAAAAACGTGCACGACATCGTTGCACAGGACGGGAATATGGCGGTCGGCTATGGATTTTTCCGTGTCAGACAAGACAGCATCCTTCAGGACAGCATCCCTGGAAAATCAGGCAGAACTTCAGGGACAGGAACGGCAGAGAGGAGTTTTGGGCTCAGAGGCCAGGTTCACAGGCAGGCTCGGGGACAGGCTAGAGGCCGATGCTCAGGCCCTTGGCGGCCAGTTCGGCGGACACGTCGCCCGTGTCAATGGCATTGAAGCGTTCCAGATCCCAGATCTCGAAGCGCGAGTACATGCCGATGACCATGACCTGGGCGCCTGCGCCCGCAGTGACGGCAATGCCGGCCTCTTTCAGCAGAGGCTGGGGAATGCGCACCCGGCCCTGCCTGTTGCAGGAGAGTTCCTCGGCAAGGCCTACGACCTTGGCGCAGAAGCGCACCAGGGCCGGCGACGGGGCAGGTATCCTGTAGAGTTCCTCCACCAGGGCATCCCACTCGTCGGGCAGGTAGGCCACCAGACGGCCGTAGAGGCAGGTCAGCCAGAACGTGCCGCCGCTCTCTGCTGTCAGGGCCTCCCGGAAGGCGGCGGGCAGCATGAGCCGGCCCTTGTCGTCCAGACTGCGCTGCGAGCTTTTGGTGAAGAGTTTGCGAACTGCCACCTGCTTCCTCCTGCTTGGGCAGGAACTACCATCTTTCGTCACAATTTGCCACTTTTTTCCACCAGCCTGAAGACTTGCGGAATCCCGCCCGTTTTTGCCCCTTTTCCCTGCCATGGCTCTGCCCTGCATGAGGGCACAAAAAAGGCCCTGCAGGGCCATGGGACACCCTGCGGGGCATGAAAAGGACAGAAAAAAGGGATCCAGACAGGCCTGAGGAGGGACTTGAGGGAACCTGCGCTTCCAGCCCCCTGTCAGCTCCTGTCAGGTACTCTGCCAGACACGGCTCAGCGTTGTGTGGCCAGCCATTGCGCGTTCACTACACTGCGGAGCTCTCCCTCCTTCCAGGCGCGGATATTGTCGGCAAGGATGCGGATGATGTTCTGGCGGGCCGGCAGGCTGGCCCAGGCAATGTGGGGCGTGATGACGGTCCTGGGGGTTGAGAGCAGGGGATTGTCCCTGCTGATGGGTTCGCTGGACACCACGTCCGCGCCAAGGCCGCCCAGACGTCCGTCCTTCAGAGCCGCGGCCACGGCCTCCTCGTCCAGAAGGGGGCCTCTGGCCAGGTTGAGGAGGAAGGCACCCTGCTTCATTTTCGAAAGGCTCGCTTCATTAATAAGATGCCTGGTGGCCTCGGAGAGCGGGCAGTGCAGGGAGAGGACATCGGCCACCTTCAAGAGATCGTCCAGATCGGCATAGCGGACCGGGTAGCCCGGATCCGTGGCCGCCCTGGCCAGTTCTTCCCCGGAACGCCTGGCCGAGGCGGCCACGATCTGCATGCCGAAGGCATGGGCCAGGGCCCCGACCCTGCGGCCAATGGTGCCAAAGCCCACAATGCCCATGACCCTGCCTGTCAGCTCCACCTGCGGGGTCTTCCAGAAGCAGAAGTCCGGGCAGCTGTTCCACTCGCCGGCGCGCACGGCCTGATCGTGCAGGGCCGGCCAGCGGCAGAGTTCGAGGAGCAGGGCCATGGTCTGCTGGGCCACGGCCTCTGCGCCGTAGTTGACCACATTGAGGACAGGAATGCCGAGGCGTCCTGCATGGGCCACATCCACCACGTCATAGCCCGTGGCCAGGATGCCGATGCAGCGCAAGCCTGACAGTTTGTCCAGAATCTCCGCGGTAAGCCTTGTCTTGTTGGTAATGAGCACCTCGGCCGGCAGGGCGCGCTCCACCACGTCCTCGGGGCTTGTGCGATCGTGGACCGTGAACGAGCCCAGCTCTTCCAGGGGCGTCCAGGGGTTGTCCCCGGGATTGAGGGTATATCCGTCCAGTACGACTATGTTCATAAGACATCTCCTTGGCATCTGCGTCTCTTTTGTCAGGCAGCTCCCAGGAAGATCCGGGGAGGCAGGGCCGGGGGCCAGCCCCAAGAAATGACAGAAATTGCGCCCCCGGACAAGCTGGACAGCCCCAAGAAAGCAGGGTAAACACTGCCCAAAGTTCATTCATTTGTCGTTCTTTTTTCCTCTGTTCTTCACATCTTCAGCACATCATATCGGCCCCTGAAGCCTGCCCGCCGCACAGCGCCCTCTTTTCACAGGAACCGGACATGAACCCCGTCACGGCAGAGTGCAGGCGGATCACCTGGATGTGTGCCGTTTCTGACAAATTTTCCCGACAGCCTTTCATTACGATTTTTCATTTCCGCAAGAAGACTTGCTGCAAGGAGGAGGCGCAGGCCCTGGTCGTTGCGCCGCTGCTTTCCATGAACAAGACCAAAATTGTTGCCACCCTTGGCCCTTCGTCCAATACACCCGAGAAAATCAAGGCTCTGGCCCTGGCCGGTGCCCGCATTTTCCGCCTCAATTTTTCCCATGGTTCTGCCAAGGATTTTGTAGACATCATCAAGTCCATCCGGGCCATTGAACAGGAAATCGGAATCCCGCTCACCATCATGCAGGATCTCTCCGGCCCCAAGATCCGCCTTGGCGAAATCAAGGAAGACAGCATCCATGTGGAACAGGGCATGCAGCTTCTGCTGGGCACCACGGCCCAGTACTGCGACGAAATGCCCTACCTGCCCTTTGATCACCAGATTGTCCTGGACAGTCTCGTGCCCGGCGACCGTCTGGTGCTTGCCGACGGCGGCCTGGAATTCATTGTGATGGAACGCCGCGCCGATGACCGCATTGTCCTGCAGGCCAAGAACTCCGGCCTTGTCACCTCCCGCAAGGGTCTGGCCCTGCCCGGCAAGACCACGCGCATGCGTGCCCTGACCGAAAAGGACAAGAAGGACCTGCTGGACGGCATCCGCCTGGGCGTGGACGCCGTGGCCATGTCCTACGTGCAGACTGCCGACGACGTACGCGAGGCCAAGGAGCTCATTGCCTCCCACAGCCTCAGGCCCGTGCCCATCTGCGTCAAGCTGGAACGCGAGGCCGCAGTGAACAACCTGCCCGGCATCCTGGCCGAGACGGACATTGTCATGGTGGCCCGCGGCGACCTGGGCGTGGAATGCCCCCTGCCCAAGCTCCCTTCCATTCAGAAGCAGATCATCAAGGCCTGCAACAATGCCTCCAAGCCCGTCATCGTGGCCACGCAGATGCTGCTCTCCATGGTGAACTCGCCCTCGCCCACCCGCGCCGAGACCACGGACGTGGCCAATGCCGTGCTGGACGGCGCCGACTGCGTCATGCTCTCCGAAGAGACGGCCATGGGCAACTTCCCCGTGGAAACAGTGCAGTACATGCGCCGCATCACCGACGAGGCCGAACGCATCCTGGACGAGCGCCACAGGCTGGAAGAGCCCGGCGAGAGTCGCGGCATTCCCTCCTTCCTGGCCTACTCCGCCTGCCTGCTTGCGCAGAAGGCCCGCGCCTCGGCCATTGTCATCCACTCTCTCTCCGGCGCCAGCGCCCGCAAGGTGGCCAGCTGCCGTCCGCCCCAGCGCATCTACGCCCTCACCACGGAAAAGACCGCGGTCAAGTACCTCAACTATTCCTGGGGCGTCACCCCTGTCCTTGTGGACGAGCCCGAAGTGGAACCGAGCCACCTCTACCGCTCCGAGGACTTCATCCAGCACAACCCCGAGTTCCGCAAGGGGGACTGCGTGATCATCACGGCCGGCCAGTACCGCAGCGCCGTGAGCAGCTCGCCCAAGGGCACCAACCTCATCAAGGTTTTCTGGAAATAGGTCCAAACAACCTCTCCGGCACAGGGGCGGCATGCCCCTCAACCCCTCATCGTTGCTTTTTTTGAAGGAAGTCTCATGGCAAACGTCAAAAAAGTCGTTCTGGCCTACTCCGGTGGCCTGGACACTTCTGTTATTCTCAAATGGCTCATTAATACCTATCAGTGTGAAGTCGTCACTGTCACCGCAGACCTGGGTCAGCCCGAGGATCTCTCCGGCGTTGAGGAAAAGGCCCTGAAAACAGGTGCCAGCAAGGCCTATGTGCTGGATTTGCGCGAAGAGATGGCCAGAGACTTTGTCTTCCCCATGATCCGCTCCGCAGGCATCTACGAGAACAAGTACCTGCTTGGCACCTCCATCGCCCGTCCCCTCATCACCAAGGCCCTCATCGACATCGCCCACAAGGAAAATGCCGATGCCATTGCCCACGGTGCCACAGGCAAGGGCAATGATCAGGTGCGCTTCGAATTCTCCGCCAAGGCCCTGGATCCCGCCATCAGGGTCATTGCTCCCTGGCGCGAATGGGATCTCATGAGCCGCACGGCCCTCAATGCCTTTGCCGAAGCCAACGGCATTCCGATCTCCAAGGGCGCCAAGCGCTACAGCATGGACGCCAACATGCTGCACACAAGCTTCGAGGGCTCCGAACTGGAAGATCCGGGTCTGGCCCCCGATCCCGTCTGCCACGAGCGCTGCGTGCCCGTGGAGGAAGCGCCCAGCGAACCCGAAATCATTACCGTGGACTTCGAGAAGGGCAATCCTGTGGCCCTCAACGGAAAGGCCATGAGCCCCTATGAACTCATCCACGAGCTCACCCTGCTGGGCGGCCGCCACGGCATCGGCCGCAGCGACATCGTGGAAAACCGCTATGTGGGCATGAAGTGCCGCGGCGTGTACGAAAATCCCGCCGGCACCATCCTCTACATCCTCCATCAGGACCTGGAAGGCCTGTGCATGGACCGCAACCTGCTCTCCATCAGGGATCAGCTGGCCGTGAAGTACTCCGAGGCCGTGTACGACGGCTACTGGTACTCCCCCGAGCGCGAAGCCATGCAGGCCTTCATGGACAAGGCCCAGGAAAACGTCACCGGCCGCGTCACCGCCAAGCTCTACAAGGGCGGCGTCTGGCCCCTGTGCCGTACCTCCCCCTACTCCCTGTTCAATCCCGAACTGGCCACCTTCGAGGCCAGCGACTACGATCACCACGATGCCGCAGGCTTCATCCGCCTGAACTCCCTGCGCCTCATGCAGTACGCGGCCGTGAAGAAGCACATGCAGGAAGGCAGGTAGCGGAAGGCCGAAGCCTGCACACTGCCCTGACCCATCCCTGAAAGAAGACAGCAGGGCCCCGGCTGTCCTGTGTCCCCGCCACAAGGCGGAGGCACAGGACCCGGGGCTCTTTCTTGTGCCGGCACAGGAGGCAGGGCCTGCGCCGGCTTCGGCAGACTTCTTGACAATTTGAGGCTGTGATCTCTAAACTTAACTGTTTTATATCCTTATGCGGAACCTGCCTGCGGCCCGTTTGTCCCCCGCCGGGAACGCAGATCCTTTGAGTGGTCGAAACTGCTCTTGCACTCAAAGGGGCGCAAGCCCCTCTTCATGCAGGAACCAAGGGTCCTGCCTCCCCGTCCTTCCTGTCCGCTCGGGTCTGAACCACCCGCGCTTTCGCGCTGATCCCACTCCTCTGCACGCCGCATTGTCCCACCTCAACCTCCGGGATTACTCATGCCTAAACGCACTGATCTGCACAAGATCCTTGTCATCGGCGCTGGCCCCATAGTCATCGGCCAGGGCTGCGAATTTGACTACTCTGGATCCCAAGCTGTCAAAGCCCTCAAAGAAGAAGGCTACACTGTCGTTCTCGTCAATTCCAATCCTGCCACCATCATGACGGATCCGCACATGGCGGATGCCACCTACATTGAGCCCATCGAGACCGAAACTCTGGCTGCCATTGTGGAGAAGGAACGTCCGGACGCCATCCTGCCGACCCTGGGCGGACAGACAGCCCTGAATGCTGCACTCAGGCTCTACAAGCGCGGCGTCCTGGACAAGTTCGGCGTGGAGCTCATTGGCGCCAGGGCCGACGTCATCGAAAAGGCGGAAAGCCGCGAGCTGTTCAGGGAAGCCATGGAACGCATCGGCCTCAAGGTGCCCCAGAGCGGCATTGCCCACAACATGGACGATGTGCGCCGCCTGGGAAAGACCCTGCCCTTCCCCCTCATCGTGCGTCCGGCCTTTACCCTGGGCGGCACGGGTGGCGGCATTGCCTACAACTTCGAGGATCTGGAAGCCGTGGCCCAGCGCGGCCTCACGGCAAGTCCGGTCTCCGAAGTCATGATTGAGCAGAGCGTCATCGGCTGGAAGGAAATGGAAATGGAGGTGATGCGCGACAAGAACGACAATGTCGTCATCGTCTGCTCCATTGAAAACCTCGATCCCATGGGCGTGCACACTGGCGATTCCATCACCGTGGCCCCTGTGCAGACCCTGACTGACGTCGAATACCAGCGCATGCGCGACGCAAGCATTGCCATCATGCGCGAAATCGGTGTCGAGACCGGTGGCTCCAACGTTCAGTTCGGCATCAACCCCGCAAACGGCGACATGGTTGTC
>DXHV01000081.1 GCA_019113165.1 Candidatus Desulfovibrio intestinipullorum
GACGGGTGCATTTCATGTCGCGAGGTGGGTGCAATTTCATGTCGCCTGCTCTCCGGCAGCCTGAAATGAGGGCTCTGCGCAGGATGTTGAGCCGTATCCCGGGATAACGCTCAGGATGCTGGGCAAGGCATTCTTGCAGCCCCTTCCACCGGCACGCCGGATGCAATTTCATGACGCCAAGGCGGGTGAAATCCCTGTCGCGAGGCGGGTGCATTTTCATGTCGCAAGCTCCCAGGCAGCCTGAAATGAGGGTTCTGCGCAGGATGTTGAGCCGTATTCCGGGATAACGCTCAGGATGCTGGGCAAGGCATTTTTGCAGCCCCTTCCATCGGCACGCCGGGTGCAATTTCATGACGCCAAGACGGGTGAAATCCCTGTCGCCAGACGGGTGCATTTCATGTCGCGAGGTGGGTGCAATTTCATGTCGCCTGCTCTCCGGCAGCCTGAAATGAGGGCTCTGCGCAGGATGTAGTGCCGTATCCCTGGATAACGCTCAGGATGCTGCGCAGGAACAGCCGACAGGAAATCCCGGAAAAACAGCAATCAACAGGAGTAAAAAAGAACTATTGACATGTTAGATGAGTTAGGCTAGAAATTCGTTCACATGGCTTTGCCTGAAAGACACCTCCTTGAAAAACACCCATAAACCTTTAGCAACTTTTGGAGGAAGATATGGCAAAGAATGCCTATGTCCTTCGCTCTCTGCAGAAGTTCGGCCGCGATCTTCGCAGTGTCCGCGTGCGTCGCCGTCTGCCCGGTTCGGTTGTTGCCGAACGTGCCGGCATTTCCCGCAACACCCTGATCGGTATCGAAAATGGTTCCGGCGGCGTGAGCCTCGCCAATGTCGTCGCGGCTCTGTACGCCCTGGGACTGCTGGATCGTTTTGACGATCTTGCCGATCAGAGGAACGATGCCGTTGGTCTTTTGCTGGACGAGGATCGTCTGCCGAGAAGAGCCCACAAGACAAAAGAGGTACCACATGCGTAACAGCGTACAGTACACCGTCCACCTCCAGCGCAAGAACACGGAACGTGTGGGACGACTCTGGATCCGGCAGTGCCGGGAGCGCCTCATCGCAAGTTTCAGCTATGATGCCGACTGGCTGCCGATGCCCGGCTCCTTCCCCCTGAGCCCCGACCTGCCCTTTGATACGCATCCCGTGGTGCGCGAGGGTCTCTTCCTCTGCCTGGCAGACTGCCTGCCCGGAGAATGGGGCCAGCGCCTGCTGCTGCGCAGGGAAGAACTGCAGGCAGAAAGGGCACGGTCTGCAGGCGGCCGCACCGGAAAGTCCGGACGTTCCGCCCGTGATCCGGGGGCAGCCCTGACCTTTCTGCGCAATGACGCAACCCGCATGGGAGCCCTGCGCTTTTCCACCGATGACGGAGCAGGCTTCACCGGCGCATCCGAAGAGGAGTCGTGCCCGGGCCTGCAGGAGCTGGAAGCACTGTGCCGGGCCTCGCAGCACTTCCTTGCCGGCACGGCCGATCTGGAGGAGGTGACCCTGCTTGTTCGTGCCGGAGCCTCCCTTGGCGGAAGCAGGCTCAGGGTGTCTGTCTGCGCCGAAGATGGCACTCTCTATGTGGCAAGCCTGCCTGCTCCCGGCGACGGGAGGGACAGGCCCCTCTGGGACTATGTTACCCTGGAGCTTGCCAGCAGGGCAGGGCTGCGCGTTGCGGAATGCCGTCTTGAGCAGGTGGCAGGACGAAATGTGCTCCTTGTCCGCCGCTGCGACAGGAACGCAGCGCAGCGTATTCCCTTCCTTTCCGGACGCAGCCTCCTGCAGGCCAGGGGATGCTCCGACACGGACCTTGCCGGCATGGCAACTGTTTTGGAGCAGGAAGGATCCCGTGTCAGAGAAGACCTGCAGGAAATCTGGAACCGCCTGGTCTTCAGTGTCTGCGTGCACGGCACGAACACGGACCCCGGCAGCTGGGGCTTTGTGCACGAGGACTTTGGCTGGCGGCTGACCCCTGTCAGCAGCCTTGATCCGTCCCTGCCCTGGGAGTGCGCCTGCCGCACGGGCCTGCTCCATGAGAGCGCCTTCGATGCTGCTGCCGCACGGTTTGTGCGGATGGCCGAGATGTTCCGCCTGAAGGAGCAGGAGGCACAGAGCCGTCTGGACGCATTGCGCGAGACCATCTCGCAGTGGCGGGACGTGGCCGGAGAGGCTGGCGCCGATCCCGAAGAGATCGAGCGCATGCAGCTCGTCTACGGGGGCAGCGGCAGGGCCTCCCTGGTCGCCAGCCCTTCCTTCGAGAGCCTGGACGCAGCGACAGAAGCGGACAGGGAACTGCCGTCCGGGGAGACTGCCTGGGAACCTGAATCCAGCTCGGGCGCAAAGGACAGTGACGATTCTGCCAGGGACTCCACAGCCAGAGAAGAAGCGCAGGTGCAGGATGCTCCTGCCGGGGAATCCGCTGCCAGCGCAGACGCGAAGGGCGAGGAGCCCCAGGACACCCTGATCAGGGAATCCGAAGACCACAAGGACACTCCTGCCGGGGAACCCGCAGCCAGCGATGAAGGGAAGACCAGGGAGCCCCAGGACATCCAGAGCAAGGAAGCTGAAGCCAGCGCAGACGCGCCGAACAAGGACGTCCAGAGCGCAGTCACTGCAGACAGCAAGGACGCTCCTGTCGGGGAACCCGCAGCCAGCGCGGACGCAAAGGACAAGGAGACCCGGAAGGAATCCGAATCAGCAGACAGCAAGGACGATCCTGCCAGGAACCCCGCAGCCAGCTCAGGGGCAAAGGACAAGGAGACCCAGGATACCCTGACCAGGGAAGCCGCAGCCAGCGCAGACGCAAAGGCCAAGGAGACTCAGGGCAAGGAATCCGCAGCCAGCGAAAGTGCCAGGGCAAGGGACACCCTGACCAGCGCCACTGACTAGAGCGACTCTGCAGACAGCGCCGAAACGAAGACCACAGACACAGAAAACACCGCCGCGTAGCCCAGAACTCACATCAACGTGATAAACAAGGGGCCTTTGGGCACAGGGGATATGCTTCAAAAGCAGGGCACTTTCCCCTATGCTCAGGGTCCCTTTTCTGTATCCCCAAGCCTGAGGAGCCCTGCATGGATATCGAGCAGTGTACCATACGCCCGCTGTCGGCGGCCGACGATGCCGCCCTGGCCCGCATCATCCGCACAATCCTGCGCGCCTGTCACCTGGACATTCCCGGGACGGCCTACTTTGATCCCGAGCTTGATCATCTGAGCACCTACTATGCGCCCTTTCCGGACAGGCGGGCCTACTTTGTGGCGGTGGATGCGCAGGGCACGGTTCTTGGCGGCGCAGGCCTTGCCGAATCCGTGGCCTTTGCCGACTGTGCCGAGCTGCAGAAGCTCTATGTGACGGAGCAGGTCCGGCGCAGGGGCCTTGGACGGGCCCTCATGGAGACCTGCGAAGCCAGGGCCAGGGCCCTGCACTATCGCAAGATGTATCTGGAAACCCATTCCGTGCTGACCGAGGCCCTGCAGCTCTACACACGGCTGGGCTACAGGGAGATCCCGCGCCCCGAGGCCGTCCTGCACACGACCATGGACCGCTTCTTCATCAGGGATCTTGTCTGAAAGGATCTTGTCTGAGCATTGTGCCCTGTTCCTGCCCGCCCGCCTGTCTGTCTGTCTGCCAGGCGGCTCACCGGGCATCTGCAGGCCTTTCGTCTGACTCGCTTATGTCCTGTGCCGCTGCCTCTTTTTCGGGCACAAGGCCGCTGACGTCCAGGGTCTTCGAGCCCAGGCGTATCTGCATCCCGCCAGGCAGCACAAAGTGCCGCGGCCGCCGGGGGCGGTCCAGGGCGGCATTGAGCTGCAAAAGCACGCCTGAGCGGGCCTGCCCCGGCACGCCGGCACGGGCCAGGCGCTGTATCAGGGCCATGAACAGACGCAGCCGCACGCTGGGGGCAAGCGCCTTCACGGGCCGCGCCGGCAGGCTCAGGGTTATGCGTGTGCCTGCGGCTTCCGGCCTGCGTTCCTCTTTGCACTGTGCGCACAAGGGGGCAATGAGGTCCGCAAAATAGTCTTCGTCCAGGCGGGCCAGCAGGGAGAGGTTGCCAAGGGCTGCATCAAGACCTGGGTTTTCCCGGTAGAGCAGGGGCAGAAGCTCGTGGCGCACACGGTTGCGGGCAAAGCGCGTGTCCGCATTGCTCGCGTCCTCGCAGTGGGGCATGTGCAGCTCATGAAGCACGGTGCGCAGGTCCTCGGGATCCGCAAAGAGCAGGGGCCGCAGCAGATGGCGTTCGGGATCGGCGGCCTTCATGCCGCCAAGCCCGGGCCAGCCCGTGCCGCGCACAAGGCGCAGGATCATGTCCTCGCTCAGATCCCGTCTGTGATGGGCAAGCAGGATGTGCGAGGCCCCGCATTCCTTGCGCACTGCTTCCAGGGCCGCATAGCGCTTTGTGCGGGCCACTTCCTCAAGGCTCCCCTGTCCCTGCACGTTCAGAGTCACGGTTGTGACCTCAAGCCCCAGCAGATGCCCCAGGGCCATAACAAAGCGCGCCTCTGCGGCACTCTCCGCCCGCAGGCCGTGGTCGCAGCACGCCATGTGCACCCGGGCCTGCAGCCTGGGGGCCACCAGGGCCGCAAGACAGGCCAGGGCCACGGAGTCCGCGCCGCCGGAGACGGCACACAGCAGCGTGGCGCCCTGGGCGACCCCAGCCTCGGCAAGGTTCTTGTGCAGCTGCAGGGCCAGCCTGGCCGTAAAGGCCGGCGCCGCATGCAGAGAGGGGACGCTTGCCGGCAGATCGCTGGCATCGGGTGTTGGCAGGGGGGCAGTGGGCCTCATGACGCTCTCCTCGGGGCAGCTTGTGGCCATGGAACAAACACGGACGGACATCGCAGCCGGAGACCCGGCAGGCCGGGAGCAGCCGGCCGATCGGGCACAGCACGCAGACGGGCCGCAGCGCACAGACAAGAGGGCCTTCAGACTCGAAGGGGCGTGTCCCTCCGGATCTGAAGGCTCCTTGTGCGGTGCGGGTCAGTGGTCCGCATCGCTCGTCGTGCAACGTGTCAGCACATTCTGTGCCTCAGCACTGAATGCCCAGTTCGGCCAGAAGCTCGTGCAGGCTGGCCAGCAGGGCCCGGGTCTGCCCGGCATCGGCATAGGCTATGCAGTCGCAGCGCAGGCGGTTCTTGGCCCGGATGAGCAGCTCCATGCGCAGGGCCGTCTCCTCCACTTCCAGGGCCACCACATGGGGGCCGCAGGAGGCGGCATGCTCCTTTTGCACGGCAGTCAGTTCGGATACAGGCAGCCAGTAGAGGTGCTCTATGCCGGCGGCCAGGTTTCTGGCGGTCAGGGCTTCTTCCAGGGCCTGCGTTTCGGCAGGCTTGAGATCGGAAATCACGTACTCACGCATGACACAGTCCCTCCTGTGTGCCCTGACAGCACTTGCAGGGCTTGTCCTGGGAACAGGATTCCTTGGAACAGGATGCCTTGGAACAGGATGCCTTGTGGCCGGCGTCCCTGCCGGCACTGTCCGCCTGTCCGTCCGTTGCGGCCTCGTCTGTCTGGCAGGAACAGGAGAAGGCCGGAAACTGCAGGCTGTCCGCTTCCTGGCTCTCCGCGTGCTTGCTCTGGGCAAAGCGGCTCTGGCAGTGGCCGTCCAGGTTGAAGACCTGCTGTATGGTCAGGATGTGGCGGCTGTGCTCGGCGCTGTCGCCTTCCTTGAGGTAGGAGATGGGCGCGTGCAGGAACTTCTTGACCAGGGCCTGGCCCATGCATTCCAGGGCTTCCTTCAGGGTCTCGTCCGTGGAGCCCAGCCTGCGCATGGTGCGATCCACCTCGTCGCAGATGGTGTCCTGGCCTATCTGCACCAGCTGCTTGATGGTGGGCTGCACGTTGAGGCGGGCCAGCCATTCCCTGAAGGAGACCATTTCCTCCTCCACAATGCCCTCGGCCTTGATGGCCTCGCCCCTGCGGCTGGCGCGGTTTTCCTCCACCACTTCCTTGAGATCGTCGATGTCGTAGAGGTAGATGTTGTCCAGGCCGTTCACGTCCGGGTCCACGTCCCTGGGCACGGCAATGTCGATGAAGAACATGGGCCTGTTGCGGCGGGCCCTGAGCACCTGGCGGATGTCCTTCGCATGGATGATGGCTTCCGGCGCGCCCGTGGAGGTGATGACAATGTCCACGTCCCTGAAGGCCGTGTTGAGGGTTTCAAAGGGCACGGCCCGGCCGTGGTAGAAGCGGGCCAGCTCCTCGGCCTTGGAAAAGGTACGGTTGCTGACCAGGATTTCGGCAATGCCGTTCTGGACCAGGTGGGTGGCGGCCAGTTCCGCCATCTCGCCCGCGCCGATGAGCATGGCCCTGTGCTCGCTCATGGTGCCGAAGATGCGCTTGGCAAGCTCCACGGCCGCGTAGCTGATGGACACGGCGCTCGACGCCACGGCCGTTTCCGTGCGCACCCGCTTGGCCACGGAAAAGGCCTTGTGCAGCAGATGGTTCAGGATGACGCCCGTGGCATGGCTGGCCGCGGCCTTGCGGTAGGCCTGCTTGAGCTGGCCCAGGATCTGCGGCTCGCCCAGCACCATGGAGTCCAGGCTGGAGGCCACGGAGAAGAGGTGCCGCACGGCGTCGTCGTTGTGGTAGGTATAGGTGTAGGGCTCGAGATCCTGCACGCTGGCCTGGCGGGCCTTGGCCCAGGCGGCCAGCATCTGGCTGCGCACGTCGCCCGTGCCCATGGCCAGCAGCTCCACGCGGTTGCAGGTGGAGAGGATCAGGGCCTCATGGACAGCGCCGCCCAGGGGCAGGGCCCAGTTCTCGGGATCTGTCTGATGGACCAGAGCAAAGCGTTCGCGCACATCCACGGCTGCTGTGCGGTAATTCAGACCAACAAGTACGATATCGCAATCCATGGCTAGATCCTGGTGAAGGCGTGATGACTGTTCATGAAAAGGTTGACCCCGACAATGGAGAAGAGGCACAGCACAAAGACGAGGGCCATGAGGCGGGCGGGCTTGCGGCCCCTCCAGCCCCGGCACACGCGGCCGTAGAAGATCACGGCAAAGCAGGCCCAGATGACAAGGGAGATGAGCTCCTTGGGGTCGCCGGTCAGAGTGGCGCCGTACACGGGTTTCGCGTAGATGAGCCCGCAGACTATGCCGGTTGTGAAGAGCGGAAAGCCTGCCAGGGTGGCCGAGCTGTTGATGCTGTCCAGGATGTTGAGGGCCGGCAGATCGCGCAGAAAGTGCGGCAGGGGCTTTCTGGCCTTCAGGCGCTTGTCCAGGTAGAGGAAGAGCAGGCCTGCCACGCAGGAAATGGCAATGAGGGCCAGGGAAATGTAGAGGGCGCCTATGTGCAGGGCATAGAAGGGCGCGTGCAGGGATCCCGGCACATGGACGACGAGCTGCAGGGATCGGGCCGAGAAGCAGAAGAGCACGAGGGAGAGCAGGGCGCCGAAGAGCAGGGGGATTTCCTGATGTATCTTGATCCACAGGACAAGGCCGCAGAGCATGACAAACCAGGCCATCATCTGCAGGTAGGCGCCGAGACTCAGGCCGCCTGCCGTCTGGGCATGAAAGCCCATGAAGAGGATGACGGTCTGCAGGATGAAGCCGCAGGTGGCCACGGTGGCGGCCACGACCCGTATGGTCTGGTTCTTGAGGATCATGCCGAGCATGCCTGCCACACCGGCAAAGGCATAGAGCACCAGGGTGAGCAGGGTGGATGAGGCGGGTGAGAGAAGGGAAGTCATATCTTGTCTCTACAGATTCAGGCTGTTCAGCACATCGGGGAGGTCGGGGTGCAGGGCCTTAGGCAAAAGCTCCTGCAAAAGGGCCAGGGCGCGGGGCATGTCCTGCCTGGCCAAGGCCTCTTCCAGGGCCCCTGAGCTCAGGCTGCGGAAGAGGGCCGTATTGTCGGGCGTGGGCAGGTTGAGGGCCAGAATGCGGGGCCGCAAGGCGCCCATGAGCGCGGCCATCCGGTCCCGTGGCGCAAGCCAGGCCGTGAGCTCCTCCTTCCAGCGCCTGGAGAGGGCGGGGCTTGCCCCCTCTGTGGAAAGGGCCGCGGCCAGGTGGCCGCTGCGGGCCACGGCCGGCACATGGAAGGTGCCGGCAGGAGGATTGTCCGTGCAGTTGCACAAGATGCGGGCCCGGGCACACAGGTCCGCTATGCGGGCATTGAGGGCGCGGTCGCCCGTGCAGGTGAACACAAGGCTTGTGCCCGCAAGGTCCTCCTCGTCAAAGGCCCTGCTCTCGAAGGTGCAGGCACACACCGACCGTGCCCGCTCAAGGAGCGCCTGGCCTTCCGCAGCGGGGGGCGCCGTATCCAGGATGCGCACACTGCGGGGCGCACAGGGCACAAGCATGGCCAGCTTGCGCTGCCCCACGCTGCCAAAGCCCACGATGAGGGCGCTGAGGGTGTGCAGATCAAGGAAGACGGGATAGAGATGCGGCATGGTGGAGGCCCCTTGCGCAAGGGTCTTGAATAATTGAGAACAGGAGCGGGCACTGGAGGACCTTCCTGACCCCGGATGGGGCGAAGGGACAGGCGGCCCTTGAGCGCTCGCGAGTATGCCTCATTGGTGCTCCTTTTGCAAAGGGGCACGTTTGGGTCGTTCGCAAAGCCCCCGGAGCCTGCCATGTGCCGGGCGCCCCCGGCTTCGGGAATGCCTCGGGAAACTGCCGGGACGGCCTTCGGGACCGGGCTTCTGCAGGGCCCCTGCCCCGTTCGGAAGCGGGCTCTTCGAGACTCTTGAACTTGGGCGGGCTTCAGGCTGCGTGATGGCGGTGCTCCCTGTGGGCATAGCGGTGGCCCGGCCTGTAGAGGACAAGCAGGGCGAAGATGAGCACCGAGGTGGCAGCCAGGCTCACGGGGTAGACCATGAGCACGGAGGCAAAGGTGGACGTCTCATCAAAGAGGAAGAGGACATAGACGATACGGGTGACGCACACGCCTATGATGGTGAGCAGGGCCGGCAGGAAGGAGATGCGAAAGCCCCGCAGGTAGCCGCACATGATCTCGTAGAGCACGGTGAAGATGTAGGCCACGAAGATGATTTCCAGGCGCAGGTAGCCAAGCTCCACCACTTCCGCGTTGTCGTTGAAAAGGGCCAGCAAATTGTGTCCCCAGAGCAGGATGAGGCCAGCGGCGGCCACGAAGACCAGGCCCGTCTCCCCGAGGCAGACCAGCAGGATGCGGCGGCAGCGGCCAATCTGCCTGGCCCCGAAGTTCTGGCCCACAAAGGTGGTACAGGACTGGCCAAAGGCATTGATGATGAAGAAGAGGAAGAGCTCCAGGTTGAGGGCCACGCTGGAGGCCGCAATGACGCTGGTCCCCAGGGTGTTGATGGCTGCCTGGATGACCACATTGGCTGCGGAAAAGACCGCGCCCTGGGCGCCGGCGGGCACGCCTATCTTCAGGATCTGCCTGAGGCTCCCCCTGTCGATGCGCAAATGCCGCCAGCGCACGCGGATGAGCTCCCCGGTGCGGCTCAGCCTGTACAGGAGCAGAAAGGCGCCCGCCATGTTGGCCAGCACCGTGGCCAGGGCCACGCCGTCTTCCTGCATGTCCATCACAAGGACAAAGAAGAGGTTCAGGAGGACGTTGAGGACGCAGGCCACGAAGAGGGCGTAGAGGGGCGTCCTGCTGTCCCCTGTGCTGCGGAAGATGGCCGCCGCAAAGTTGTAGAGCAGGATGGCCGGAAGCCCCAGGAGATAGATCCGCAGATAGATGAGGGCATAGGGAAAGACTTCTTCCGGGATTTCCATGAGCTCGAGGATTTTGGGGGCGGCAAGCTCGGCCAGGCCCATGCCCGCGAATCCTGCCACCAGGGCCACCAGGATGGCAGTATGCACGGCCTTTTCCACGGCCTCGGCGCGGCCCCTGCCCAGGGCATAGGCAATGACCACGTTGGCGCCAAGGGAGATGCCGAGGAAGAAGCCGACGATCAGGCCTATGATGGGGCTGTTGGCGCCAACGGCCGCAACGGCCACCGTACCGTGCGCGCCGGTGCAGTTGCCCACCACAGCCACGTCGGCGGCATTGAAAAGCTGCTGGAGGATGCCTGTTGCTGCAAGGGGAAGGGCAAAGAGCGGAAGCTGGGTCCAGAGGGATCCGTGCAGCATGTCTATGCCCTTGGTATGAGCCTGTGTCATGAAAACGTCCTTCGTGTCCCTGGCGGACACGATGCGAAAAAGCGGTTGCCCGGGCCACCCGGCGCCCTGCCCCAGCGCTTCAGGCCAGGTCGCCAGGTCTGACTCCCGGGCATGAGCGGGTGCGCCCCGACTCTAATCCATACCCTTGTTTGGGCCGCAGGAAAAGGTGGACAAGGCGCAATTTCCTGCCTGATTGTGGCAGGGATCGCAAGGGGAGGCAGCCTGCACGGCTGTCTTTCCGGCAAGGAAGCAAAGACACATCTTGTGCTTGAGTCTGCCGGCAGGCCGTGCTAAACAGGAACAGAATTTGTCCCCTTTTTTTCAGGGCACGGCCCTGGCCCACAGATCCAATCCATGCAAGACAAGGCCCGGGTGGCCCCCCCAAGTGCATGCACCCTGGAGCAGTTACACGCCTATGAGCGAACAGAACAGAAAAGAATCCGGCACGGCATCCGGCGCAGCGTCCGGCACAACAGAGCACGGCACATCCGAGCCCATTATAGCCATTGAAAACCTGGGCAAGAAGTTTGTCGTGGGCAAGACCGAGGTCTATGCCCTGCGCAACATCAGCCTGACCATAGAGAAGGGCGAAATCTTCGGCATCATAGGCCGCAGCGGTGCCGGCAAGAGCACCCTTGTGCGCTGCATCAACATGCTGGAGCCGCCCACGGAAGGCCGGGTCCTGTTCGAGGGCCGGGACATGGGCTCCCTGAGCAAGGCCGAGCTCAACATCGTGCGCCGGTCCATGGGCATGATCTTCCAGCAGTTCAACCTGCTCATGCAGCGCACGGCCCTGGACAATGTCTGCTTCCCCCTGGAGCTTGCCGGCATGTCCCGGGAGGCGGCACGAAAGAGGGCCATGGAGATGCTGGACCTTGTGGGCCTCTCCGCCAGGGCCAAATCCTTCCCCTCCCAGCTGTCCGGCGGCCAGAAGCAGCGCGTGGCCATAGCAAGGGCCCTGGCGCCCAATCCCAAGGCGCTCTTGTGCGACGAGGCCACCAGCGCCCTGGACCCCGAGACCACGGACTCCATCCTGGCCCTGATTCGCCAGATCAACAGGGAAATGGGCATCACGGCCGTGGTCATCACCCATGAAATGGATGTCATAGAAAAAATCTGCCACAAGGTGGCCATCATCAGCAAGGGCGTCATTGCCGAGACGGGCCGGGTCAACCAGGTCTTCTTCCATCCGAAGTCCGACATAGCCCGCCGTCTGGTGGTGCCCGAGGCCCTGCACCCGGACAAGATGGTGGTGGACCATCTCTACCGGCTCATCTTTGACGGCCAGTCCAGCTACGAGCCCGTGCTGGCCAACCTCATCCTGGCCTGCGGCCAGCCTGTCAACGTCATGTATGCCAGTACCCGCGACATAGGCGGCACGGCCTTCGGGCAGATGGTGCTGCAATTCCCCGATGATCCGGCTGCACGACAGAAGATTCTCGACTACGCCGCCGAAAATCTGATCTACATAGAGGAGTTCAGCCGTGTTTAACGAAGCCCTGGTGGACCTGTTGTGGGAAGGCACGGTGGATACCATCTACATGACCCTGGTCTCCA
Source organism: Candidatus Desulfovibrio intestinipullorum (assembly GCA_019113165.1). Classification (GTDB taxonomy): domain Bacteria; phylum Desulfobacterota; class Desulfovibrionia; order Desulfovibrionales; family Desulfovibrionaceae; genus Desulfovibrio; species Desulfovibrio intestinipullorum. The sequence continues at coordinate 11,650 of DXHV01000081.1, forward strand.
CCTTCTTTTCCTATGTTTTCGGCATGGTCATGGCCATGATCCTGGTCATCACCCGCAGCGACGGCATACGGCCCCAGCCCGTGGTCTTCCGCGTGCTGGACGTGCTTGTCAACCTGACACGCTCCTTCCCCTTCCTCATCCTCATGATAGCGGTCATTCCCTTTACCCGCTGGCTCGTGGGCACGACCATCGGCAACAATGCCACCGTGGTGCCCCTGGTCATCGCCGCAGCCCCCTTTGTGGCCCGCCTCATCGAGCAGTCCCTGCTGGAAGTGGACAAGGGCGTCATCGAGGCCGCCCAGTCCATGGGCGCGAGCACCTGGCAGATCCTCTACAAGGTCTATCTGCCCGAGGCCAGGCCCTCGCTCATCAACGGCAGCGCCATTGCAGCCACCACCATTCTCGGCTATTCTGCCATGTCCGGCGCCGTCGGTGGCGGCGGTCTGGGCAAGCTGGCCATCATGTACGGCTACAACCGCTATCAGACAGACATCATGTTTGCCACCGTGGTGCTGCTCATTGTCATCGTCCAGGTGCTGCAGAGCTTCGGCGACTGGGCCACCCGCAAATCCGACAAACGAAACGGGTAATTCCGCCCGTTGAGCCTATGAGCCTGCTGGATCGCGTCCCGCAGGCATCCCTTGGGGGGAAATCATGCGCAAATTCACTCTTCTTGTCTTGGCAGGCCTTGTGTGCCTGAGCCTCGCGGCCGTGCCGGCCATGGCGGCCAAAACGATCCGCGTGGGCGCCTCTCCGACGCCCCATGCCGAAATCCTGCGTGCCTGCGAAGGCATTCTCAAGGAAAAGGGCTACACCCTGGAAATCGTGGAATACGCCGACTACGTGCAGCCCAACGTGGCCCTGGAAAGCGGCGAGCTCGATGCCAACTACTTCCAGCACAAGCCCTACATGGACGACTTCAACGCCCAGAAGGGCACCCACCTGCATGCCATGGCCTTCGTGCACTACGAGCCCTTCGGCATCTATGCCGGACGCACCAAGGACCTCAAGGATCTGAAGAAGGGTGCCATTGTCTCCGTGCCCAACGACACCACCAACGAGGCCCGCGCTCTGCTGCTTCTGCAGGCCCAGGGACTGATCAAGCTCAAGAACAACAGCCTCACCGTGACCAGGCTGGACATCGTGGACAACCCCAAAAAGCTCAAGATCGAAGAGCTTGAGGCAGCCCAGCTCGTGCGCTCCCTGCCCGACGTGGACTTGTCCATCATCAACGGCAACTATGCCCTGCTTGGCGGTCTCAATGCCGCCGATGCCCTGGCCACCGAGTCCTCGGATTCCGAGGCAGCCAATGCCTACGCCAACGTGCTGGCCGTGCGCGCCGGCGACGAAAAGCGTCCCGAACTGCAGGCCCTGGTCGACGCTCTGAAGAGCGAGCAGGTCAGGGAGTACATGAACAAGACCTACCGTGGTGCCGTGGTTCCCAAGTAGGACACGACTCGCACATTTCCGGGCCCCGCATTTTGCCAATGACGGGGCCATTGCCTTTTTGGGCTCCTGACAGGCTGTCCCTTCGTGGCAGAAAGCGGAGGCGGGCAGCAGGGGGTATTGGCAGTATTGATGGCAGACGACAGCGCCGATGGCGACCTCAAGGAGGGCGGAGAGCCATGAAGATTCTTGTTTGTGAACCCATACATGAGCAGTCCCTGGCCATACTGCGGGCCAAGGCGCAGGTTGTCGACTGGAACGAGATGCCCGGAGCGGATCTCCATGACGTGGACGGCCTCATCGTGCGCCAGATTCCCATCACCGCAGCCATGATGGACCGGATGCCCAGCCTCAGGGTCATAGGATCCCACGGCGTGGGCGTGGACAATATCGACGTGGCCGAGGCCAGAAGGCGCGGCATCGCCATTGTCAACGTGCCCTTCGGCACGGCCAACTGTGTGGCCGAGCTCGCCTTTGCCCTGATGCTGGCCGTCAGCCGCCAGCTTGTGCCGGGCATGGACGCCATACGCGGCAACTGCGCCCGCCGGGGCGCCCCGGATCAGCGCGGTCTGGAGCTCACGGGCAAGGCGCTGGGCATTGTGGGCTACGGCCACATAGGCGCCCGCATAGGCGAAATAGGCAACAGGGGCTTTGGCATGAGCATCCATGCCTATTCCCGCTCCCTGACCGTGCTCGGCGCCCCTGTGGGCGTGTGCACCTACACAAGCCTCACCGAGCTCTTTGCGGCCTGCGACTACATCTGCGTCTGTGTGCCCCTGACCGAGCAGACCAGGGGCATGATAGGCGCAAGGGAGCTTGCCGCCTGCAAGCCCACGGCCATCCTTGTGAACTGCGCGCGCGGCGGCGTCGTGGACGAGGCGGCCCTTCTGCAGGCCCTCAGGGCAGGCCAGCTCTTCGGGGCGGCCAGCGACGTCTTTGTCAGCGAGCCGCCAACGGCAGACAATCCCCTCCTTTCCTGTCCGCGCTTTGTGGCTTCGCAGCACATCGGCGTGAACACCGAAGAGGCGCTCATGCGCATTGGCAACAGCGTGGCCTCTGATGTCCTGGCCTGCCTGCAGGGCAAGGAGCCGCGCTACCTCTACGTGGGCAAGGAGTTCTAGCCCGGGCCATGTCCGGAAAATTCGTCCTGTCCGCCTGCAGGCCCAGGCATGAGGACAGAAGGACGGCGCGTCCATCACCCCCGGTTGTGAACAGGGGCCAGGGACGCGCCGTTTTCTTGTGCCCCTCGTGCGAGGGGCCTGTCATCCTTCGCAAAGGCAGCTCTGTCCTCAGGACAGGCCCCGGCTCTCCCGGAATATCCCGGGGCTCTCCCCGAGTATCACGGATGCTCTCCCGGAGGCTGTCCGGGTGCCTCCATCCTGCCCGGGCATGGGAACGCCAGTGTCCTTCGAGAACTAGAGCGCTTTACTGTTCAAACTTAACAAGGCCCATTACTGCAATACATTGAAATCACTATTATTTGCGATGATTTGTATTGCATCTTTCAAGAGTAAACCGCTCTAGGACATCTGATCCCGCAAGGAGAGAATTTCGCTGAGAGGCAAATTGGTCGCTTTGTGGATTTCTTCCAGGGACATGTTCATGGAAAGCATCCGGCGCGCAATTTTGAGCGTTGCTTTCCGCTCTCCCTCTTTCCTGGAATCGCTTTTCATCGAAGCCAGGTCGAAGTAGTATTTTTCCCGCTGTTCGTACTGGTGCCAGGCCGCCATATCAGCCAGAAATTGTTGCTCTGCTTCAAGAGCAGTCTTTGTCTCGCTATCCCGCATGGCCTCTTCCTCTGTTTCTTGAGCGTTTCACGTTGACCGCCGGGAAGGCCAGCTCCAATTCTGTTCTCTTCTTTCCTGGACGGGAGTGTCCTGCCTTCTTCAAGGGCAGCCCTGTCCTCAGGACAGGACCTGACTCTCCCGGAATATCCCAGGGTTCTCCCCGACTCTCCCGGAGGCTGCCGGGTGCCTTCACACTGCCCGTGCGTGGGAACGCCAGTGTCCTTCGAGAACTAGGACATCTGATCCCGCAAGGATTGAATTTCGCTGAGAGGCAAATCGGTCGCTTTGTGGATTTCTTCCAGAGACATGTTCATGGAAAGCAACCGGCGCGCAATTTTGAGCGTTGCCTTGCGTTTGCCTTTGGCAAACCCTTCAGCAAACCCTTCAGCAAACCCTTCAGCAAACCCTTCTGCAAACCCTTCTGCAAACCCTTCGGCAAACCCTTCGGCAAACCCTTCGGCAAATCCTTCGGCAAATCCTTCTTTCCATGCCGTGCTTTTTATCGAAGCACGGTCGAAGTAGTATTTTTCTCGCTGTTCGTACCGGTGCCAGGCCGCCATATCAGCCAGAAATTGTTGCTCTGCTGCAAGAGCAGTCTTTGTCTCGTTATCTTGCATGGCTTTTTCCTCTGTTTCTTGAGCGTTTCACGTTGACCGCTTGTAAGGTCAGCTCCAATTCTGTTCGTCCATTCTTGCGCTCAATTCTGTCAAGGATAAGCCTGAAAAGAGCGTCGCGTATTCGATGTGCAGAGAACAGAACAAGGCGGCCTTCTCCTTGTGACGACTTTCTCAGTCATTTGCACAATTTCACTGTTTTGGCAATGCTTTTTTCTGACACGTCGGGGGCTGCCAGAAAAAAGGGCAGCCCCGGCCTGAACCGGAACTGCCCGTCTGTCGTGCGTCATGTTGTGCAGGGTGTTTCTGCGCTCACCCCTGGAAGGCTGGAAGGCTAGAAGCTCGTCGCCCACTTGAAGACGAAGTAGGCCGAGGGCATGCCCAGGAAGAAGGCGAGGATCATCCAGGGCTTGAGGCGCATGGGCAGGGTGGACTTGCCCACGGCGGCCATGGTGGCGCAGATGATCAGGGGCAGCAGCACCCGGACGGCCACAATGGCCAGTTCCTGCGGCGGAATGGGATTGGGCTGGTCGAGCAGGGGGCGTATGTCAAGGCCTGCCGAGACAAGGAAGAGGACCGTGACCAGGCCCCAGGCCACCATACCCCAGCGGCCGCACCAGGAGAGCATGGTATTGTAGTAGTCTCTGCCAAAGTCGTCCTTGTTGCGGCGCACGATGAGCCAGACAAGGGCTGCCGAGGCCGGCAGGGCCAGGCTCAGGGGCAGGACGAGGGCTGCGGCATTGACCAGGGGCGAGGGAATCACCCGGAAGTTGAAGAGATCGTAGAGGGAGAGCTCTGCCGCATTGGGCAGGGAGACGGCCGTGACCAGGCGCAGGGCGCCCAGCAGCACAAAGAGGGCAAAGGTGCCGTTCAGGCCGGCAAAGAAGCCCAGGAAGGCGTGTATGCCCCTGTGGTTGGCCAGGGGCTTCCACATGGCAAAGTGGATGCTCGAGGCAATGACGGCAAAGCCGAAAATGCCCCAGCTCAGCTCGACCATGGTGGCCAGGAAGGACTGGGGCACGTAGCCGTCGGATTTGAAGAAGATCCAGATTCTGCTGACAACGAGCAGCGCCCAGCCAAGGATCAGGGCAAGGACGGCCAGCTGGCGGGCGGCCTTGTCATAGGCGGAGCGGCCGGTGCGGATGCCCTTGATCTGCAGCGTGCCAATCATGAAGCCAAGCCCTGTGTAGGAAAAGAGCAGGGTCATGGGAATGGCAGCGCCCAGAATGGGGATCAGGACGGCCAGGACCGGGTTTGAGGAGTATAACTGAAGAACATTCATGGCTTTTTTTTTGAAAGCAGCAGGTGCAGGTCTGGCAGAGGCCCCAGGATCCGGCTCCTGTGCTTCCCCCCTTGAGGTTTGAGATGACGAGCCTTGTGCGTGACGGACGGCCGGCAGGGGATCCTGCGCTCCCCCCCTGGACCAGGCCAGGGGATCTGGCGCAGGCCAGGGGATGCGGGACGGGCCCTGTGGGCTGTCTTGCGAGAGCCTTGGTGTTCCATCGAGCGCGGCCAGGCGGCCAGATGAGCCGGCAGAGAGTCTGAAAGACGAGCCAGGCAGACGAGCCTGCCGGCTGAAAGCGGCTGGCCGGACGTTCCGCAGGAACACGGCCTTGTTTCTGCCTCAAAACAGGGGGCAAGGCAAGTACTTGGAGCAAGGAAAGGCAGGAGCATTTCCCTGGCGGGGACAGCGTTTGGGCAGGGCCGATTGCGGGCAAGAGCGCGTCCGGCAGCGGCGGCAGAGGAGAAGGGCAGGGCCTGCATTTGTGGGCGCAGCCCGTTTGCGCTACCCTTGCCGCCAGGCCCGACAGCTGTCCGGATCTGGCCAAATCTGGCCGGTACCTGGCAGACCAGGGGGCCTTGTGTGACATCCTGGTGAACGAGGACGGAGCAAGCATGGCAAGACTATCCAGTGCCCTCACAGGGCAGCACAGGAAGGGAGGGGCGACGGCTGCAGGAAGGGGCGCCGCCGCGGCCGCAGAGACCGCCCGGGAGTCCGGGACGTCCCCTGCTTTCCCTGACGATCAGGCCGAAGATCGGGCTGCCGTCCGAGCTGGAGCCCGATCCGGAGCCCGGTCCGGGCCCAGGGTCTGCCCGGCTCCCTTTGCCCATGCGTCCTGTGTGCAGGACTTTCTTCAGGATCTGCTGGTGCAGCGCAATGCTTCCCCGGCCACGGTGCGCGCCTACGGAACGGATCTGGAAGACCTGGAGACCTTTCTGGCCTCCCGGGGCCTGAGCCTGGAGGATCCGGGCAGCATCGACCGCCGCGAGCTGCAGGCCTGGCTTGCCGGGCTCTTCAGGGCCGGCTGCGCCCGCAGTACCATGGCCAGGCGCCTGTCGGCCGTGCGCTCCCTCTTTCACTATCTCTACCGCAACGGCCGCGTGGAGAGCCTTGAGGCCATACAGATACGCAACCCGAAGCAGGAGCAGCATACGCCCAGGGCCCTAAATGTGGACGAGACCTGCGAGGTGCTGGACAAGGGCGCACGCACCCAGGCCCTGCGGGCGCGGGGCACGACAGACGAGCAGGCCGATGCCCTGCAAAAGCGCGATCTCGCCCTGGCCGAACTGCTCTACGGGTCGGGCCTGCGCATCTCCGAGGCCCTGGCCCTGAACGTGCAGGAAGTGGACCCCTCCTTTGGCTATGTGCGGGTCATGGGCAAGGGCCGCCGCGAGCGCCTCTCGCCCCTTTCGGACACCTGTGTGGACGCTCTGGCTGCCTGGCAGAAGGTGCGGGCCGTCCTTGCCCGGCCGGATGAGCCTGCCCTCTTTACCGGAGCCAGGGGAGCAAGGCTGGACCGCCGCGAGGCCCGGCGCATCATAGAGAGTCTGTGCCGGCGGGCCGGTCTTGCCCGGACCGTGTCCCCGCACGTCCTGCGCCATTCCTTTGCCACCCATCTGCTCAGTGCCGGCGCGGACCTGCGCGCCGTGCAGGAGCTGCTCGGCCACAAGCGCCTGAGCACCACCCAGCGCTACACCCAGGTGAGCCTGGGGCAGCTGGTGGCCACCTACGACAGGGCCCATCCCCTGGCCGAACAGGCCGAGCACGAGACGCTCGCCCATCTGCAGGACGGGAAGAGCGAGGACGGAGAGTAGGGGAAGACAGGGGGGAGCCTGTCCGAAGCCCTGGCTCCCTGGCTCCCTCTGACACGAACAGGGGGCGACAGACAAGCGAGTCTTCCGCACACGTCCTGCGCACACGTCCTGCGCCCATTCCTCTCCCGCAGGCCCTGCAGAACGCGTCGGGCAGGGGGAAGAGAAAAAATGCGCATGCCCGCCATCTCCTGCCGGACCGGTGGCGGAAGATGGAGCCAGCAGGAGGGAACAAGAGCAATTTCAACAGATTGAAGGAGTTTTGCCGCTGGGAAGACACCGACCTTGTGCCGGACAAGGCAAAAAACTTGTTCCAGGGGACTTGGCAAGACCCCGAGCTTGTGCTATCTGGAACAAGGTTTTGACGAAGGGAGCATTTCCTTTCGTTGCAGCCTCAATCTCATGCGTACAAACGCTCCCATCTCTTCTCCCTGTGCCCTGCAGCGCACGACGTGAAGGGCCCGACACGGGATGGAAGGGGGGAACAAGAGCAATAACTAGGAGGAAGGCATAGCTATGTCCGCTTTAGTTCTCGGTCACATGAATCCTGATACCGACAGCATCATGGCTGCCATCGCCGTGGCAGATCTCTACAAGAAACGCGGTCTGGACGTGAAGGCAGCTGCCCAGGGCAAACCCACCCCTGAGAGCGAATTCGTGCTGAACAAGTTCGGCCTCACCGCTCCCGAAGTGGTGGAAGATGTGGCCGGCCAGGACATCTACCTGGTGGACTTCTCCGACCTGGCCCAGGCCCCCAAGGGCATTGACACCGCCAACGTGCTGGGCATCGTCGACCATCACAAGCTGGGCGACATCACCACCTCCAGCCCCCTGCTCTGCTGGATCTGGCCCGCCGGCTGTTCCTGCACCGTGGTGAAGAACATGTACGACTTCTACGGCGTGGAAATTCCTGCTTCCATCGCCGGCGGCATGCTCTGCGCCATTCTTTCCGACACCGTCATCTTCAAGTCCGTCACCTGCACCGAAGACGACAAGAAGGCCGTTGAAGATCTGGCCAAGATCGCCGGTGTGGCCGATGTGAAGGCCCTGGGCCTGGAAATGTTCACCGTGAAGAGCGCCCTGGAAGGTGCCACCATGGATGAACTGGTCCATCGCGACTACAAGGACTTCAACATGAACGGCAACAAGATCGGCATCGGCCAGCTGGAAGTTGTCGACCTGTCCATGCTGGACAAGTATCGTGAAGGTCTGCAGGCCGAAATCGAAAAGATCAAGGCTGACGGCCGTCACAGCGTGTTCCTGCTCCTCACCGACATCATGAAGGAAGGCTCCGACATGCTCATCGCCTCCGACGATCCCGCCATCGTCGAGAAGGCTTTCGGCAAGGCCCCCGAAGGCACCCATGTGTGGCTGGACGGCGTCATGAGCCGCAAGAAGCAGGTTGTGCCCAACTTTGAAAAGGCTTTCAAGTAATTAACACCTCCTAGTGTTCCTCCGCCGCCTTTTGTCCTTCTTTCCCTTGGGATAAAAGGCGGCCTTTTTTGTACCTTGCGACCCGGGACTATCCTGCCTGCTGCCTGACGCAGGACGCCCGGATCCTGATGTTGCAGGACGTCGCAGGGAGGCAGGGAGACCTCCCCCGGTGGGCGTCCCTTTCCAAAAAAGTGTTCTCCACCCGGAGTGCTGCACCATGGCCTGTCTTCCCTTGTCCTTCCCTGTCTCCTCCCGCCTGTCCGCCTCCGTGCCTTGTCCTGCCCCTGCGTACAGGGCGCCCGCCGCCCTTCCCGCTGCCCTTCCTGTTCTCCTCCTTCTGGTCGTCCTTTTCCAGTTCTTCCTGTTCGCAAGCCCAGTGTCGGCGCAGGAGCGGATTGCGGCCTTTGCCAGGCAGCTGCAGTCCCTGGAGTATGCCCATGGCGCCCGCATTGCCCTGGCAGCCCACGAAGTGCACTCCGGCAGGACCCTCTTTTTCCGGGCCAGCGAGCGCGTGCCCTTCTGCAGCACCTTCAAGGTGTTCCTGGTGGCCGAGATCCTGCACAGGGCCGATGTGCTGACCAGGGATCCGCAGCCCGGAGCCCATGTCCGGGTTCAGCCTGAGGCTCAGGCCCGGAATGCGGATCAGAATCCGGATCAGAATCCGGCGGAGCACCCGGCAGACAGTCCGGACATGCAGGAGCAGACAGGCCTGCTGGATCGCATCCTGACCTGGACGCCGGAAGAGGAGGTGGCCTGGTCGCCGGTCACGCAGGGCAGGGGCACAGCGGGCCTGAGCGTTGCCGAGCTGTGCCGGGCCGCCATCACCCTGAGCGACAATACGGCCACCAATGTCCTTCTGCGTCTGGCAGGCGGACCCGCGAGCCTGACCAGGGCCGTGCACCTCATGGGCAACCAGAGCTTCGAGCTGGCGGACTATGAGCCTGCCCTCAACAGGGAACAGCGGGAGAGTTCGGCCAACACAGGGACAGCCAGCGGCTTTCTGGCCGGCCTGCGCAGGGTGCTGCTGGGTGATTTTCTCTCCAGGGAGAGCAGGGATCGCCTCCTCTCCTGGATGCGGGCCACGGAAACGGGCAGGGATCGCATGGCCGCCGGCCTGCCGGCGGGCTGGCAGCTGGCCCACAAGACCGGTTCCGGTGGCGGCCTTGTGCACGACATGGGCCTGCTTGTCTCGCCAGAGGGACGGCAGATACTCCTGGTGCTCTTCAGCAGGGACGCAAGGCCCGAGGCCGGCCGCAGGGCCGACAGCGGCGTCCTGCTTGCCGCAGCCACGCGACTCCTCCTGCAGGAGTGGGGCTACACCGGGGAGCGCGACGGCCGACAGGAGTGAGGCCGGGAGTATCTTTTTTCCGGGTACAGGAGCTCCCTCAGGCCGGAGTCCGGCCGTGCCACATCAGGTCGTGCCACATCAGGCCGAATCTGCCTGCCCGGACCCGGTCTGGCCAAACAGGCTCCAAATCGGGCCAGTGAGGGCCGGGTCGTCCTGAAAAAAAAACGGGTCAAAAAAGACGTCATTCAGGGCTCTTGAAAAAAAGTCCACAAAACTGAAAAATTTTTGTTGACAGAGTGTGACAGGAAGCGTAGAAGCTTTCTTGTTCGACGGGCCATTAGCTCAATTGGTAGAGCAGTTGACTCTTAATCAATTGGTTTGGAGTTCGAGTCTCCGATGGCCCACCAT
>DXHV01000082.1 GCA_019113165.1 Candidatus Desulfovibrio intestinipullorum
CTTGTATCGAATCATTAACCGTACTGGAAACCGAACCATCGCTTTTGCTACGTTGCTCAATAGGATCAGCTGGAATCCTTCTCTACCGACTAGGTTGAGGGCTGTTTATTCAGATGCCAGTTAACCGTAGAGCAAGGAGGCAAAGAACCTCACCCTCTTGGAGGATAATTCTACTTTTAGATTTTCACGTCAACATATTAGAGTTCTACGCTGTTCGCAGGTTCAAAAATTTCCTTCAGACTTGTACTGATAAGAGGTACACGCATGAAGGATTCACATGGTCACAAGCTGGCTCAGCTGGTAGGCAGCAATATTGCCACTCGCCGGAAACTCAAAAATTGGACTCAGGCGCAACTTGGAGAGATGCTTGGCATAGGTACTGACTCCATATGTCGCATTGAACGTGGCGTGATGGCTCCCCGTTTTCAACGCCTCGAAGATCTTGCCCACCTCCTTGATTGCTCTGTTGCTGATCTTTTCAAAACACCAGAAGAGCTCCTTCAGTCAGCCCAGTACTCCAGGCAGGCTGAACTTGCGAACTTTGCGCTGGATGTCCCTTCCCAAATAGCAAGGCTCTCTGAGCAAATCATTTTCCTGACCAAGTTGCTCAACAAAGATTCAAACGTTGTATGAGTTTTCGGAGCTACCCAAGGCTATCTTCCCCTGTCACAGGTAGGAAGCTCTCTACCGTATCCCCAAAACTGCGAACCCATGCCGCAAGTTCCGGCTCACTTCTCGTGGTTATCTCAAGCAAAACACCTCCATCTTCCTGCTCGACAAGTCGTTGTGTGTCAGACCAGATACGTTCCCGCACATAATCGGAGGCACTACCTGCTCGGAATTTTATACGGAAGCTGCGTGGTTCATGCCAGGGCAAACCAAACATTCCGGGATCTCTTTCCGGTATATCAAAGGGTACAGGCTTGTTTGTCTGAATCACATCCTGTATGCGGTGAACTGCCAGATTGGTGAGATGCTTCATCGCCTTGAAGTCTTCAGTGACGCTGGCTCCCAAGACGTACAGGGCATTGCTCATGCTGACAATTCGCTGAGGGGCGAAGCGGTGCTCCTTGGGCTCTGTTCGTCCAGCTGCCTTGTAGCGCACCAGACAGATGAGCTTTTCATCAATGGCTTTGACCAGACAATCCAGATGCTCGAAATGTGGAGAGTAGTCTATTTGTCCCTTTCCGTAGAAGACGAACTGGGGACGCTGGCATTTCTCACGGTCGGCATAGGCTGTGTCTGCCATCAGCATGGAGAAGTTGAAGATACTCTCATCCACTCGTTTTTTGATTTGATCCGGCAGATAGGGAGTAGCCAGATCTCTGCATATGGACAGGTAGCGAAGCTCCTCAAAATCCAGTCCCAGACGGCTCCGGGATATAGAGCGGATCTGATACCACCTCTTGTGACCATCCAGACCAGTGACAAGATTTGCTCCTATGACGCCCTCGATTTCACCGACCAGGCGAATGATCGTCTGCTTTGAGCAGCAAAGCCATTCACTCAGGTCAGCCTGATAGTGCCTGCGTCCATCAAGCATGAGGCGCTGGAAGAGGCGAAGCAGCTTGTTGCCTCGGCTGGCATCATCAATTTTCTGCATCAGATAATAGCTCCATCATACGAAAATTACGATATATCAAATTGTTAGCAAAAATCATGGCGATTTGAGCCCCTGTTTTGTTAGTTTCCATATCTGGAGTCGAACCTACACGATAGAAATTCCGTTATACGGAATCTTTCTGTGGGTAGACAAAAATTTTTCAAAAAAATTATACAAGTGATTCAAAAATGTTATGCATGAAAACACCCGTAGGAGGTTCTCAGGCTGAAAAATCTCACTGAAAGAAGAAGAGAGGGGAAGCCGGGATAGACTGTGCCACAGAGGGAAACTGCCAATAGATCCATCTTGGCCCCGACTCCTCAGTGCGAGAGCTATTTCTGAACAATAACACTATTGATACTCTTTCTGAAAAAACTCACGTTGTCCAGACAAAACTGCGTTGTTCCATTCAAGCTCTACGGTGTATTCCTTAGCAAAAAGCTATTGATACAATGTTACGAGGGCCGAGAGCTATCAGCTGACAAGAACGAGGCCCTTCAACAAAGGGGGGAAACATGGCAATCAAATTTACGAACGTCGTTGTACAAGGACTGCTTATTGCCAGTCGGCTTTGCCATCCGCTGCCCTGGCTCAAGAGCAGGGAAGTGAGGAATTGGCTCCTGGCTTTGATGCCTGCATGGGACAGGCTACCGCTACGGTTGAGATGGTGAATTGCCTGAACTCCGCTTACGAGTATTGGGACGGCATCCTCAACAGAAACTACAGGCAGGCAATACGAGACTGTGCTGATTCTGGAGAACCTGAGTGCAAGAAGAAGCTGCAAAAGGCCAAAGGGCATGGATACAGTACAAAGAGGGTATGGCTGACTTCATCTACTCCTCCACGGGTGGAACCATGAGCAGCCTGAAGGCAATGGACTTTCTGGCGACAGAAACCAAGAAGCAAGCAGAGCTCTTGTCAGGGAACATGGATGAATAGCACTCAACCCCATCTATCCCGACCTGAGAGACGGGTATTTCTGGAAGAAATTTTCCATGAGAAAACAGGGCAGGCTGTGGTGCACAATCCACGACCTGCCCAAATCCAATTTCACATGACTGATGTTTTCATCTGCTAAATTAATTCAATTTGCTTGATAAGCTTGTTTGCACCTGCTCCTGTCATATTTTTTAACGATACTCCATTTTCTCTAGCAAATGCTTCTATATCTATACCTTTCTTTTTACACTTATCTAAAATCATATTTTTTTGCTTTTCAGATGCAGGTTTTGAACCTCCACCATTGAATCTGTTTTTATCCTGATTACTGTAGTTATTTGTATTCTCAATGACACTAGATTTAGTAATTATAGTATTGCTATTTATGTCTTGATTATTTTTGTTTTTCAAATATGACATCTCTATTAATGCATTTTTCTTTGCATTGCAAGAAGCTTCATCAATAGTTAATCCTTCTCCAATAGAAGAAGCTTTGAATTTTTCATCGATAATTTCTGCACTACAGATAATTTTCTGTTGATTATTTTGCTGGATATTACCAACGAAAGAAATGTTAATGGTATTCATGATTTCTCCTTGTCTTGTGTTGAAAAAGAATGAAAATAATAGATAAAACAAGAACAGATGTTAGCGCACCTTGGTACGCAGCCACTCCATAAAGGCTTCTCGTGTGTAGCCAATTTTGTTGCCCACTTTGACCTTCTTGGATGGACCTTTGCCTAGACTGTCTTCATTGCTCATGGTTTTGGCACTGAGGAGTCCTCCTATCACCTTCGATGCATATTCCCTGGAAAAGACAGGCGGTAATGTTTTCTCGACTTCCTTGAAAAATTCGTTTTCCTTGCCACGGTAGAAGAAATCGCCAAAGTTGACAGAATCATGTGGAGCATTTGGATCATTTGGGTAATCAGAATAATCAGAATAATTGGGATAATGGTTCATGGTGCACTCCTGCATGGGAAATTGTGTGTCCCGCGTCTGTAGGTCAGGGCAGGTAGATTTGGGATATCTCCCACATCATAGTAGCTCGGTGTAGAATGAAAAAAGGAGGAGAATGTTAACCACTCCCCTCCTGCAAACCTACGATGTCCCAGATAGCCTCCACGGGTGCTGTGCTCTGTATGCAGAAAATGGCGACTACAAGGCCGAGAGAATCGGCCATACAGCGCTCATAACTCCCCTAAAAGCTGCTTTCCTGGGGTATACTACTGGCACCTGTTTTCACCCCCAGATGCCCGATAGCTCCATGAAGCACCTGCGCCTTTCATGCTACGGACGACCTAGCCCTTTTTCTTCCCCTTTAAACGACTCATCCCGAAATCCCTGAGACCGTCCTTCGGCTCTCCCTTGCCACTGGGTTTCACCATGTACGATATCTGCCTCTGCACATGCTCTGGAATACCCTCGCTCCTACGAAACACCTCGCCATTCTTCCTGTAGCTACCGTCTGGATTCTTGTTGCAATGATGGATCAACCCTGGCTGATTGCTGCCAATAGTCTTCTGCCAAAGCTCTTCTGCCTTGGAAAAGACCCCATAGGGATTCTGTATCTTGTGACCGTTCATCAAGAGCATGCCGTGACAATGCGGTGTTTCGCTTCTCTCCTGTTCTCTCGTCCACATATAAGCCGGATCTAATTTCTTCCGTTTGTAGTGCTGGATAAGCTTAGCCATGAACTTGGAGATGTCGTTATTGTCTATAGTGCTTACTTGCTCCTTGTCGTTTGCAAAATCAGTTTTGTTCATATCGCCCTTATCCTCCTGAAAGTCCTGGGGGTATCTGACGTCAAATCGTATGGGCAGAACCTTGGAGTGCCTCTCTAGGTACTCTTCCAAAAGGGCCTGTGCTTTTTGGTAAAGCTCAGGCATCACAGGGTAAGTGCTCTGACTGTCCTGGTGACTGTTCGGGATGGACTGCTCGTCCTGCTTGTAGTTCGAGTTCATGGTAAACTCCTATGAATAAGGTTAAAGGGTAAGGAAGAAGTCCCTCTGCCTGTTTGCATAAGGACAGGGATATAGCCAAGAGGTCCCATGTAGCTGGTCCTGTCTTGGTGAGGACAGAAATAGTGCTCCAAGGAACCTGTGAAAGCTGAATGTGTGAACAATCATTTTGGACTAGATGTGTGGTGCTCCAGTCCAGGTGTGGTAATCGCTTTGTGCTGTGTCCCTGACACTTAATTGGTGCTGTATATTTTCTAGAACACAGTGTGTTGTGGATATGGTTTCAGTGTGGATAAAATGTGTTTATGGAGAACAGTTGTTTGGTCCTATATCACATATGAGGATGTATGGTGTTCATAGACAGGTATGACACATAACTTCATTCGATATAAATGTGTTTGAAGACATTTTTGATGTATGTATTTGATGGATATATTTTTGGTGCATGTATTTGATGTGCATATGCGTAGCGCATATTTGATAGTCATATGTTTTGTGTAAATATTGGATATGTATGATGTATATGTTGGAGAGATATATTAAATGCATATATTAGAGTACTACCATGTACCTACACTTATTTTGTGAGATATTTAACATGTTTCAATGATTTAAACGGTATTAGAAAATAATTTTTGTCATATTATGAGTGAATGAATTAAGTCTTTTTCTATACAACAAAAAAAATAAATTTTTCTGTCTACTATTAATTTCTCGGTAACGCTTTAGCACCATCACTAATTCCGAGCATTGAAGGAGCAGAATCGCTACAGCTTGTTTGGTCCAACGCCTTTTTAGGCAGGCTTTCTTTCCATCGCTTCTTTGTAGGTAAGGAATTTTACCCCCTAAACGCAAAAAAAATGCCCTCCAGGAAGGAGGGCAGACTAACTAATGGGGTAACCCCTGACCGAAAATAGGACCAACAAGAGTTCTGCGCTGTGGACTAGCAAAAAATTAGGGGGGAGGCAGCAGAATGATGGCCTACCCCCTAATCAGTGTTTCCTCAAAGGGCATCCGGAGCTTCGGTGAGATTAATACCCTTCCTCGACGAGGTGCAGGCAGAGAGCTCCTATAGTGAACAAGCGTATTGTTTCCTCTGCATATTCGGTGCATACGCTGGACATACGTGTCGCTTTCTACAGAGATTCTGTGCCTTGCGGCAGGAATACGTATCCCTTGCATCTTGGAATTGATTTGTTGCCTTGGAGATTCGCCACGTTTGCTCTTCAGAATCGATGGCTTTATGACGTAACGCAATTGGGTTTTGTATTTATCCAATAATTACAATATGTTAAACTAGTTTCAGTTTCTGTGTTTGAGCGTTTAGAGCATACTTAACGGAGCTCGCCAAAATAGCCTTCAAACGATGCGTCATGCCACCGGGGGAGAACAAGTTTTGAGTAGGGAACAGAATCGTGACAGGTCTGTGGAGACAAATTGCCAAATGGCTGTCCCCAAGCTACGCAGCGTGCTAAGTCTCTTGTCTCCCCTTTCGGGTTTGAGGCTGAGAAATTCTATATAGCCCCTAGCAGGTATGCAGCTCTACCTGCATACCTGCCCGATATTGAAGGAAGGATTTTGGGGCTACTTAGCTACGTAGTAAGTGCCTTTTCCATTTCCTTTTTGCTCTATGAGATCGTTTTCTCTCAATTCTTGAAGCAATTTTTGTACTTGTGATGAGGAAAGTTTAAGAGATTCTTCAAGGTACTTCCGTGTAGCTTGGCATTCACTATTCTTTATCGCATCCAATACTCGCAGAGCGTTTGGACTAGGCTTGTACTGAGAGTGTTCCATGACGTTGCCCACAATTTCTGAAGACGACTCGACTCTTGGTTCCGAGCTATCCGACTCCATCTCCTGAGTAGTCGAGTCGGAGGGCAACATAGAAGTGTCTTTCGGCTCTTGTGCGGACGGCTCAGCGCAGGTAGATGCATCTAGGGCTTGAGACTTTTCCTCAGCCTGGTCGTTCTGTTGATCAATGGATGACGTCGTCCAGCTTCCTTCCAGAACGCAGAATTTGCCATCCCTGAAAGCAGCCGTGATAGTGGGCATATTTTCACCCTTCTTCCACTCGGTGACTTGTAAAGTGATTATTAGCTCTTGCAGTTCCTGAGTTTCTTCCGTCTCATCTGGATAACCTTTATAAATTCTAAAGACATTTTTACTCAATGATTCTAGATCAACCCTGCCAATCGATGATGTTCCATCCTTACCAGCATGATGAATTGCAACAAGTGCAACATTTCTTTTTTGCAAGTCACTTCCGAAATTTGTGACTATTCCTGGGTTGTGGATTGCATTTCTACATATTGACAAGATATTGTCTAAGAATACGACTTCAATGTCTTCGCTGTCTATGATGTGTAAGATTTCGTCCCTATGTTTTACAAAATCTTTTGTGTATATATACCTAAACTTAGGGGTGATGTCTTCTGGATTAAATCGGCTGCACATCTCTTTGAACCCATCCTCTCCGGCTTCTCCATCAAGATACAGTATCTTCCTAGTCCGGTTCGCTTTGAGGCCGAAAGTTTCACCACCTTTTGATAATGTAAGCGCCAGAGAAACGCTGAGTGTCGACTTGCCTGAGTTTGATTTGCCCCATATCAAAGTTTGTGAGTTCCCTGTAATGAGGCTATCCCAAGACAAATCAGATCTGATTTTTGGTCCTCGGCTCATTAGATCCACTAAAGATACAGAACCTAAAGCAGAGTCCATATCTTCGCTAATATCCTGTTCCTTCTTGGGTGATAACTTATCCCGCCACACGCGATACTCTTCGAGACTAAGCGAATCGGCCATCAACCTGTGAATGAAACTCGACACTATCTCCAGATTTTGTACGCAATCGTACTTTTCTGCCCTGGCAGCCATAATTCCATTAGATTTTGTAATATCTTTTTCATATTTATTACTAACAATCCATGGATATATTCTAATTGAATTTGGATGACTGTGTGTCTGAATTTTTTCAATCCACTTGTTTAACTGACTCAAATCTTCATCTTTAATTGAAGGAACTAATATTATATTTTTTAAAAATAGTGTAGAATAATCAATCTCTTCAATATTATCATAACCACCAAAGCATCCTGAAATAACAAAATCTGTATATCGTTCATATAATCGAGCTTCATCTGACTTTTGAAGCATAAAAAATAAAATATCTGGATCTAGGAATAATATAATATTTTTTCTATGTTCTTCATTAATAATATCGAAATTAAATAGGTGTGGGTTAACATAAGTTCTGCCAGTCATATATTTATTATTTATTATTGGGCAAACAACAAATATATCAGACTCGTTTTCTGCTGAAAATTTCCAAATTTCATAATTGCAATTTTTATTTTTTTCTCTACATACAAATGAAATATTATATTTTTTTTCTGATGAAATAAATGTACTAGGGAGAATAACCTCTATATAGTTTTCATTTTTGTCATCGCTTATATTATTTTTATTTTTATCATCACTTATATTATTTTCATTTTTATCATCATTTATATTATTTTCATTTTTATCACCATTTATATTATTTTCATTTTTATCATTGCTTTTTCTGCATTCAAATATTTTCTGAGGATCTATATTGAAAATTAATCCTAAAATTCGTGAACTAATTGTTGTATTTACTCGATGGTTATCTGAAATATATTTTATTATACCTTTTTCTCGTATTTCAGTAAATATATATGGGTTTCTATCAATTCTATCAATTTTATTGTACCATGGTAAACGCGTTATAATAGATAATTGTTGATCGTAATTTAATTTTTTCCAATATATTGTTATAATTTCTTTAAACAAATCTATTCTAGCTGTGCTAGCTGTTGATAAAAAGTAGTTAGGTATTTCGTGAATCCATTGTTTCTTAAAGTATGATTCTATTGAATAAATATCTGCGTAATAACATTCATAGTTATACATGATGATAGACCTCCTAAATTTTAAATAGGAAAGTGCGACATAAAAGCTATTTTTTTGTCAGAGAGATAGAACAATGTGTATTTATGGTATTAGCTTACTGGAAAACAAACAAGTTTGAAATCTAGGGTAGGCGGGTTTACCCGCCTACCCATGCTAGAAGCTACAGTGGATATTTTAACTATTCAATTGAGCAATGAGTTCCCTCTGACCTATCATTGGTGCCGTTTGTTTCTGTTTCCAGTTTGTCCAAATAGTCGCTCCATGCCTGCATCATCTCCTTTCTCTGGGGTAGCCACTGGGCTTGGTTGTACGCTGCCCTGGTTCGATCCCTGTCCATGTGTGCCAGTTGCATCTCAATCAGATCGCTGTTGTAGCCCATCTCGTTGAGTAGGGTAGAGGCAATGCCTCTGAACCCGTGGATGCTCATTTCTTCTCGGGTATAACCAAGGCGTCGCAGGCCGTTGAGCAAGGTCACATCCGTGATGACAGTGCCTCTGGAGTGGGCTGATGGGAAAAGATACTCTCCACCTCCTGTCAAGTCGTGTAATTCCCAAAGGATTTCTTTGACCTGCCTGGACAAAGGGACAATGTGTTCACGCCTCATCTTCATAATAGAGGCAGGGACAGTCCACACGCCCTTTTCCATATCGATATCTTCCCACTTTGCGAACCTGAGCTCTTTTGAGCGCAGGAAGACATGGGGCATAAGTTTGAGCGCATACTTGGTACTCGTAAAGTCAGTGTACAAGTCAATCGCCTGCAAAAGCAATCTATTTCCTTGGTGGTAGTCAGGCGAGCTCTGTGTTTGACTTGAGGGCGATCTGGAAGAATCTCTGCCAATCCTTGAGATACGTCATATTTGATATACCTCATGAGCTTAGCGTAGCGGCATATTTTACTGGCAATTTGAGCTACTCTATGTGCCATTTCGTGCTACTCACAAGGTGGTGAAATCCGAGCTCTGCAATGGGTATATGGCCTATGTAGGGGAGCAGGTGTCTCCCATTCTCTGCCTTTTGCCCTGCGAGTTTTGTCTGCCAACCTGAGAGTCTTTTTGTCATGACATTCGATTTTTCGGGAAAAGTCAGCATTTTTCAAGAATGTTAGAGCTTTTAGATGTTCTCTTAGGGGGATCGGATGGGAGATGAGAGTCCACTGAATGCCGTACGTACGCTATTCTCGACCGGAGCTGCTAAACAGCTCCGGTCGGCAGCGCTATTTGGTGTTAGAGTTATTACCTCTGAAGTATATCATCATAAAATTTCATCGATGATGGCTGTTTTTTTAAACGTTTGCGCAGGGATGAGATGTGCGTAGCGCTCGGTCATGGTGATACTTTTGTGCCTCATCAAATCCCGCAACTCGTAGAGTGTCACTTTCCCAGATTGGGCCAGCCAGCTGGCAAAGGTATGCCGCAAGGTATGGAACCAGACTCGCTTACGAAAATCCCTTTTCCCTTTTTCTTGTGGGGTAGCTGGATTCCAGCCCAATTTCACGCAGACACGCTCAAATGTGTCGCTGATATGAGTCATTTTGCCTCCATGCCTGTCTGGAAAAATATATTCTGATGGCTGTCTGCCGTAGGCAGCCAGTTTGTCTATAACCTGTCTGGAGACATGTAGAGCAGTACGGTTTCCCCCTTTTTCGGTAATCCACAGCACTCCGGCATTAATATCGATATCTGCTCCCTGTAGGCGAAATATCTCGGTGCTTCGCAAGCCAGTTTTCAGGGAGAGCCAAGCCATGTCGTGCAGGGCAGGACTACGCTTCTGCAATTCTACCAAAAGGGTTTTGGCTTCTTCTGGAGTCAAAAATCGTTCACCCTTGTTCTGAGGGCGTGGCATAGTCAGGCGGTCACGTCCGAAAGGGTTTACTCCTGTCCACATCTCCTGCTTGATGGCATAGAACACAGCCGCCCGGCAGGTGGAGAGTCGTCGCAGGACAGTTGCTGGGGCCAGACGTTTGAGAAGTTCGTTTTTGATTTGCTGTATCTGTCCGGCTTTTATCTCAGAGAGAGGCATTTTGCCTAATGTATTTCTAAAAGTAACATCGTATCCATTTCTATCTCTGCTATCACCACAGCTTGTATCGGTTGCAAGGTATGATAGGTAGAGCTCTACAGCATCGTTCAAAGTATAGGTCTGTGTAGTGGTGACTTGAGGTACTGTAGCTAAGTGTGTCTTTATGTTGGAACATCCCCGTTTTTTAGCTGGTGTGGCGCTTGATTCTGAAGTTTGTGCTGTTTCTGGGGAAAGAGCCGCTTGACAGGGAGTATCCTGCCTACTCAAAAAGTCCTTGGTATGTGTTAGATAGTCCTTGCGCGCCTGTGCAGCTTGTTTTTCGGATATGCCTTCGCTCAGCCAGCCTACGTTAACCCATTTGAGCTTGCCCTCGATTTTTACACAGAAGACAAAACAGCGGTCGGGCCGACCATTGAATCTGTTCTTGGAGGATTCTCTCCAGTAGACGCCTGGGTAACGAGCAGACTTGATGCGTTCCTGTGCCATAATGACTATCCTCACGAAAGATCGGATAGTATTGCCAGAGCAGGGCAGTCGCATAAGGGGTATGCGACAGTTACCAAAAAGTTACCACCACAAAAAAAGGGTTACGGCAGTACCGTAACCCATTGATTTCCTTGGTGGAGAAGAGGAGATTTGAACTCCCGACCCCCGCAATGCGAATGCGATGCTCTCCCAACTGAGCCACTTCCCCACATAATTTGTAAAAAAACAAGTTATCCTGAGATGCGCATGAAGTCAAGAGCAAAATGGCCTGCAAAAAATGTTCTGTCCGGGCTCGGCCTGCAGGCGGCGCCGGGCCTGCACAGGAGAAAGGAGCTGCCGGACCTGGAGAAATGAACCTGTGGTAAAGACTGAATTTTGCCTGCGATAAGCCCTGCTCTGCTCTTGGCTAGGGCAGAAAAAAAGTGTATGTGCTCTGAGCTTTCGTTTTGTCGCACACATGCATGGCGAAGCCTTGCACCCCTTGTCCCCCCGAGTACATTTGAATGCGCGTGTCCCGGCCTTTTCGCTGACAGGCCTCAAACGCAGTACTGGAGAGTCTGTTTCGTGAAGGAATATAGAGATCATTATTTTCTGAAGGCCAAGCAGGAAAACTATCCTGCAAGAAGCGTCTACAAGCTCAAGGAGCTGGATGCTCGCTTTCATCTGTTTCGCAAGGGGATGCGCGTGCTGGACCTGGGGGCTGCGCCGGGATCCTGGTCCCTTGGCGCAGCAGAACGGGTTGGTCCGGGCGGCCTTGTCCTTGGCTGCGACATTCAGGATGCACGAACGGATTTTCCTCCGCAGGTCACCTTCATGCTGGAAGATGTCTTTGACAGATCTGCGGAATTTGAGGCCAAGCTTGATGAGATAGGCCCCTTTGACGTGGTCATGAGCGACATGGCGCCAAGCACGACAGGATCGAAGTTTACCGATCAGTGCCGTTCCCTTGAGCTTGCCAAGGAAGCGTTTGCCGTTGCCCTGGCACGGCTGAAACCCGGCGGTTCCTTTGTCGTGAAGATCTTCATGGGGCCTGACACGCAGGAGCTTCTGCTGCCCATGCGCAAGGCTTTTGCCACGGTCAAGACTTTCAAGCCGAAAAGCTCTCGGATGGAAAGCAAAGAAACATTTTTTGTGGGACTCAATCTCCGTGCCGAAAGTGCGGCACAGTCCCAAAATTGAGAGGTACTTTATGTCTGGTCATTCCAAATGGGCAAATATTCAGCATCGTAAGGGCCGTCAGGATGAAAAGCGCGGCAAGCTTTTCACCAAGGCTGCCAAGGAAATCATCATCGCTGCCAAGGGCGGTGGGGATCCTGCGGGCAACTCCCGCCTGCGTGCTGCTATTGCTGCCGCAAAAGCCATCAACCTTCCCAAGGATAAAATCGAGGCTGCCATCCGCAAGGGGACAGGCGAAGATGCCGGCGGCGATCTGACCGAAGGCTTCTACGAAGGTTACGGCCCCGGCGGCATCGCCCTCATGGTGGAAGTGGCCACGGACAACAAGAACCGTACTGTTGCCGACATCCGTCACCTGTTCAGCAAGCACGGCGGATCCCTTGGTGAAAACGGCAGCGTGGGCTGGATGTTCGACCGCAAGGGCGTCATCTCCATTGACCGCAATGCCTATGACGAAGAAAAGATGATGGAACTGGCCCTTGACTGCGGCGCAGACGACGTCATTGACGACGAAGACGCCTGGACCATTCAGACCAGCATGGAAGATTTCGCTGCCGTGCGCGATGCCCTGGAAAGCAAGGGCGTGGTCATGGAATCTGCCAACCTGGCCATGGTGCCCCAGAACCTGGTCGCCGTGGACGCCGCCGTGGCCGAGAAGGTCATGCGTCTCATGGAAGCCCTGGACGACAATGACGACGTGCAGAACGTCTACTCCAACGCCGACTTCCCCGAAGACATGCCCGAGGACTAGCACGGTATGGAGCCCGTTACTGTCATAGGCATTGACCCGGGCTCTGTACGCACTGGCTGGGGCGTTGTTCGTACCTGTGCCTCTGGCTACGAACTTGTGGACTGCGGGCTCATCAAGACCACGTCCGGCCAGTCTCAGGAGTTTTCCCGGCGTCTGGCGCACATCTACCACGAGCTTGTGGCCGTTCTGGACAGGCTGCGGCCCCAGGAAGCGGCCATAGAACAGGTCTTTCAGGCCAAGAATGCCGCCACGGCCCTCAAGCTCGGTCAGGCGCGTGGTGTCGCCGTGGCCGCCTGCGCGTCCTTCGGACTCAGTGTCAGCGACTACGAGCCGACACTGGTCAAGAAGACCCTGGTGGGTGCCGGCGCAGCCGAAAAGGAACAGGTGGCCTTCATGGTGCGCTGCAGGCTCGGACTGCCCAGGGCCGACTGGGCTCTGGATACATCCGATGCCCTGGCCATTGCCCTGACCCATCTGACCATGCGCAGGTATCATTTCCTGAAGCAGGGGCTGCAAACGTCATAACGCCGCATCATATCTGGCATAAAAAGGTCGTTCTCTTTGTGGGGGATGACCTTTTTTTGGCGTTGTCCTGCTGCTACGATCCCTGTTGTGCGATCTTCTTTTTTGCGTTCCGTGCGGCACGTCGGAGCCTGGCACGGCTTGGGGAGGAGGAGTCCATGCGCTGGACCAGGTTTGTGAAGGCAAAGGCTGCCTGCGCCTATTTCTTTGTCTGTCCGGGGCTTGTCTACGGATCGTTCACTGCCCGCATGCCGGCCCTGAAAGCCCAGGTTCATGCCAATGAGGCCGAGCTTGGACTGGTGCTGCTCATCTTTGGCTGTGCAGGCTTTGTCGGCCTGCTGCTCAGTGCTCCGCTCATACGCCGCTTCAGCAGCCGCCTTGTGGTGCGCCTGAGTACCCTGGCCCTGCTTTGTTTCCTGCCCCTCTGCGCCCTGGCCCAGTCGCCAGAGATGCTGGCCCTTGGCTGTGTCTGCATGGGGCTGTGCATAGGCCTGGCCGACGTGGCCATGAACACACAGGCCATACAGCTGGAACAGCGCTTTGCCGTTTCCTGCATGGCCGTCATGCACGGAGGCTACAGCCTGGGCGGAGTGCTCGGCGCCCTGACAGGCGCGCTTTTTGCGGCCCTGAACGTGCAGCCTGTGTGGAATTTTGCCCTGGTGGTGCTCCTCTATGCCTGCGCACGGCCCTGGACTGTGCCCAGACTGCAGAAGGATATGGTCATTCGCAGGGACAATCCAAAGGCCACGCCCGGGGGCAGAAGGCGTTTTGCCATGCCGCCCCTGTTCATCATTCTCTGCGGCCTGACGGCAGCCTGCGCCTATGCCGCCGAAGGCACAGTGGGCGAATGGGGCGCCCTCTTCCTTTTTTCGGTGAAGGGCGCAGAGGAAGGAACGGCAGCCCTGGTCTATGCCTGCTTTTCCGTGTGCACGGTGAGCTGCCGCATGGTAGCAGATCTTGCCAGGACGCATTTTTCCGATTTTGCCATTGTCCTTGGCGGAGCTCTGCTGGCCGTCCTTGGCATGAGCACGGTCCTTTGTGCCCAAAGTCCCGCACTCTGCCTTGCGGGCTACAGCTGCATGGGGCTTGGCATGGCGCCCATCGTGCCCATTCTGTTCAGCCGGGGCGGCAGTGTGCCGGGCGTTGATGCCAGTACGGCCAGTGCCGTCATCTCGGTGCTGGCCTATGGCGGCCTTCTGCTCTGTCCGCCGCTCATAGGCGCCCTTGCCCATGCCCATGGCCTGCAGCAGGCGCTTCATGTGGCCCTGATCCTGTGCCTTTTCCTTGTGGCCGGAGCCTTTCTCTTCAGGAAGAAGAGAGGATAGAAGACAGCTTTCCTTGTCCATGCAACAGGGGGACCGGCTCATGATGAAGCCTGGTCCCCCTTCCTGTTTCACGACTGTTTTTTCTTTTTTCTGCGGGCCTGCCATCGTTCCTGCAGTCTCGCAAAGATCTCCGGGCAGAACTTCATGCCCAGGGGCACAAAGGTGGCAAGGAAGAGCAGGCCTGCCGTGGAGAGGCCTGCAAAGGCGCCGAGAATGGGAGACACAGGATCCAGCAGCGGATGGACCCAGGCATCCAGGAAATAGCCTCCGGCTATGCCCGGCAGGGCGCAGAGCGTGGACTTGCCGGCTGTGACGAGAACGCCGCTGAAGGCGGCACGCCCCTCCCTGCCAAGCCACAGGACCACCAGCACGATGCTGTAGAGGACGAGACTGACCGTGGAGGTCAGGGCTATGCCCCAGGCGCCCAGAGGCACGGCAACGCAGGCATAGACAGGCAGGAAGACGAGAGTAAGGATGGTGCCGGACACGGCCGGTGTCAGAGTGTCCGTCTGGGCATAGAAGCCCCTGGTCAGAAGTTCCAGCAAGACCCAGAAGGGCGAGGCACACAAGAGTATCTGCAAAAGCGGTGCGGCCCGGACGATTTCCGCTTCTGTCATGCGGCCGCCGAAGAAGAGCAGGGTAAAGGTCGAGGGTGCAAGGACGGCAATCCACAGGGCCAGAGGCAGGATCAGGCCAAGGCCTGTGCGCAGGGCCCTGGCCAGCACCTCGAAAAAGGCTGTCTTGTCCCCTTTTGCCAGCAGGGAGACCAGGAAGGGGTAGGAGGCAAGGGCTGCCGCCTGACCCACCATGGCCACCGGCACCTGGGCCACGCGCTTGGAATAGTTGAGCAGGCTGACGGATCCGTCCCCTGTGAGGGAGCCGAAGATGCGCAAAAACTGCTCGTCCAGGGCGGTAATGGTCTGCCCAAGCATGAGCGGCAGGGCCAGGAGCAGAAAGCGCCTGCACAAGGGGTGGGACAAGTTGGGTCTGAAGTGAAAGGATGTCTTGCGGACCATGTGCAGGGGCAGGAGCAGGGTGCCCAGGGCAGCGCCAAGAACCACGCCTATGCAGTAGCCGCTCATGCCCTCCACAAGGCCTGACCAGGGCAGGCTCACGCCAAAGAAGATGATGCAGCCGTTGTAGATGAGCGGCGCCAGCGCCGGAATGGCAAACTGGCGGCGCAAAAAGAGCAGAGAGGTGACGCAGGAACCTGTGAGAAAGAAGAACTGGGCCGGCAGGGTGATGCGCATGAACACCTGCAAACGGGCCAGATCGGCCCCCTCAAGTCCGGGAGCAACAAGACGGGAGAGAGGTGCCACGAAGATCATGGCCGCCGTGGTCAGGACCAGGGCGGCAAGGCCCATCCAGGTCAGCACCGTGGAAAAGAATTTCCAGCCGTCGGCCTCGTCCTCGGCAAAGCGTCGTGCCAGGAGCGGCATGAGGGTGATGCCGAGAAAGCCGCCGGCCAGAAGATAGTTGATGAGATCCGGCACGACAAAGGCGGCAAAATAGATGTCGGCCTCGTTGCCTGCGCCGAACTGCCAGGAAATGACCTTGTCGCGCACAAGCCCCATGAGTCTGGAGAGGATGGCGCTTGCTGCCAGGAGAAGGGCGGCGACGCCCATGCCCTGTGATTTGGACAGTATGCTCATATGTGCCTTGGGGGAGTGCGGACGGCAAAAGGCTCCTTGTCCTGCCTGTTCCGGGGAGGACTGTCTGCAGGGGAGCCTTCTGCAGGAAAGGTTCAGTCCAGGGAGTGAAGACGGAAGTTGATGTACAGCTTGCCCATATCCACGAACTTCAGGGAAACACGGCATTTGGCACCGGGAAGCCAGCGGCGTTTCTTGTATCTGATGGTCCAGAAAGCCCGGGATCCGTCATAGGCCAGGCGATAGGGGTCACGCAGATCTTCGGCACGGATTAATCCCTCTACCGGAGCATCGTCAAGCTCAACAAAGATTCCGAACTCTTCTATGGAGGTCACCGTTGCCGACCTCTCCTTTTGTCTGTCCCGGTCCATCATCCACAGGCAGGCAAGACGCTTGTTCATTTCCCGTTCGCAGAGCTGTGCCTCCCGTTCCGCATCATTGAGCATTTGTGCGGTACGCATGAGCCGTGCACCCGCAGGAATGGGGTCCTGACTGCAGCCAAGGGCCTTTTTGAGAGCCCTGTGCACAAGCAGATCCGCATAGCGGCGTATGGGGGAGGTGAAATGGCAGTAGGCCTTGGAGGCCAGACCGTAGTGGCCGGCATTGACCTCGCTGTAGCGGGCAAAGGAGAGCGAGCGCACGCACAGCCTGTTGACAATGTGTTCAAAGGCCGTGCCCCGGACCTTGGCAATGATGGCTGGCAGGTTCACGGAGGAGAGCTGCTGCTCCATGAGTCCCAGCGCCTGCAGTTCCATGCGCAGTCTGAACAGTTTTTCCTCGGGCGGGCAGGGATGGATGCGGTAGAGGAAGGGCAGTTCCCTGCTCTGGAGAAAGTCCGCAACAGCCTCGTTGGCAGCGAGCATGAACTCTTCGATGAGCCTGTGCATCTCGTGACGGGAAGCGCGTTTCAGGGACGTGATCAGGCCTTCGCCGTCAAAGGTGGCCTCCGTATCCGGCAGGTCGAAATCCAGGGCGCCGCGCTGCATGCGCCGGCGGTACATGAGCCTGGCCAGGTTCAGCGCACGGGTGAGCATGGCGACGACGTCCTGCCCCCTTGTCTGATCCGGGCCGAAGCGTGTGCAGAGAGCCTGGTCGTGGTCCAGAACCAGGGCCCTGGCCTCGTCATAGGCCAGGCGGGCGGCAGAGCACAGGATGCCTTCGGCAAAACGTGCCGAGCGCACTTCGCCTTCCTGTGTGCACTGAAGGCGTGCCACCATGACCAGACGATCCTTGTGGGGCACAAGGGAGCAGAGATTGTGTGAGAGGGCAAAGGGCAGCATGGGCGTCACGGAGGTCGGAAAGTACCAGGAATTGCCCCTGTGCAGGGCTTCCTTGTCCATGGCGGACTTGAAACGGACATAGTGGCTCACGTCGGCTATGGCAACAGTGAGCACGAAGGATCCGTCCTTTCCTTCCTCCACG
The DNA here is from genome assembly GCA_019113165.1 of Candidatus Desulfovibrio intestinipullorum. Lineage (GTDB taxonomy): Bacteria > Desulfobacterota > Desulfovibrionia > Desulfovibrionales > Desulfovibrionaceae > Desulfovibrio > Desulfovibrio intestinipullorum. Next base: position 17,786 of record DXHV01000082.1, read on the forward strand.
CAGATGGCATCGTCAAAATCTCTGGCATCGGCGCCGTCAATGGTGACAAAGCACTGAGCTCGCAGATCCAGGCGTCCTTCCCTGTCCTTGTCCGAAAGCTCTTCCGGCAGACGCCGGGCCTCGGCAAGGACGGCCTCGGGAAAGTCCCTGGGCACGGAATGGCTCGAGCGGACCAGGTTTTCCTGTTCGGAGATGGCACAGGGCAGTATCGGAGCCTGATCCATGTGCATCTCCACAGAGACACGTGTTCTGCCTCTGGGGTAGAGCAGGGCGCGGGCAGACATGTTTGGGGGAATTTTTTTCAGCACGGAGCGAAAGCGCGCAAGACTTTCCGCATCGAGACGAAAGGAGCGGAACAAGGTGCCGGAGGCTGCCTCCAGGGAAAAGGCCTCGGCGCCCCAGACATTCACGCGGCGGATACGCATCTTGATGGGCTCCGTGGTCCAGGCAAGAATGCCTGTGCACTCGACCATGCGATGCTGCTTCGAGGACCCTCGCCCCTTTGCCTCCTTTTCTGGCAGAATTTTGAGGCGAAGCCTGTCCCCAGGCAGCAGGGGCTGGTTCAGTGCGTCGAAGGAAGCGATCTTTGCCTTGCTGATGCCGGCCTCATTGGGATCCAGCTGGACTCTGCCCAGATCTCCTCCAGGAGCATAGGTGCCGCTGACGTAGAAGGGTCGGCCTTCGGCCTGTTCGTCGCAGTTGTCCTCCTCTGCCGCCACCCCGGATCCGTCCCAGTCAATGTCCATGTCCAGGGCGTCGTACAGGCTGTCACTGCCGGCAGACTGATCGGATGAACTGCCGCAAAAGACCCAGGTTCTGTTTTTGCCCGTGCGCACAAGCCTCTGTTTTTCCAGAGTCAGGACAAGGGTCTTCAGGCGTTTCTTGGCCTTTGTGGTGTTCGTCCTGAAGCGCTCGTAGAGCGTGGTCAGAGTGGCAGGACCATGGGCTTCGAGAAAGCGGCAGACGGCAGCCTTGCTCACGGACGTGCACAGGCCGAAACGGTTCCCGTCATAGCAGACAATGTCCCTGTTGCTGAACCAGTGCATCCCCTTCAGGACACCCTTGACCTTGCCGGGTTTGACTCCGGGCAGCGCCTGCAGCACGATGTTCTGCAGCGCCTCCCGGGTAATGCCTTCCTGTCCGGCAATGGCATTGGTGACAATGTCCATAATCTCGCCTGTCTTCTGCCACTGTTCGATAAAGGATTCATCCATTGGTTCTTGGTGCTGCACCTGTCCGTTCAGACAGAAGCAGCCCACCTCCTGTGAGTATCGTTGCTGCAAGGGCAGTCAGGCCCGGCAGCGCCCTGTGCACAAGGCTTCTGCCAGGTTCTGTGCATCCTGTGCAGGATGCATCAGCCCTGCTGGAAAAGAGGCATGAAAAAAACCGCCATACAAATGGGGCATTCGTATGGCGGTTGTCTTCACATCAAAAATATGCAGTCCTGCCGGTCTTTGGGCAGGATCGTGCGCAAGGCGCGGGGGAGAAGCTTCATCTCCTGCCTGCGGGCAGGGACGGCATCAGGTCTAGTCGCTGTTGTTGCCACCGAAGAGGCGCAGCATCATGAGGAAGAGGTTGATGAAGTCGAGGTAGAGCGTCAGGGCACCAAGAATGGCGCCGCGACGGATGGCCACGGCATCGTCAAGGGGCGCAGAGGCGCCGAACTGGCGCAGCTTGTTGGTGTCGTAGGCAGTGAGGCCTGTGAAGATGATGACGCCGCACACGCTGATGACAAAGTCCATGGCGCTGCTGGCCAGGAAGATGTTGACGATGGAGGCAATGATGATGCCGATGAGTCCCATGAAGAGGAAGTTGCCCATGCCTGTCAGGTCACGCTTGGTCACGGTGCCGTAGATGGACATGGCCAGGAACATGCCGGCCGTGGAGAAGAAGGCATTGGCAATGGAGCCTATGGGATAGACGATGAAGATAGAAGAAAGTGTCAGGCCGGTGAGCACAGAATACAGCAAAAACATGGCTGTGGCCATGAAGGCGGACATCTTGTGCACTGCGGCGGACAGACCGATGACAATGCCAAACTGGGCGACAATCAGGGCAATCATGACAAACATGTTGCCAAGAAGGGCCTGCTGAATGGCGGGGCTGCTGGCAATGGCCAGGGCGACACCGGCTGTGACCACAAGGCCTGTGGTCATCCATGTATAGACATGGCGCATGTACACTGATGCGACGCTGCTTACTTTTGCCTCAAGAGTGCGAGAGGTCTGCATTATAATCCTCCGTATGATGTTGGCACCATCTGGTGCTTTGCATGCAATGTTTCGAGAGTGGGACAGGCCTGGAAAGGGATGCTCAGGCCGCCCGGAAAGTCTCTGATTCCGGGCTTTTCGACTCACTTCCACTAATAATAGGAAGATTTCGCAAAAAGTCAATGAGGAACACGGGCAAAGCCCGCCATTCTGTCGAAAAATTTTCCGTAATCCTGATATGTTACAGTTGTGTGCCGGCTGGGCGTGCAAGGGCAGGGCAGGGCTTGCGCCCCCTGTCTTGCCGCCTCTGTTCTTCCGTGCTAGCCTTGGCTTTCTGCAGGGAAAAAGGGCATCTGGCCCCATGTTTTTCCCTGCATTGTTCACCTATTTCCACTTGATGACAAAAAGGAGGCAGCGTACCGCTTCTGCCTGTCTGCAGGGGCCCTTGCGCTGAGAGAGCGGATGAAACGTTTAGTGAATCTGATGGCCGCGGTCCTGGTTCTGTCCGTGCTGTTCTGCACCCGTGGGGTGCAGGCTGCAGCAGATCCCATTGTGCAGATTGAAACAAACATGGGCAATATCGTGCTGCGTCTTGATGAACGCAGGGCACCCATTACAGTGGCCAATTTTCTGCAGTATGTACGCTCTGGCTTTTATGATGGCACCATTTTCCACAGAGTCATCAAGGGCTTCATGATTCAGGGCGGCGGCCTGACGCCGGAACTGAGAGAAAAGACGGCTCATGCCCCCATCAAGAACGAGGCCTCTGTCAGCCTGCGCAACAGGAAGTACACCATAGCCATGGCCCGTACCTCTGCCCCCAATTCCGCAACCTGCCAGTTCTTCATCAATACCAAGGACAACCGTGGCCTTGATCCCGACAGAGCCCAGGACGGCGTGGGTTATGCCGTCTTTGGCCGCGTGATCCAGGGCAGGGAAGTCGTGGACAGGATAGAGAGCGTCGATGTGAGCAACAAGCATCCCTTCTACAAGGATGTGCCCGTCAAGCCTGTCATCATCAAGAGCGTCAAGGTGCTTGGCGACAGCAAGTAGTGCCCTGTATACGCAAAAACCGGCCCTCAGGGGGCCGGTCACAAACAAACTGGCAAAGCTGGTCTGACTGTCCCAGGAGCAGGGATATCAGGCCAGCTTTTTGAGTATTCCGGCCGCAAGAATGCGGCCCCTGTCATCGGAGATGGCAGCCACCTGCCCGGGAGCGGACAGGGAGGTGGCCTTTTTGCAGAACACCTCAAGGCCCTCGTCCGCAAGGCGCACCTCTGCCTCTATGGGGGCCTGCCTGTAGCGCAGGCGCACGGTGCAGCGCTTCGGAAGCTCGTCTTTTTCTATCATCCAGTTGATGTCTTCAATGCGCGCCCAGGAGACCTGAGTATGCTGCCTGCTGCCCACGGTCAGGACATTTGTCGCCCTGTCCTTGGCAAGAACGTAGAGCGGTTCCTTCCAGGCGATGCCCAGGCCCCGGCGCTGGCCTTCCGTGTACTGCCACAGCCCCTGATGCCGGCCCACGATCTGGCCAGAGTCCAGTTCCACCATGTCGCCTGCGGCAAGGGCTCCGGCATTGTCCGCAAAGCCCGCAAGAAAGTCCCGGTAGCCCTGCGGGGTCGGCGGCACAAAGCAGATTTCCTGACTCTCGCCTGGCGCAGGCACGCTCAGTCCTGCCTCGCCCACCAGGGCGCGGACCTCTTCCTTGGTCAGGTCCTCCAGGGGAAAGGCCACCCTGGAAAGCACTTTTCTTGGCACAAGGCCAAGAAAGTAGGACTGATCCTTGGCCGTATCGCGGGCACGCCCGAGCAGGGGGGCAGACCCTGCATAAGGATGTGTCCGGTCCAGGTGGGCATAGTGCCCGGTTATGAGCACCTGTGCGCCAAGTCCCAGGGCCCCTTCCAAGATGGCGCCAAACTTGATGGCCCTGTTGCAGAAGGCACAGGGATTGGGCGTGAGGCCCTGCAGATAGGCCTTGGCAAAGGGCGCGACAACCTCGTCGTGAAAGCGCTTTTGCAGGTCCAGCAGATGGAAGTCTGCCCCAAGGCGCGTGCAGAGCGAGGCCAGTGCCAGAATGGTCTGATCTTCCAGCCGGAGACGCTCGGGATCGTCCGGGACAGCGAGCCGTGCGTGCACGGCCAGAACGGGTCTTTGGGTCTGCAGACAGAGCAGAAGGGCGCAGAGGGAATCCACTCCGCCGGAAACGGCAACTGCCAGAGGTCCCTCTGGCAGTTGCTTGGAAAAGGAAACAGGATCAAACATGAATCAGAGAATCTGTTCCAGAAATTGCTTGAGGCGCGGGTGCCGCGGCGAGGAGAACATGCGCTCCGGCGGTCCCTGCTCCAGGATTTGCCCGTGATCCATGAAGATGATGCGGTCGGCCACCATCTTGGCAAAACCCATTTCGTGGGTCACGCAGCACATGGTCATGCCTTCTTCGGCAAGCCCCACCATGACGTCGAGCACTTCGCCCACCATTTCCGGGTCCAGTGCCGAGGTGGGTTCGTCAAAGAGCATGATGGTGGGCTGCATGGCCAGGGCTCTGGCTATGGCCACACGCTGCTGCTGGCCACCGGACAGCATGGACGGGTAGACCGTGGCCTTGTCCGAGATGCCCACCTTCTGCAGCAGCTTGAGGGCGCGGGCCTCGGCATCCACCTTGCTCATGCCGAGCAGGGTGCGCGGCGCCATGGTCAGGTTCTGCAGGACCGTCTTGTGCGGAAAGAGGTTGAACTGCTGGAAGACCATGCCCACGTTGCGACGCAGCTTGTTGAGCTCGTGTTCGCGGCAGTGGGAAATGTCCTGGCCCAGAATGGAGATCGTTCCCTTGTCTATGCTTTCCAGCCTGTTGATGGAGCGCAGCAGGGTGGACTTTCCCGACCCTGAGGGACCGATGATGACAACACGTTCCTTGGGCTGAACATTGACACTGACGTCCTGCAGTGCAGCAAGCGGCCCGAAGAATTTCCAGACATGGGAAATTTCGATGATGGGCTTCTCTTCCTTGGATTCGGAAATACTCTTACTTTCTTCGGTCATAGTAGTTCAACCTGGATTCCATGATGGCAACACATTTGGAAAGAAGCAGGGTTATGATAAGATAGACCAGTGCAACAATGGTATAGGTCTCGAAATACAGATAGGTCTTGGCGGCAAAGCTGCGGCCTCTCTGCATGAGGTCGGGCATGGCCATGACGGACACAAGAGAGGTATCCTTGAGCATGGCTATGCATTCATTGCCCACGGGTGGCAGGATGGTGCGCCAGGCCTGGGGCAGGATGACGTAGAACATGGTCTGGAAGCGGTTGAAGCCCAGGGAGCGGGCGGCTTCGGTCTGTCCGCGAGGGATGGCCATGATGCCGGCCCTGAAGACTTCGCCCATGTAGGCGCCATAGCAGAAGCTGATGGCGACAACGGCGCTGGTCAGGCTGGAGACCTGCAGAAATTTGGAGAGGGCGTAATAGATGTAGAAAATCTGCACGAGCAGGGGAATGCCGCGAATGATTTCCACATAGGTGGACGCCGTGAGATTGATGAAACTGTTACGGGAGATGCGGCCAAGTCCCGTGATCAGTCCCATGGGGACGGCACAGCAGATGGCCAGGGCCGTGACTTCAAAGGTGACCAGGATGCCGTCTGGAAGGAAGGTCAGGACATCAAGATAGGGTTCCGGCCACATCCAGCACAGGAACATCAGCGTGAAAATGGCACCACACAGGGAAATGGACCAGGCGGTAATGAGCCGCTTGCTCCATGGCTTGGGGATGAGGGGCCCTTCCGTCACAAGGATGATGTTGCCTTGGCTCTCCTTTTCTACATGCTTTTCGGATTCATCGGGCATAGCTTTTCCAAATAGCGTTTTGCTGGATTGGCTGCACAAGCAGCACGGTTTCTTGCCGTTGACAGACGCACCTACTTCATTGCCGGCCCTAAAAAGGCAAGTTGTTTGTAGCCGGCAGGGCGGAGAGCGCAAGGAGGAGTGCCTGGGCCTGTCCTTATTCCTGGTTCTGTCCGCAGGCGGCCTTGCAGGGCTCGCAGGGACAGGGCTGACTCTCTGAAGCAGATCTTGGGGGAAAGTGGCGTATCATCAGGCACGAGGCGTGATGATACGCCGGATTTTGCTCAAAAAACGAAGGAACCCGGACGATCGGGTTTGGGGAGAAGGCGTTTCAGGTACGGATGATCCGAAAATGGAATAGCACCCAAATGTGTCAGAACTACTTCAGACCGCCGAGATGTTCCTTCACCACGCGATCATAGCCGCCATTTTCCTTGACGAGCTTGATGCCCTGGTTCAGCTTCTGCAGCAGTTCCTTGTTGCCCTTCTTCACCACAAAGCCGTACTGCTCGGGCTGGCCGAACTGCATGGCAATGCGCAGCTTGTTCTCGTAGTCCTTCTTCTTGTTGAGGTAGTAGAGGGCCACGGGGCTGTCACAGGCCACGGCGTCGATGCGGCCGTTCACCATGTCCTCAAGAGCAAGGCCCACGTCGTCGTATTCGCGGATCACGGCGCCGACCTTGAGCTTTTCCAGAGCCATGATGGAGCTGTTGCCAATCTGGCCGCCGACCGTCTTGCCCTTGAGCTCTTCAGGCTTGCTCAGCTTGGAGCTGGCAGGGGTGAGAATGGTGGGATAGAGATCAAAGTAGGGATCGCTGATGTCAAAGGCCCTGGCGCGTTCCGGGGTGATGCTCACAGCAGCGGCAACAATGTCGTACTTGCCGGCAGCCACACCGGCGAAGATGCCGTCCCAGGCAATGTTCTGCACTTCGACTTCAAAACCGCAGGCCTTTGCGATTTCCTTGATAAGCGAAGGGTCAAAGCCTACAGGCTGCTTGTTGTCGTCCAGATATTCCATCGGGGGGAAGGTGCAGTCTGTGGCAACAATGTACTTTTCTGCGGCAACAGCCTGGGATCCAACGCCGAGCAGAAAGACTGCCAGCAGGGGAAGAAGGAGTTTTTTAAGCATGTGAACCTCCGTAAATAAGGTAAAAAACATGTCCTAACAGTGTAGACTTCCCCATGCCTTGGGTCAAGGAAAGATCCGCCCGGAACGGCTGGGCACTGCAGTTTTTGTGGCGTGCTTCCGAGTCCTTTCCCAGGGGCCTTTTCCCGGGCAGGGGAGTGCGCAGGTTCCGGGGCACAGGCTTGTCTCCTGCGGAATTCCGGAAGTCCCGAAGGCTTCACAAGGGGCCCTCTCTCGGCTATTGTCTCACAGCCCTGCAGTCTGCTCCAAGGCCAAATGCCTTCTGTCCCTGGCCGGCAGTCCGGGCATGTCCCTTCTTCCCCCTTGTCTCATGGACCATGTCCCAGGGGGCAGGGGATCCGTCAGCACCCTGGCCTGTGCGCCCTGTGTGTTCAGTTCGCCCGGTACTGTTTCGGCCTGCGTCCGCTTCCCCAGGGAGAAGAAGGCCTTCCTTCAAGAAGAAAACAAGATCCTTTCATCCCCTAACATATTACGGAGGCAGCGCTTCCCCTGTCCAGGACAAACGCAGGGATTGGCGCTGAAAACTATGAAAGTCATCATCATGTGCGGTGGCAAGGGTACAAGGCTGCGCGAAGAAACAGCCATCAAGCCCAAGCCCATGGTTGAAATAGGCGGCAAGCCCATACTGTGGCATATCATGCACATCTACAGCCGTTTCGGCTTTAATGATTTTATTCTCCCCCTGGGCTACAAGGGCGAGGTCATCAAGCAGTATTTTGCCGACTATCACCGCAGGCATACCAACTTTACGGTGTCCCTGAAGACCGGCGACATCATCACGGACAAGAGCGACATCGAGGACTGGCGTGTCACGCTCTGTGACACGGGCGAGGAGACCCTCAAGGGCGCCCGCCTCAAGCGCGTGGCCAGATACATTGATACGGACCGCTTCATGGTAACCTACGGGGACGGCGTGTCGGACATTGACATCAATGCCCTCATCCGCTTCCACGAAGAATCCGGCTGCATCGGCACCTTTACCGGCGTGCGCATGCCCTGCCGCTTCGGCGCCGTGCGCACCGACGATGCGGGCAAGATCCTCTCCTGGGAGGAAAAGCCCGTGCTCAACGAGTACATCAACTGCGGTTTCTTTGTCTTCAAGCGCGAATTCCTGGACTACCTGAGCGAGGACGAGTCCTGCGATCTGGAAAAGGAACCTCTGCAGCGTCTGGCTGCCGAGGGGCAGCTCTCCATGTACCCCCACCCCGGTCAGTGGCAGTGCATGGACACCCTGCGGGACAGCCTGCTGCTCAACGAGCTGTGGAATTCCGGCAAAGCCTTCTGGACAGGAGAGAAGTAGCGCATGTTTCACAATGTCTACAAGGGCAAACGCGTCTTTGTCACCGGACACACGGGCTTCAAGGGCTCCTGGCTCTGTGCCTGGCTGCTGAGCCTGGGCGCCGAGGTCACGGGCTATTCCAGGGATATTCCCACCCAGCCCTCCCACTTTGAGGCCATGCATCTTGACGAGCACATCCGCGACCTGCGCGGGGATGTGCGCGACAGGGAGAGCCTTGTGGCGGCCATGCAGGAGGCCAGGCCAGACATCGTCTTCCATCTGGCAGCCCAGGCCCTGGTGCGCCTGTCCTATGACAGGCCCGTGGAAACCTTCGAGGCCAATGTGCTTGGCACCCTCAATGTGCTCGAGGCCGTGCGCAGCACGCCTTCCGTGCAGTCTCTGGTGCTCATTACCTCGGACAAGTGCTACCGCAACGACGAACAGGTCTGGGGCTACAGGGAAAACGACCATCTGGGCGGCTACGATCCCTATTCCGCCTCCAAGGGCTGTGCCGAGATAGTGGCCCATTCCTATTTCAAGAGCTTTTTCGCCCACAACGGTCCTGCCTGCGCCACCGTGCGCGCCGGCAACGTCATAGGCGGCGGCGACTGGGCCCTGGACCGCATTGTGCCCGACTGTGCCAGAGCCTGGGCGAAGGGCGAAGCCGTGCGCATCCGCAGCCCTCATGCGACCCGTCCCTGGCAGCTTGTTCTGGAGCCCCTGTCCGGCTATTTGTGGCTGGGCGCCCTGCTCTGCGAAAAGGACGCCAGCCGTCCCTTCGAGCTTTCTGGCGAGGCCTACAACTTTGGCCCGGGCGCCGAGGTGAACAATCCCGTGAGCGACGTGGTCCGCGGCCTTGCCAGGCACTGGCAAGGCTTTGCGAGCGAGATGGACGAGAGCGAGCTGGTGACCCGCAAGGAATGCACCCTGCTCAAGCTCTGCTGCGACAAGGCTCTGGCTTATCTCGGCTGGAAGGCTACCCTGAACTTCGAGGAAACCATACGCTACACGGCCGAATGGTATCAGCGCTACTACCGTGGCGGCGGCAGGGACGAGAGCATGCTCTCCTATACCCTGGGCCAGATTTCGGCCTATGCCAATGCGGCGGCCATGCGCGACCAGGTCTGGGTCGGCCAGGAGGCTGATCGTCCATGATCGAGGGCACAGTGCACGCAACCACCATCATTGGTGCGGACTACATTGATCTGAAGGTCATAGACACGCCAGGGGGCGCCGTCCTGCACATGCTGCGTCCGGCCCTGGGCCTTCTGGGCGGCCAGGAAGGCTGGATGCAGGTGGGCGAAGTCTACTTCTCCGAAGTCCTGCCCGGCGCTGTCAAGGCCTGGAAGCGCCATGCGCGGCAGACACAGCACTTTGCCGTGCCTGCAGGCAGGCTCGGCATTGTCCTCTGCGATGCCCGCGAGTCGTCCCTGACCAGGGGGGCTGTACAGAAGCTTGTGCTGGGTCGCAGGGATACCTACGCCCTTTTGCGCATCCCCTGCGGTGTCTGGTACGGCTTTACGGCGCTGGGGGATGAGCCTGCCCTCATCTGCAATGTCACGGATCTGCCCCATGACCCTGAGGAAGGGGAAAAGATGGATCCAGACAGCGACAAGGCAGGTGCCATTCCCTTCAGCTGGAAGCACCCCGACTTTGCCTGCTAGCAATCGTAATAGGAGAACAATGGAAATGGATGCCGGCGAACTGTTCACCAGGGCCCTTGCTGGCAGGCCCGAGTCTGCCCCGCAAAGAACCTGGAAAATGCTTGCCAGAGCCTGGTGGCGTGCCTGCAGGCCGCCCTTTTTCATCACTGCGGCCATCCCGGTCTGCGTGGGGCTGGCCTTTGTCATGCGCTCTGGTCACCCCCTGGATGCCGGACTCTGGCTGCGCTTTGCAGGCCTTCTGCTGGGCTGCTTTTTCGGCCTCACCATAGCCAACCTGGCCAATGAGCTCTTCGACTTTGTGCTGGGCGTGGACGACAGGGAAGAGAGCATAGGCGGAACGGGCGTCATCCAGAGCGGCCTCATTTCCTGCCGCGAGCTCTTCCTTGGCGTGTGCCTCTTTGTGGTGCTCACCCTGGCCGTGGGGCTCGGCCTGGTAGCAAGCCTGCCCGGGGCATTGCGGCCCGTGCTCATCCTGCTCACCCTCTTTGCCGTGGCCTCGGCCGTCTTCTATGTGGCGCCGCCCATACGCTACGGACACAAGGGCCTTGGCGAGGTCATGGTGGGCATCAACATGGGCTTCATCATCGTGGGCGCTTCGGCCACCATCCTCTCCCAGACCTTTGACACCCGTTCCCTGGCCGTGGCCGTGCCGGTGGTAGGCATGGTCGCAGGCATCCTCTACTATCAGAGCCTGCCGGAAATAGAGACCGACAAGGCCGCTGGCAAGGTGACCCTGGCCAACATCCTGGGCAAGGACCATGCCCTCCTGGTCTTCAGGCTGTGGTGGCCGGCCATCTGGCTGTCCATGGGCAATCTCTGGCTGTGCGGGCTGGCAGGCTGGCCCGTGGTCTTCTGCCTGCTGGCCGTGCCCCTGTGGTGGAAGGCCCAGCGCCTCATAGCCGAGCGCGGTGACGGGGACTGGATTCCCCTGGATGCCCACGGCTATCTGGTGCGTCTGTGCTACCTCATCTCCGGTGCAGCCCTCATCTACGGAGTGGCCTGGCATTAGGGAGTGTCCTGGCACAAGCGCAAGTCTGGCGCGTTTTCGTCCGGTTGCGCATTGCTCCTTCATGCAAAAACGCCCTGTGGTTTTTGTTCCACAGGGCGTTTTTGCATTTGGGAAGGATGTGATCGGCCAGGCCAGGTTAGAGGGAGGTCAGGCCCCTGATGATGCAGATGCCGCCGGCAACGGCAATGATGAAGAGCAGGATCCTCCTGAAGAGCGTCTGCGAGATGCGTGTTTCCAGAGGCAGGGCAACCACCATGCCGAGCACTGTGGCCGGGCCTCCGAAGAGAACGTGCCAGAGGACGTCCATGTTGTAGAGGCCTGCCGAGGCATGGGCCACGCAGGTGATGAGGCAGGCAATGAGCGTGAAGACGTTCATGGAGCCCAGGGTTTCCAGCTGGCTCCAGCCGGCATAGAGGGAGTAGATGGCCACGGGCGGATTGCCAAAGGAGATGGAGGTGTTGATGAAGCCCGAGAAGAAACCGGCAATGCTTCCCGAGAGCAGGGTATCTCCCCTGGGCATGGTGATCGCGTGGAAGAACTGCCACAGCACAAAGAGCACCATGATGATGCCTGCGGCAAGCTGCAGGACGGAGGTGGGGAGAATGAGCAGGATGGCCAGTCCTGCCAGGGAGCCTGGCAGGGCACCGATGATCAGGAATTTCAGAGCCTGCCAGCGGGTGTGGCGCCAGAAGACCCAGGCCGTGGAGGCGGAAATGATGGCCACGCAGACACAGGTGGCAGGGACAAGGGTGTGGGGATCCATGGAGCCTGCCACTATGGGCAGGGCCACCATGGCAGCCCCCATGCCGCTGAGGCCGTTGACAAAGCCGCCCAGAAACCAGGCAAGGGCAAAGAGCCAGAGGGAAGGATCGTCGAGCATGGCAGATACCGGAGCCTTGTCAGGCAGGCGCAGGACAAGGGAGAGCAAGGGACAGCAAAAAGGGCAGACAAAAGCTGCCCTTCTTGCATTGAGCTGTGACAGGGAGATCCGGGAAAGGGCCAGGGCCTTTTCCCGGAGCCTGAAAAGCGTGCTAGTAGCCGCCCACGATGAAGAGCGGCACCTGCGGGAAGTAGGTGATGACAAGCAGCACAAGGATCATGAGGCCAATCATGGGCATGACAGCCTTGGCGATGCTGGTCAGGCGCGTGCCGGAAATGCCGCTGGCCACAAAGAGGTTCACGCCCACGGGCGGCGTGAGGAAGCCGATGGCCAGGTTCACGACGATGATGACGCCGAAGTGCAGGGGAGAGACACCAACGCCAGTGACCACGGGCAGCAGGATGGGGGTCAGGATGACGATGGCTGCCAGGGCTTCCATGAAGGTGCCCACGATGAGCAGCAGGATGTTGATGATGAGCAGGATGAAGAACTTGCTGTTGGTGAAGTCGAGAATGGCGCGGGCAATGGTGCCGGGCACGTCCTCAATGGTCATGATGTTGCCGAAGATGGTGGCCATGGCCATGAGCACGATGATGGTGGCAGAGGTTTCCGCGGACTCCACGCAGCACTCGCAGAGCTTCTTCCAGTTGATTTCCTTGTAGATGAAGACACCCACGATGATGCCGTAGAAGGCAGCCACGGCTGCGGCTTCGGTCGGCGTCATGAAGCCGCCGTAGATGCCGCCCAGCACGATGACAGGCACCATGAGGGCCCACTTGGCGTCCCAGAAGGCGCGGCCAAGGCTTGCAGCCGTTCTGTCGCGGGTCTCGCCCTTCCAGTTCATCTTCTTGGAATGGACATAGGCATAGCCCATGAGGACCAGGCCGCAGAGGATGCCGGGAATGATGCCGGCAATGAAGAGGTCGCCAATGGAGACCTGGGCCGAGATACCGTAGACCACGAAGGGGTTGCTCGGGGAAATCATGACGCCCAGGGCGCCGGCTGCGGCCACAATGGCGCAGGAGAAGGCACGGTCATAGCCGCGCTCCAGCATGGCCGGAATGGTCAGGGAGCCGATGGCTGCCACGGTGGCGGGACCAGAGCCGGAGATGGCGCCAAAGAACATGCAGGTCACGACCGTGGTCAGGGCCATGCCGCCGTACATGCCGCCCAGCATTTCGTCTGCCAGCTTGAGCAGGCGGGAGGACAGGCCGCCTGCACCCATGTAGACACCGGCTGCGATGAAGAAGGGGATGGCCATGATCGGGAAGTTGTCCAGGGAGGTGAAGGCCACCTGGGAGAGGTACTGCATGGGCAGGGTGTCCGCGCAGATGATGGTGGCAAGGCTGGAGAGCCCGAGACCAATGGCAATGGGCACGCCGATGGCGCACATGACCACAAAGTAGCCGAACAGGGCGGGCAGGGGATCAATGTAGTCGTAGATGAAGGTCGAACCTGTCACGTAGAGGCTGATCATGACAGGATACATGGGCAGGCCCAGGAAGAACAGGCCGACAAGACCTATGAGGGTGTCCCTGGTGCCGCATTTTTTGGCCTGCTTCCACAGGTCCTGAATGAGGCGCAGGCTCATGAGGCCAAAGCCAATGGGCAGGACCAGGTAGGGAATGAGGTAGGGAATGCGGGTGGCTGTGGTGTACTGGGGGTACTGGATGAGCCGTTCGATCTGATCGCAGCCCGTGATGGCAATGACAAGGGTCAGCAAAAGGAAGCAGCCATGGACAACGATCCAGCTGATTTCCTTCCAGCGGTCAGGCAGCTTGTCATAGATGATGTCCACACGAATGGAGGAACGCTTCCTGATGGCAACACAAAGGGCCAGGTAGGTAATCCAGATGAAGATGTATCTGGAGACTTCTTCGGTCCAGACCATGGCACCGGCGGTTTCCAGCAGGTTGGAAACAATGTAGCGGTAGAAGGTCTGCAGCGTAATGAAGCAGATAATGGAGATCAGGCCGACAACAAGAAAAATCTTTTCAAAGTTCTCGTCCAGCCAGCGCCATATGCTTTGTTGTTCGGTCTGTACGACATCTGTAGCCATGAAAACCTCTCAATAACACTCTGACAGAGCGCGGAACAGCAGAAAGTGTGAGACCTGCATTGAGAAGTCAGATGGAGATATTGTGTGGAAAAATCGGGAGAAAGAGCAGATTGCCTGCTCCGTTTTAACTGTTGTTACAAGGACCCCTTAATGCCTTGGAGACATTTCTTGCTTGCGAGGACTGTCCGGCTTGACCGGTATTGTTGCCCATGCAGGCACGCGCACGAAGCAGCGGAACGACTTGAAAACAAACACTCTGCCAACACAATCTCAACTTGCTCAGGTCTTCTTTCCCATGCACCGACAGGAAATTTTCTGCACACAAGGATGAAGGGGCCGCCAGGGCAGCCCCTTCATCTTCAGGAGAAGCTGTCTTTTCGCGTTCAGGCGAAGACAGGATTACTTCTGCGTGTCAGCAATCATCTTGGTGAGTTCGGCAGGAATCTGCTTGTTGAACTCGTCGCGCACGGGCTGGGTCAGCTTGTAGAGCTCGGCGAATTCGGCATCGGAGAACTTGTGGAACTTGATGCCGGCCTTCACGAAGTCGTCATAGGCCTTCTGTTCCAGGGGACCGGAGATTTCGCGTTCGTACTTCAGGGCTTCGTCGGCAGCTTCACGCAGGATGCGGCGCTGATCGTCGGTCAGGCTGTCCCACTTCTTCTTGTTCATCATGAGAAGATGCATGGAGTAGTTGTGACGGGTGTCCGTGGCGTACTTCAGGATTTCGGTGTGCTTGGCGTCGTTGAGCAGGGAGTAGGTGTTGCCTTCGCCGTCAACGGTGCCCTGCTGCAGGGCGGTGTAGGTTTCACCCCAGGCAATGGGAGCGGGGTTCATGCCCAGGGCCTTGGCCACGGCCACTTCCACGGGGGAGTCGGTGGTGCGCACCTTGAAGCCCTTGAAGTCATTGACGCTGTCAATGGCATGGGTGGCAGACACGAAGTTGCGGTAGCCGAATTCGCTGAACATCAGGGTTTCAAGACCGATGGAGCGGGAGAGTTCGCGGTAGAACTTGCCCAGTTCGCCATTGTCGATGGCGTCGTACAGCTTCTGCTGATTCTTGGGATGGGTCACATAGGGCAGGTCCAGAGCCATATAGTAAGGATGGAAGCTGGCCATGTTGGGGGTGGAGCTGGAGGTCAGGTCCAGGGTACCGGCCTGGGCGGCTTCGGTGGTCACGCGGTCATTGCCAATCTGGGCATTGGGGAAGATCTGGATCCTGATTTTGCCCTTGCTTTTCTGGGCAACCAGTTCGGCAAACTTTTCGTAGCCCAGGGTGACGTTATTGCCCGGAGCCATGGGGTGACCGAGACGCAGGGTCATGGGACGGGCTGCATTGGCGCTCAGAGGAGCAAGCAGCAGACCGGCAGCCAGCAGGGCCAGGGAGCAGAAGAGCAGTTTTTTCATGATGAAACACCTCGATGTTGAACCGGCACTGAGGACTTGCCTTTGAGAACTGATGTCCAGGGATGCACTTGTCCCGAGGGGGACAGACCGGAAGCTGAGCTTGTCCGACAGGGCGGAGGCGAAATCCTTGTGTGATGTCCAGGCCTGGGATCGCCTTCCTGAGGGAAGTCAGCCCCAGGGCAGGCACGGATTTCACAAGCAAGCCACTTTGCTTGGTTTTGGGGGGCATAGCCAGAAGCGGGAGCCGGGATGACTGGTCCGCCTGGCCATGTCAGCGCCTGTCTGTCCCCGTGAGCAAGAGACATGCCTGAAACAGGCAATGCACAAATGCAAGAGGGCTCAATGTCGGAAAGGGGGGAGAGTCAAAAATGACTTGAGAGAAGATCTCTTGGAAGATGCAAATTCAATTCTCTGCAAAAAAGGAATTTTTTGACAGAAGGGATTGCTTTTTCAGAAACAACAAGAGTGTTTCCTGCTGTAAATGCAGGATTGACAGACCTTGTGTGTGTCAGGGACAAGGTCCGTACCGGCCTGGGGAAAGGCAGGGATCCTGCCAGAAACCCTGCACGATTCCTGCAAGTTATCCCGGAAATAAGTCTTAAAAATGCGACTAAAGTTGCAAATATGCAACTCAAGTACTTTGTCTCAAGTTGAACAAAAATGTAAAAGACCTTTATTGTATTCCCTGTAAAAAATCAAGTATAATTCCCAATTTTTCACAAATGAAATCCCATTTGCGAGAGGGGACATGAAAAACGATGCAAATTTGCGACAAATTGTCGCAAATTTGCATCATTCAATAGGGGTGTGCTTGTTGCAAAACTGCAACTATTGGCGTGTGGCGTACAGGAAAAAGATTAGGCATATTCCTGAAAATACTTGCTTTTTAAAAATAATGCTTCCTTGGCTTGAAAAATGCATAGAGGTAAGACCGGAAGGACGTCCTCCTGTCTGTGAAAAATTTTTTCGCGAGGAATACCTGTCGTTTGCGACGGCTTTCACTAGGATACTCCCTTCTTTCCCCGAAGATGTGTCCGGTTTTGTGAAAATTTGCCCAGAGTCTTCTTTCCTGTGCAGACATGAGTCCTGATCTCACTCGCTTTTTTTCACATGCAGCCCGAGGCCTGTGTCTTCCCTGCTGCGCCCTTTTTGGGACTGGTTCTGTCTGCCCAGAGGAACTGCTGCCAGGAATGCACACGCCACAAGGGGGTTCCCGTCCGTTCCCGGAGAGTTCTTCTCCTATCGGTCGTCCGGGACCTGTCAGCCCTGTCCGACTGTCTATCAACCATCAGCATCAGGAAGGAGGAAGCCGTTCCCCCCTCTCGCCGTTGAGAGGCTTCTGCGGCTTGACATCACATGAAAATTTTCGATTTTCGCTTTCGGCCCAATACCAAGGTGATTCTCGATGGCATCGCGAACAGCTCCATGTTCAAGGCCTCCTGCGAAGCCAGCGGCTTTGACAAGCGTGTTGCCCAGACGCTGCCCGAGATCGTGGACGATCTGAAGAAGCGCGACGTCTTCGGCTGTGTCATCACCGGCCGCGACTGCCGTACCACCTACGGTTTTCCGGACAACAACGGCAGCGTTCTGGAATTCTGCCAGGCCTATCCCGACTTCTTCTACGGTTTCTGGGGCATTGATCCCCACCGCGGCATGGACGCCGTGCGCGACGTGGAAAAGGTGGTGAAGGAATACGGCATGCGCGGCATTGCCACCGACCCCTACCTGGCCCACATTGCTCCGAGCGAAGCCCGCTACTATCCCATCTACGCCAAGTGCTGCGAACTGAACGTGCCTGTCTTCATCACCACCGCTCCGCCGCCACTGGTGCAGGGTGCCCTGATTGAGTACACGGATCCCCGCGATGTGGACAAGGTGGCCCGCGACTTCCCCGAGCTGACCATCATCATGAGCCACGGCGGCTATCCCTTCGTGCAGGAAGCCATCTTTGTCTGCCAGCGCAACGTCAACGTCTACATGGACCTCTCCGAATACGAGCTGGCTCCCATGGCCGGCCACTATGTGGAAGCCCTCACCACGGGCGTGCTTGCCGACAAGATCATCTTTGCCAGCGCCCATCCCTTTGTGGAACAGGCCGACGCCATCAGGAACTACTTCAACATGGGCCTCAAGGAGGACGTGCTGGAAAAGGTTCTCTACAAGAACGCCTGCCGCATCCTGGGCCTCGACGCCTAGGGCTGCTGCCGGAAACGCACAGAGGAAGGCCAGGCCTTCAGGGCAGGCCTTCCCCTGTGAGACGGACATCATGCAGCGCCCTGCAGCCCGGAAAGGAAGCCTGCCGCTTCCTGGGCTTGCGCGCTGATCGGGCTGTCTTCCCTGCCTTCCCGGCCTGGGAAGACGCCTGCAAGGACAAGAGCCTGAACAGGCCGTTTGCCGTGTTCAGCACAGGCCCCTGCCTTGGGACCTGCTTTCCGGGGTCTCTGGTCAGACCCCTTTTTTGTGTCCGGAGTCTGGGACAGAGCCTTGCGCAAGGCTCAGGTGCAGAGACGGAGGCAGAGAGAAGGGGCGGCAAACCGGCTCGCCTGCAGCAACCTGGGCTCTGTACGGCCATGTTCTTTTAGGAACAGGTGCATGAGCCCAATATTCTGTGTCTTTTTGTCCTTCAGAGTCTTTGGGTACAATTTTCTGTCTCCTTTTTGTCGCAGATATGCAACAGCTGTTTTGGAGCACGCTCGAAAAAAATGCTGTCATCTTCCTGTCTTAGTTGCTGAAGCTATGAAGATTGGACACTTTTTTGCGAAAAAGTTGCATGTGTGCAACAATCAGCCATCGTGCTTTCTGCCGTCTGTCGGAGAAAAGTTGCAAATTTGCAACAAATACTTCTTTCACTTGTTCACAAGCTCCGCCAGATTAGTCGGTATCAGAATAAAAAAATAAAAGAATTCGCAGAGTATAGGCAGAGTTCTCTTTTTCACATGCTGGATCTGGCACGTTTTGTGCTATAGTATCAGAGAACGCCTCTGGAGGCAGGCTTCGAGCGCCTCCTCTCCCATCGTTCCAGTACGAAAATTCTTCATATACCCCTACCAATCCCTTTTGGAGGATACCAATGACCGCACCTGTTACCGAATGCTGCCTGCGTTCCCCTCAGGAAGAACGTCTGCAGGACAAAATCGACGGCAAGGTTGACCGTTTCCGCGCCACCCACGAACGCGTGTTCCGCATGCTGGAGCGTTTTGACGGCCAGAAGCCCCAGATTGATATCGAACGTGCCCTGTACTTCACCCAGTCCATGAAGGAAACCGAAGGCGAGCCCCTGGTGCTGCGCTGGGCCAAGGCCCTCATGAACGTGGCCAAGAACATCACCGTGACCGTGGACGAGGATCAGCTGGTCCTGGGCCGCGCCGGTGGTCTCTCCGGCCGCTATGGCATCCTCTATCCCGAACTGGATGGCGACTTCCTCGACATCGCCGTGAAGGACCTGCCCACCCGCGAAACCTCCCCGGCCTCCATTGATCCCCAGGATGCCGTGCGCGTCGTGGAAGAAATCGCTCCCTACTGGAAGGGCAAGACCTTCCATGAAGACCTCAATGCCGCCCTGCCGCCCGAAGTGCACAAGCTGACCTACGACGATCCCATGGGCCTCATCTCCCGCTACATCGTCAACGAAACGGCTTCCTTCCGCTCCTCCATCCAGTGGGTGCCCGACTTCGGCAAGATCATCCGCCGCGGCTTCAACAGCATCAAGGCCGAAGCCCAGGAAAAGCTGGCTGCCCTGGATCCCCTGTCCTGCAAGGACATGTGCGAAAAGAAGCCCTTCCTGGAAGCCATCGTGATCGTCTCTGACGCCATCGTGCTCTGGGCCCACCGCTACGCCGATGCTGCCCGCGCCGAAGCTGCCAAGACCGAAGATCCCAAGCGCAAGGCCGAACTGCTGCGCATGGCCGAGAACGCCGACCACGTGCCCGGCGAACCCGCCCGCGACTTCTGGGAAGCCTGCCAGAGCCAGTGGTTCACCCAGATGTTCTCCCGTCTGGAACAGAAGACCGGTACCACCATTTCCAATGGCCGCATGGACCAGTACTTCTACCCCTACTTCAAGGCCGACATCGAATCCGGCAAGATCACCGAAGATCAGGCTCTGGAAATCCTGGAATGCATGTGGGTCGGCATGGCCGAGTTCATCGACATGTACATCTCTCCCACCGGCGGCGCCTTCAACGAAGGCTATGCCCACTGGGAAGCCGTGACCGTCGGCGGCCAGACCCCCGACGGCCGTGACGCCACCAACGAACTCACCCACCTCATCCTCCGCTCCAAGCGCGAATTCCCGCTGCACTACCCGGATCTGGCTGCCCGCGTGCACAGCGGCTGCCCCGAGAGCTACCTGTGGGATGTGGCCGAGACCATCAAGTACGGCTCCGGCTTCCCCAAGCTCATCAATGACGAAGAAATCGTGCCCCTGTACGTCTCCAAGGGTGCCTCCTTCGAGGAAGCCTTCGACTACGCCGTATCCGGCTGCACCGAAGCCCGCATGCCCAACCGCGACACCTACACCTCCGGCGGCGCCTACATCAACTTCGCCGCTGCCGTGGAAATGGTGCTGCGCAACGGCCGCATGAAGAAGTACGGCGACACGGTGCTCGGCGTCGAGACCGGCGATCCCCGCAACTTCACCAGCTGGGAAGAATTCTGGAACGCCTATGTGCAGCAGCACATGCTCTTCCTGCGCACGGCCTTCATCCAGCAGTACATCATCAACAAGCTGCGTGCCCGCCACTTTGCTGCCCCCATGCTCTCCGCCATGCATGACCTGGCCATGAAGCACTGCATCGACCTGCATCAGGAGCAGATCCCCGAGGGCATCAACTTCGGCTACTTCGAGTACATGGGCCTTGGCACCGTGGTTGACTCCCTGTGCGCCGTGAAGAAGCTGGTCTTCGAGGACAAGAAGCTCACCATGGATCAGCTCATCAAGGCCCTGGACGCCAACTTCGAGGGCTACGACGACGTGAAGGCCCTGCTCAAGACCGCTCCCTGCTACGGCAACAACGACGAGTACGCCGACGCCATCGGCCATGAAATCGACCGCCTGAGCGTGGAATACGGCCACAAGTACAGCATGAAGGACCTTGGCATGCACAACGATGTGCGCTACGTGCCCTTCACCTCCCACGTGCCCTTCGGCAAGGTGGTGAGCGCCACCCCCAACGGCCGCGTGGACTGGTTCCCGCTGTCCGACGGCTCCTCCGCCTCCCACGGCGCCGACGTGAACGGCCCCACCGCCGTTCTGCTGTCCAACTACAACACCAAGAACTACGGCCTGCGTGACCGCGCTGCCCGCATGCTGAACATCAAGTTCACCCCCAAGTGCCTCGAGGGTGAACAGGGCACCGAAAAGCTGGTGGCCTTCATCCGCACCTTCATCGACCTGAAGCTGTGGCATGTGCAGTTCAACGTCATCAACGCCGACACTCTTGTGAAGGCCCAGAAGGATCCGGCCAAGTACCGCAACCTCATTGTCCGCATCGCCGGCTACAGCGCCTACTTCGTGGATCTTTCTCCCGACCTGCAGAACGACCTCATTGCCCGTACCGTGCATGACACCATCTAGCTTCAGAGAGAAAGACACAGCCTCTGCAAGTGACTGAGTACAAGGGCCTGTTCCCGCAAGAGGACAGGCCCTTTCCAAGCATCTGAGGCTGCCCGCAAAAAGCTTTCGTTCGTGTGCAGGACTGCCGTGTCCCCGGCACAGCGAACGGACAATGCCACAGGGAGAGCAAGCCGTGAGCAGAATCGAGGACAGGAAGACAACAGGCTATATCTTCAACATCCAGAAATATTCGGTCCATGACGGACCTGGCATCAGAACGATAGCCTTCCTCAAGGGCTGTCATCTGCGCTGCAGATGGTGCAGCAATCCTGAATCGCAGCTGGCGCATCCGCAGCTGGCGGTCAACAACAACAGATGCATAGGAACGGACAAGTGCCATCACTGCATGGATGCCTGTCCCAATGATGCCCTGTACGTGAAGAATGACACGCAGATTGCCGTGCACCGCGATCTGTGCAAGGACTGCACGGATCTGCCCTGTGCCAGAGCCTGTCCTGCCCAGGGCCTCAATGTCTACGGCGAGCTCAAGACCGTGGACGAGGTCATGAAGGTGGTGGAACAGGATGCGCCCTTCTATGCCCGTTCCGGTGGCGGCATGACCCTGTCTGGAGGCGAGCCTTTCTTCCAGGGCAAGTTTGCCCTGGCCCTGCTGCGCGAGGCCAGAGCACGCTTCATCCGCACGGCAGTGGAAACCTGCGGCATGTGTGATCAGGACGTGCTCCTCGAAGCCGGCAAGTATCTGAATTACGTCCTCTTTGACATCAAGAACATGGATTCCGAGAAGCACAGGGAACAGACGGGCATGCCCAATGAGCACATCCTGAGCAACCTGAAGGCCCTGTGCACAGAATTCCCGGACAAGCCCATTCTGGTGCGCACGCCCATCATCCCGGGCTTCAACGATACCCCGGAAGCCGTGACGGCCATTGCCGAGTTCATCGAGCCCTTCGGCAGCCACGTGGAATACGAAATGCTTCCCTACCACCGTCTTGGCACCCAGAAGTACGAGTTCCTGGACATGCCGGCCCGCATGGGCGACGTGGTCCTGGACAATGTGGCCTTCAAGAAGCTCTTCAAGTACGCCCACAGGGTGCTCAAGGAACGGCTGCACATTCCCCGCTAGCCCTTCCTGCAGGCCGTGCCCTGCCTTGCCTCTTCGGAGGTCTGGTCCCTGCCTTCCCTTGTTCCTTTCGCGGGAGATCTCATGCAGGGGAAGCTGCGGAATGGAGCCGGGGCTGCCCGCCCCCTAGACAGCATATTGCGTCCAAGGTTTTTGCCGACAGTACCCCTGCCTGCAAAAACCTTTTTTTTGCGGCCAGCCAGGCCCTGCTGCCCTCGCGCATGTCCGGGGCAGGGGAGTGCGGGATTTGACGGGGCCCGTCATTTTTTGTCAAAACATGCGCCGACAATTGAGCGCGAACTTTACATTGATGCCGGAGCGTCATCCCTGGTCCGGACATGGGAGCTGCAGCATATGGACAGACAAACAGAAGATTATCTTGCCAGGCATTTCCTGGCGATTCTTGATGCACTTTCGGACGGGGTCTATATCTCGGACAAGTCGGGCAAGACCCTGTGTGTCAATCGCATGTACGAACAGCTCACCGGCCTGAAGCGGGAGGAAATAGAAGGCTGCGATGTCCGCGACATGGTTCGCAACGGCATCTTTGACAGCATTCTGAATCCGGAAATCGTGCAGACACACAAGCCTGCCACCCGCGTCCAGCACCTCAAGGATGGCAAGACCCTGGTCTTGAGCGGCTATCCCGTGTTCAACGACAGGGGCGAGCTGTGCTTTGTGGTCACCTTTGCCCGCGACATCACCATACTGACCAATCTCAACGATCAGGTGGAGCATCAGAAGGGCCTTCTGCAGAAGACCGAAGGCCAGATTGCCTTCATGGCCAGGCAGCAGAAGGAGAACAGCCTGACCCCGTCCTTTGCCAGCAAGGCCATGGGGGATGTGCTCCAGCTTGTGGATCGCATAGCGCCTACGGATGCCACGGTGCTCATCCTGGGCGAGACGGGCGTCGGCAAGGATGTGATTGCCAACCTTGTGCATCAGCGCAGCCCGAGGCGCGACAACCTCATGCTCAAGGTGGACTGCGGCGGCATTTCCGAGACCCTGACCGAGTCGGAGCTCTTCGGCTACGTGGCCGGCGCCTTTACCGGCGCCTCGCCCAAGGGCAAGGCCGGCTATTTTGAAATTGCCAACGGCAGCACCATCTTCCTGGACGAAATAGGCGAGCTGCCCCTGTCCATGCAGACCAGACTTCTGCGCGTCCTGCAGGACGGCGAAATCATGCGCGTGGGTTCCACGGCGCCCCGCAAGGTCGATGTGCGCGTCATTGCGGCCACCAACCGCAATCTCAAGGACTGCGTGATGGCTGGCACCTTCCGCAGGGATCTCTATTACCGTCTCAATGTTGCCACCATACAGATTCCGCCCCTGCGCGAGCGACCCGAGGACATAGGCCTGCTTGCCAAGGTCTTTCTGGCCATGTATGCGAACAAGTACCGCAAGAACCTGCACTTCATGGACATGACCCTGGAACTTCTGCAGGGTTATGCCTGGCCCGGCAATGTGCGCGAGCTGCAGAATCTTGTGCACAGCATGGCCATTACGGCCAGGGGCCCTGCCATCTCGCCCCAGGAGCTGCCGACGCAGATTTCCGGCCATCCCCAGGACGAAAGCCGCTTCAATGACGACATCCTGACCAGCTCGAAGTCGCTGCGCGAGATCATGGAGGAAATCGAGGCCGATTTCCTGCTCCGTGCCATTGAACGCTACGGTTCGGCGGACAAGGTGGCCAAACGCTTCCAGGTGAACCGCTCCACTGTGTTCCGCAAGATACGCAAGGGCAGAAAGTCCGGCCAGACAGGCAGGGAAAGCTGAAGGCCCTGCCCGCACGGTCCACCCGGTGTTCACGATCCTACCCTTCGGAGAGTCAGACACTCATGTCCACATTTTCTTCCTCTCTTCCCTCTCCTGGCGATCCCGCCCAGGCAGAGGTTCCCGACTATCCGCTCAAGGGCATCCCGGAGCTCCGTCTGCCGCCCAGGGGTGGCTTTGTGCCCGACGACGAAGACTGCCGCAGGCTCTGGGACAAGTACGACATGCTGGACAACATCAGGGCGCACAGCCGGGTGGTTGCCAGTGTGGCAACGGCTCTGGCACAACAGGCCGCCGACCGCGGCCTGCCGGTCCATGTGCCCTCCGTGCGCGCCAGTGCCCTGCTGCACGATCTGGCCAAGACCTACTGCCTGCGTCATGGCGGCAGCCATGCCGAACTCGGTGCCGCCTGGGTTGTGCAGGAGACGGGCAACCTTGTCCTGGCCCAGGGCGTCTTTCACCATGTCTACTGGCCCTGGCCGCTGCCCGTGAACGAAGCAGCAGTCCTGTGTTCCCTGCCCTTCTTCATCCAGTATGCCGACAAGAGGGCCAGGCACGACAGCTTTGTCAGCCTGGAGTCGCGCTTCGAGGATTTGCTGGATCGCTACGGAACCACCGAAGATCACAGAAAGGGCATACGGGCCTCGTATCTGCAGGCAAAGGCCATAGAAGAGGCGCTCTCAAGGCACCTTGGCATGGACCTGCGCACCCTTAAGGTGTAGTACGCCGCGCTGTCTGCCGTTTCCGGGGACGTCTGGTGCCTCGTCAGCGTCATCGCCGGGCACCTGACACACCTTGGGAACATCATTGGAACAACACTTTTGCAAGGAATCTCCAAGGAGGTGGCGCCTTCCTGCAGAAAAGCCCGACAGGGGCGCTCCTGCAAAAACGGGCGCCAGGATGCGTCATGAAAGTTCTGCTTATTGTGGGCGGCTGGTCCAGCGAACGGGAAGTCTCCCTTGCCGCCGTGCCGGGCCTGACCAGGGCCCTGCAGGAACTCGGTCACACGGTGACCTTCTTTGATCTGAAAAAGGATTTTGGCGACCTGCTTGCCCAGGCACGGGTCCATGACTTTGCCTTCATCAACCTGCACGGCGCTCCTGGCGAGGACGGCCTTGTGCAGGCCATGCTCGACTCCGTGGGCTGCCCCTATCAGGGCGCAGGCCCTGCAGGCTCTTTCCTGGCCCTGAACAAGGCCTGCGCCAAGCAGATTTTCCGGGAACACGGCATCCCCACCTCGGACTGGGAATTTCTGCCCGATCGTCCGGACAGCAGCTGGCAGCCGCACTTTCCCTATCCCGTCTTTGTCAAGAGCTGCATTGGCGGCTCCTCCCTGCGCCTTGGCAGGGCGAACAGCAGGGCAGAGCTGGACAGCCTGCTTGCCGACATCTTTGACCACGGGGAAGGAGCCCTGGTGGAACCGGCCCTGCCCGGTCGCGACGTGACCTGTGCCGTGCTCGGCTCAACACCCCTGCCGCCCATCCTGATCCTGCCCCAGAAGGGCGACTACTTTGATTTCGAGAGCAAGTACCAGGACGGCGGAGCACAGGAAATCTGTCCTGCTCCCATCCCCGAAGAGACCACAAGGAAGCTGCAGGAGTATACGCTCAAGGCCGTCAACGCCCTGGGCCTGGACGGCTGGGGCCGGGCGGACTTCATTCTGGGAGAGGACGGCAGCCTGAATATCCTGGAAGTCAATACCCTGCCCGGCATGACTCCTGCGAGCCTTGTGCCCAAGGCGGCCGCTGCCGCAGGCATGAGTTTTGCCGACCTCATAGGCCGCCTCATGGAACTGGGGCTTGCCCGTCACGCAAAGCAGTAGACGTCCATGCTCAGTCCCCGTCTTTGCGCCCATCTGTGTGCCCTGGGCACCACCGTGGTCTGGGGCATGACGGTCATTTCCACCAAGGTCCTGCTCGAGGACTACACGCCCCTGGAAATTGCCCTCTACCGCTTCATCCTGGCCGTGGCCGTCATGCACGTTCTCTGGCCGCGCCGCTTTCGGCACGGCGGAGGCTGGCGCACGGAGCTGCTCTTCCTGGGAGCCGGGGCGTCCGGGATCACACTGTATTTCTTCTGCGAAAACCTGGCTCTGACCTATACCTATGCCTCCAATGTGAGCCTGATCATCTGCGCAGCCCCCTTCCTGACGGGGCTTGGCGCACGCCTGTTCCTGGGCGAAACCCTGCACGCCAACTTCTTCACGGGCTTTCTGGTGGCCATGACAGGCATCTTCTGCATCTCCTTCACCGGAGTGACCGTGCTGAAGCTCAATCCTGCGGGCGATCTGCTGGCCGCCGGGGCTGCCCTGTGCTGGGCTTGCTATTCCATCTTCACCAGGCGCATCTTTGCCCGCGGCTACCCCATGATGGAGGCAACGCGGCGCATCCTCTGGTGGGGGCTCATCACCCTTGCGCTGGCCGTGCCCTTTCAGGACAGCCTGACACCCCCGGATGTGACCAGTGCCACCATGTGGGTGAACTTCCTCTTCCTGGGCGTGCTGGCCTCGTCCGTGTGCTTCGTGACCTGGAATTACAGCCTGCACATCCTGGGAGCCGTGAGGTCCACAGCCTACATCTATCTGACCCCGGTGGTGACGGTGGTGGCAGCCTGTCTTATCCTGGACGAGCGCGTCACCCTCCTGTCCGGCACAGGCATGGTCCTCACCCTGGCAGGTCTGCTGCTCTCGGAAAAGCGCGGCAACGTGCTGGCCTTCCTCAAGACTCGCAAGGGGGCGCGCTGACGGCTGGCACGCATGTCTCTCTGACGTCTGCCACTGACGGACGCAGAAGGCCTCTTCCTGTTCATCAGCACCCGTTCATCTGAAAAGACGGAGTTTCTACCGTGTTCAAATCTCTCTGCCTGGCATGCCTCATTCTGTCAGGCCTTTTGTGGGCGCCTTCTTCCCCCCAGGCCCTGTCCGACGTGCGCACGACACCCGTGGTACGGGTAGTCAGAAGCGCCTCGCCTGCCGTTGTGAATATCACGAGCACAAGCGTGCAGGGCGGCAGGGCCCTGTCTCCACTGGAGCAGTTCTTCGGGGATTTCGGCATGCCCAGGAGAGCGCGCAAGCGCGTGAGCCTGGGCTCCGGCGTCATTGTGGACGGCAAGCGGGCGCTTGTGCTCACCAACTCCCATGTGGTGCAGTCCGGGACGGACATACAGGTGCGTCTCAATGACGGTCGCGAGTTCAAGGCACGCCTGCGCGGCGCCGATCCCGATTTCGACCTGGCCGTGCTCGAACTGGAGGGGGCTCGCAGCCTGCCCTCCCTGCCCATGGGCGACAGCACCGATGTGCAGCCGGGCGAGACGGTCATAGCCATTGGCAATCCCTTCGGTTTCACCCACACGGTGACCACAGGCGTTGTCTCGGCCCTGGGCCGCACCATACGCTCCGAAGGCGGCATCTTTACGGATCTCATTCAGACCGATGCGGCCATCAATCCCGGCAATTCCGGCGGCCCTCTCATCAATCTGGACGGCAGCCTCATAGGCATCAACACGGCTGTCTACGGCAAGGGCTGGGGCATAGGCTTTGCCATTCCCATCAACAAGGCCCGCCTTGTCATGGACCGTCTGCTGGACGGCCGCAGGCCCTCGCCCCTCTGGCTCGGCATTCAGGCCAGCGACATCGATCAGCGTCTGGCCATGGAATTCGGCCTCATGCGGCCGAGGGGCATTGTGGTGAGCGGCATCTACCAGAAGACCCCTGCCGCCGGCGCGGGCCTTGAGCCCGGCGACGTGATCCTCTCGGTCAACGGCACGCCCATCACGAGCCGGCGCGAGTTTTTGCATCTTTTGCGCAATCAGGTGGAAGGCACGACCCTGACCCTGGAGGTGCAGAACCTGCAGACCCCGGATCGTACCCGCCAGGTGCAGCTTGTGCCCCAGGTCTTCACAGACGAAAGGGCGCTGCAGATCATGGAACGGCGCTGGGGCTTCACGGTGCGCAGGCACAGGGGCGCTGGCGTTGTCCTGGACACGGTGGATCGCCACGGTCCGGCGTCCTTCCTGCGCAAGGGCGACATCCTGCTTGGAGTGAGCGGAGCCGAGGTGGACAGCGTGCCCGCCCTGGCCGCCCTGTTCAGGGAGGAACGGCTCTCCAACAGCGTCCTGCTGCTCATAGAGCGCGGAGGCAGGGCCTATTATGCCCGCCTGCAGATGGAGTGAGAAAGCCCGGCAATCCCAGAGAATGTTACAAGGAAAAATTCTGCAATGCCGAAATGTTAGAGGAGTGGATGCGAACCTGTCCCTTGACACTGCCCAAGGTATTGTCAATACTTTGGGAGCTGTCGAAGTTTTCGCAGCACTATACCATCCCAAGGTCGGTGACCTTTTTTGGAGGAAACTATGTCTTACGAAGTGACTGTTGATTCTGACAAGTGCGTGGGCTGTGGCGAATGCGTGGATGTCTGCCCCGTTGAAGTCTACGAACTCAAAGACGGCAAGTCCGAACCCACCAACTACGAAGAATGCCTCGGCTGCGAATCCTGTGTGGAAGTCTGCGCCCAGGACGCCATCCAGGTCAAGGAACTTTAACAAAATCCGCGGAATTCCCCACGCGTGAGCGTGGGGATGGATAGCGGGGCCGAATTGACATTCGGCCGCATTTGCCTCTAGATATAGGGGTGAAAAGAATTCGGGGACGAGTGGTTCGGAACTGCTCGAACTCGATGGGGGCGTTGTGGACACGCCCGCAGTTGCCCGGAAGCTGCACCAATGTTTCGCTCTCGGAGAATTGCTAAAAACGGGGGAGCGTCCCCGTGAAACCGCGCACGTAAGTGCGAGGTAGTTCATTTTTCAAGGCCCCAAGCCTTTGTAAGCAAGTGCCGCCAGGCGAGTTTTCGCCCGGCGGCACTCCTTTACTCCTTTGAATTTTTGGCTCTTCGGGGGTATTTGTGGGTAAGAGCTCCAATCCCCTCATTAGCCTTCTCTTCAGGAACTATTTCCATCTCTGAGGGCAGCTGCCACTGTCCGCACTGCAAAGACATATTCAGAGAATTTATCAATAGTATTTACCAGTTAGTTTTCTGAAGTCGTGGAGACCATTTCCCTGTCTGCCAATGCCAGACGCTCCAAGGGAGAGCGCCTTTGAGGATACCCACAGAAAGCCACGAAGAACCGAATTTTTTTGCTCCGGGTCCCTTGTGCCCCCGTACGGGCGGAGTGCGCGGACAGGGAGCCTTTTTTTTTGGCTTCCCCGGCCGGCATTCCTTGACCAAACGGTTTTGCGATCTATTTTCTTGCAGTAGCGTCAGGAAGGAGTAGTGATCCATGGTGCCGGATCTTTCCCCCATTTTTACCCAGTATGAAAAGCTGCGCGGCTTTGTGGATGCCGCCTTTGGGCAGGTGCAGAAGCAGTGCGGCTCCTGTGTCACCTGCCATGAGGGCTGCAGCGACTGCTGCCACGCCCTCTTTGACCTTTCCCTGGTCGAGGCCATGTATCTGAACAGGGCCTTTCAGCAGAAGTTCGGCTATGGTCCCGAGCGTTCGGCGCTGCTGGAACGGGCCAGCGAGACGGACCGCAAGCTTGTCCGCATCAAGAAGGGCCTCTACCTTGAGGAAAAGCACGGACAGGCCACGGAAAGCATCTTGCAGGAAGCAGCCGGGCTGCGCATGCGCTGTCCCCTGCTTGACGACGACAACAGGTGCATTCTCTATGATGCTCGCCCCATTACCTGCAGGGCCTACGGCATTCCCACCAGCATAGCCGGCCAGGGCCATGTCTGCGGAAGCTCCGGCTTCGACAGGGGCGGACAGTACCCCACCCTCCAGCTGGACAGAGTGCAGAATGCCCTCATGGACATGAGCCTCGCCATAGAAAGGGCCGTGAACAGCCGCTTCGACAAGCTGCACGAGGTCTTCATGCCCGTCTCCATGGCCCTGCTGACCAATTTTGACGACACCTTCCTGGGTATCGGCCCTGCCAAACGAGAAGACTGATCTGCCTAGATGAGGTTATAGCATGCCGAGCTTTCTTGCTGATATTCATGCGTGTATGTATCGCGACGGAACTCCCCAGGAACTGACCCCGGAACAGGAGGCCAGCAAGCGGGAGATGTATGAGAAGATGAAGCCCCGCAGCAGGCGCTTCATTGACCGTATAGGCTACGAGAACTGGGATCCCTTCCAGAAGCCCAATGATCCCCTGGATATCCGTCAGGATGCCACCAAGAGGACCACACAGCAGCTTGTGCGCGAATTTTTGCAGCTCATGGGCAGCAGCGAGAGCTACAGCAACGAATACGCACGGGGAGCCCTGCAGGCAGCCCTGGGCATTGTCAATCGTGACGAAACCATGCGCGGTACCTTTGATTTCTGTCTGTGGTACTGCGATCTTCTGCGCCGCGAGGGTCATGTCAGGCCCCAGGGCCCCGAGTCCATGCCCCGCTAGCGGGCAGGGCGCAGAACCTCCATCCAGTACAGGAAAATAAGGTATTGCAATGAAAGACAAATACGATGATATTGACGAATACATCCGCGATCTTCAGGATGCCATTCAGAAGTCCGACGGCCAGTGTGCGGCCCATCACTACAATCTCGGCCTGGCCCTGCTGAGCAAGCGCGATTTCATGGCCGCCGAAGGCTGCTTCCGCGACGCCCTGCGCGAGTCTCCGCACATGGCCGAGGCCATGGTGCAGCTGGGTGGCATCTGCCTGCAGCACGGCGACCTCGACGGCTGCCTCAACTACAACACCGAAGCGGCTGCCTGCCGTCCCAAGTTTGCCGTGGCCGAAAGCAACATTGCCTTTGTCCACCTGCAGCGCCGCGACCCCGACAAGGCCCTGAGCCATCTTGCCAAGGCCCTGAAGTGGGATCCCAAGTTTGTGCAGGCCCGCAATGACGAGGTTATTGCCTATTTCATGAAGGGCGACTACGCCAAGTGCGAGGAGTGCTGCCGCGCCCTGCTTGCCGACGAACCCTCCTTTGCTCCTGCCTGGCAGAACCTGGCTCTGGCGCTCTTCGAGCAGGAACGCTATCAGGAAGCCAAGGAAGCCATGGACAAGGCTGCTTCCCTGGGCTTCAGCGTGCCCGAGGGCTTCCAGCAGGAAATGGCTGCCAAGCTGGCCCAGTAGAGAGCACAAAAGACCGTTTCCCTGCCTGAAAAAAGGACACGAAGGAGCGGATGCGATCATGTGCGCGCACGCGCGCAGCGATCGACCGAACCCCCGGTGTCCTTTTTTTGTGCCCGGATGCCGGGCTTGCTGGCACGGTCCCTCTGTCAGAAGGAGAGGGCCAGTCCCACCGGGCAGTGGTCCGAGCCGAACTGATCCTTCTCTATCCAGGCGTCGCTGATATTGTCTTTCAGTTCCCCGGAGACAAAGAAGTAGTCTATGCGCCAGCCGATGTTCTTCTCCCTGGCCCTGGACTTGTAGGACCACCAGGAATAGGCGTCCTTTTCGTCGCCGTGCACATGGCGGAAGGTGTCAATCCAGCCAAGAGAAGTCATCCGGTCAAGAAAGGCGCGTTCCTCGGCCAGAAAGCCCGTGTTGAGGACATTCTGCCTTGGGCGGGCGAGATCGATTTCCCGGTGGGCAATGTTGAAGTCGCCGCAGACTACCACCGGCTTGTGTGCCCGCAATCCCTGCGCATAGGCAAGAAAGGCCTCAAAGAAGCCCATCTTGTACTCAAGCCGCTTGAACTTGCCCTGATGTTTGCCGTTTTCGTCCAGGATTTCCGCGCCGCCATTGGGGAAGTAGCCGTTGATGTAGTGGAAGTGCTCGTACTCCAGATGCAGGATGCGGCCTTCGCCCTGCCACTCTGCCAGGGGCAGTTCCCGCTGCACAGCCAGAGGCACGGTCCTTGTGTAGACGGCCACGCCGGAATAACCCTTTTTGACGGTGCTCGAGGCAAAGTACGGGGTCCAGCCCTCGGGACTGGTCAGGCTGGCATCAAGCTGTTCGGGCATGGCCTTGGTTTCCTGCAGACCGATAATGTCTGCCGTGCTGTTTGCAAACCACTGCCAGTCGTCCTTGGCGGATACGGCTCTCAGGCCATTGACGTTCCAGGAAACAAGTTTCACCTGCATGCACGCGCTCCTTGCAGGAGAGGCCCTTTTGCTTCGGCTCTTTAAGGACAAGGCACAGGGGCTCCCCGGTCTCGTTTGGTGATACGTATTTGATTTTTCAGCCGTCCTCTGCCATACTGCCCGAGACTTGGCAAGAAGAAAAGCTGCGTGCAGACAGCGCAAAACAGGGACGTGCACAAGGGGGCTGAGCTCCTGGCAGGCATGAAGTCCCTGCTGTCTGAAACAGGCCTTCTTCTGCCTTTTCTTTGTGTCCCCTGTGCTGGAGCAGGAAAGGTTGCAGGCCGAGGGCACAAGCTCCCCCCAAGAACTTGTTTCAAGATAGTACATATACAGGATACGGGTTTTGCCCGTGCTGCCTTCAAGGAGGGCACATGACTTCACTCCCTCAGGTTTTGAAAAACTGGGACTGGGACAAGCTGCAGGAGAAGCGGGCCAAGCAGAAGGGCTACACTCCGCCGCCACGGGATCCGGAACCCGAAGAGCAGGGACCGGACAGCGAGGACAGAAGAAATCGCGGCTTTTTCGGCGGCGGTGGCTCTGGCGACGAGGGCGGCAGTTCCGGCGGTTCAGGACGCGGGAACGGCAGGAAACCGAAGGTCATTGCCTTCAAGCTGCCCAAGCCCGGCCTTGGCAGCGGCAGGGGCGTGTTTGTTCTGCTGGCCGTGCTGGTGGCCGTGTGGCTCCTGTCCGGCATCTATATCGTGGAACCCGATGAAGAGGGCGTTGTCCTGCGCTTTGGCAAGTACGACCGCAGCACAGGCCCGGGTCCCCACTATGCCCTGCCCATGCCCATAGAGACCGTGTACACGCCCAAGGTGACTCAGGTCATGCGCAGCGAGATTGGCTACCGCAACGTGGGCCAGTCTCTGACCTTCCAGCAGGGCCGGGTGCGCACCATGCCGCAGGAAGCCTCCATGCTCACGGGCGACGAGAACGTGGTCAACGTGCAGTTCTCCGTGCAGTACAAGATCAAGGACGCGGTGCAGTACCTCTTCAATGTTGCCGACCCCACTTCCCTTGTGCACAACGCCGCCGAAGCGGCCATGCGCGAGGTCATAGGCAACAATCTCATCGATTCGGCCATCACCGACGGCAAGCTGCAGATTCAGAGCGATGCGACCCAGCTCCTGCAGACCATTCTTGACCGCTACGGAGCCGGCATACAGGTCCTGGCCGTGCAGCTGCAGGACGTGCATCCGCCGCAGGAAGTCATCGAGGCCTTCAAGGACGTGGCCAGCGCCAGGGAAGACAAGAGCCGCATCATCAACGAGGCAGAGGCCTACCGCAATGCCCTGCTGCCCGGTGCCCGCGGCGAAGCTTCGGCCATCCGCAACGCGGCCGAGGCCTATGCGGCCACCAGGGTGCAGAATGCCGAAGGCGCTGCCAGCCGGTTCGAGGCTCTGCGCGTAGAGTACGAAAAGGCGCCCGAAGTGACAGGACAGCGTCTGTATTACGAAACCATGGAAGATATCCTGCAAAAGGCCCAGGAAAAGGTGGTCATGGACGGCCAGGCGGGCGAACGTGCCCTGCCGTACCTGCCCCTGCCGACCCTGTCGCCATCTTCTGCCTCCAGGCCGCAGGCTGAGGCAGCCAAGGAGCTCCGCAAGTGAACAAGAGTCTGACAAGTCTGCTCCTGGTCGTTTTTGTCCTTGGCGCACTGCTCACGCAGTCCGTTTTCACGGTCAATCAGATGGAAACGGCCATAGTCCTGCAGCTCGGCGAGCCCAAGGATGAAGTCTACAAACCGGGTCTGCATTTCAAGATTCCCTTCATTCAGAAGGTGGTCTACTTTGACGCCAGGGTGCTGGACTATGAGGCCAGCTCCCGCGAAGCCTTCACCGTGGACAAGAAGGCCATCGTTCTGGATAACTATGCCCGCTGGCGCATTACCGATCCCCTGCAGTTCTACCGCACCATGCGCACCATGGTTGGCGCCCAGGCCCGCCTTGACGACGTGGTCTACTCCCAGCTGCGTGCCATGGTCGGCGGCTATACCCTCTCCGAGGTCGTGTCCACCCAGCGTGCCGCCATCATGACCGAAGTCACCGAAAAGGTGAAAGACATCATGAAGCACTTTGGCGTGGAGGTGCTCGATGTGCGCATCAAGCGCACGGACCTGCCTCCGGAAAACCTGCGCGCCATCTTTGGCCGCATGCGTGCCGAACGTGAACGCCAGGCCAAGCAGTACCGCTCCGAGGGCGAGGAAGAATCGACGCGCATCCGTTCGGACGCCGACAGGCAGAAGGCCATCATCCTGGCCGATGCGGCCAGGGACAGCCAGATCATCCGCGGTGACGCCGACGCCAGGGCTGCCCAGATCTACGCCGATGCCTACAACAAGAACAAGGACTTCTATGCCTTCCAGCGCTGGCTGGAAGCCATGCGCGTCTCCTTTGACGAAAACAGCAAGATGGTTCTTTCAAGCCCCGATGCCCTGCTCAAGCGCCTGAAGTAGGGCAGGGCCCTTGAGGAAGTCGTTTCACATGGTTCACAAGCTGACTCATGGACAGGAAGGTGCCCTCAGAAGGGGTGCCTTTCTGTTTTTCCTGTTTTTGCTCATGTGCCTTCCGGCCTGTGCGGCCCAGAAGGAAGACAGTGCCGTTCACAGAGCGCCTGTCCGGCAGACGGACAATGTGCGCCTTGCCCCCGAGTGGCAGGACCTGCGCGCCCGCCTGGCCGCAGACGGCCTGGCGGGACCGGAAGTGGATGCCCTGCTGACCAGTCTGGGTCCGCGGACCGAGTCCCCCATGGGCCGCAAGATGGTGGAGCTCTACAAGAAGAATTTCCTGCCCAGGCCCCCGTCGAAAAAGCCTGCCCGGGACGCTGTGTACAAGGGCGTGGTCACCACGGCCAATGCCCGCTTGTGCAGGGACTATATCAGGGAGCACGAGAAGGCCTTCGAGACAGCGCACAAGCGCTACGGGGTGCCGCCCTCCGTTGCCTGTGCCCTGCTCTTTGTGGAGACCCGGCTTGGCCGCTATCTCGGGGATGTACAGGAAAATGCCCTGCAGACCCTGGCCAGCATGGCCGAAAGCCGCACTCTTGCCAGCATTCCCTCCTGGTACGGCAGGATGCCCGGCTTTGAAGCCCATGAAGCGTGGTTTGCGCAGATCATGCCCAAGAGGGCCGACTGGGCCTACCGGGAAACCCGGGCCCTGGTGCGCTACATGCTGGACAACGACATCAGGCCCGACATGCTGCCTGGCTCCATCTACGGCGCCATAGGTCTGTGCCAGTTCATGCCGAGCAATATCAGGCCCTACGGCATGGACGGCAACGGAGACGGCGTCATCAATCTCTACGTGGCCGATGATGCAGTGGCGAGCCTTGCCAACTATCTGGCACGGCACGGCTGGAAGGCCACATCCTCGAAAAGCGCCAGGCACAGGGTGCTCATGCGCTACAACAAGTCCACCGTCTATGCCAATACCATCCTGGCTCTGGCCGACCGCATAGACAGGCTTGGCGGCAAGCCTGCCCGGACGGCTGCAGGGAGCAGGTAGACAGACGCAGGACCTTTTTGGTCCTTTTTTGAGAGTTGGAGTACCCCCATGTCAGCACCCTTTTCCGATCCCTGGCAGATTTTTCCTGCAGGATGTGCCATAGCGCCTCTGGATGAAGAGGCCAGAGCCAGGGCCCTGGCCCGCATCAATGATCAGACCAAGCCCAGGGGCAGCCTGGGACGCCTGGAGGATATTGCCCACCGTCTGGCCGGCATGCGCTTCCCCTTCCATGTGGAACCGGCCAGACTCTTTACCGTGGCAGGCGATCACGGGGTGTGCAGCGAAAGGGTCTCCCTCTATCCTCAGGAAGTAACGCGGCAGATGGTGGCCAACTTCCTGGCCGGAGGCGCGGCCATCAATGCCCTGACCTGGGCCAGCGGCATGGACCTGGTCATTGTGGATGCCGGCTGCTGCGGTGGCCCCTTTGCCGACGAGCGGGTCATCGACAGGCGTCTTGGCGAGGGTACGGACAATATTGCCCATGGTCCGGCCATGAGCATGGAGACCTGCTGCACAGGCCTGCGCAACGGCATACAGCTTGCCCTGGACGCCGTGGCCGCAGGGTATCGCTGTCTGGCCATAGGCGAGATGGGCATAGCCAATACCACCGCTGCCACGGCCCTCTATGCCCATCTGCTCGGGCTGTCCGTGGCCCATGTGGTGGGACCGGGCACGGGCATTGACCAGGACATGCTGGCCCACAAGGCCGATGTGGTACGCAGGGCCCTGGTGGTCAATGCCCGCCAGCTTGCGGCAAACGGCGAGAGCCCGGATCCCGTGCGTGCCCTGGCCTGTCTGGGCGGCTTCGAGATAGTGACCATGGCAGGCATCATCCTTGGCGGCGCTGCGGCCGGTGTACCCGTTCTTGTTGACGGCTTCATTTCTTCCTCGGCCTATGTGGCAGCCGTCCTGCTCTGCCCCCTGGCTGCCTCCTACTGCTTTGTGGCCCATGCCTCCACGGAACCAGGGCATGTGCTGGCCCTGCAGAAGCTTGGCCACAATCTGGGCGATGCGAGCCTCACCGAGCCTCTGCTGCACCTTGGCATGCATCTTGGCGAGGGCACGGGCTGTGCGGCAGCCTATCCCCTGCTGCGCTGTGCCGTGGCGGCCTACGAGAAGATGGCCACCTTTTCCCAGGGGACGGTGTCCGATCGCATGCCCGACGAGACAGGAGGATCGGCGTGCCTGAGTTAAGTGCTTCACGGGCAGAGCCCCTGCTCGTGCTTGACCGGGTCACGCGCACCTTTTTTGTGCGCACGGCGCACGGCGAGCTGCCGCTCAAGGCCGTGCACGAGGTGTCCTTCAGCGTGGACAAGGGCGAATGCACAGGGCTTGTGGGCGAGTCCGGCTGCGGCAAGTCCACCCTTGGCCGCATGGTCTGTGGCCTGCTTGCGCCCACGTCGGGCACGATTTCCTTTGCCGGCGCTCCGCTGCCCCAGGCCTCGCCCTCGTCTCCTGTCATAGGCCGGTTGCAGATGGTCTTTCAGGATCCCTTTTCTTCCTTGAACCCGCGCATGAGCGTGGGCGCCTCGGTGGCCGAGGGGCTCGGCTCCAGGGGCTATCAGAAGCGCAGCCCCATGGGACGAGGGGAGATACGGGAACGGGTGCGGGACATTTTTGCCAGGGTGGGCCTGGCCGGCATGGAAGGGCGCTATCCCCATGAATTTTCCGGCGGCCAGCGTCAGCGCGTGGCCCTGGCCAGGGCCTTTGTGACCAGGCCCGATATCGTGGTCTGCGATGAGCCGGTCTCGGCCCTGGATGCCTCGGTGCAGGCCCAGGTGCTCAATGTCATGCGCGATCTGCAGGAAGAGTACGGCCAGGCCCAGCTCTTCATCTCCCACAACTTGGCTGTGGTGGGTTTCATGTGCTCCAGGGTGCTCGTCATGTACCTGGGGGAAATTGTGGAAGAGCTGGCTGCCGACAGGCTCGCTTCGGCCGCCCATCCCTATACGCAGGCTCTCCATGGCGCCATGCCCACCCGCACGGTGGGCAGGGGCAAAGGCCTGGTGGTCCTCAAGGGGGAGCTGCCCTCGCCCCTGAATCCGCCCTCAGGCTGTCCCTTTCATCCCCGCTGCCCGAGAGCAATGGACATATGCACAAGGATGGCGCCCGACTGGACGGAGCTTGCCCCGGGCTGGCGGGTGCGCTGCCACTGCCTGGACGACTGAGCAGAACCAGGAAGCGCCAAAGGAAGCACGGGCAAAGGGGCAACGAAAAAGCCCCCTGCAGCATGGCCGGGGGGCTTTGGGAAAACGTGAAAAATGGTTGTCCGAAGACAGGATCCGTGTCTTTTGCGGCCTGTTTCAGGCATTGATGTTGTCTGCGGAAGCTTCGGGCAGAAGGACCTTGTTGAGGGTCAGGATGCGCATCTCCAGGGCCTGCATGAGTTCCTTCAGCCCCTGGCCCGAGGCCGCAGAGACGTGGAAGGCATCCGGCAGGGCGTCGCCGAGTTCTGCCTGTGCAGCCACAGGGACCAGATCCCACTTGTTCAGGACGAGCAGGCGGGGCACTGAAGCCAGATCCAGTTCCTCCAGGATGCTGTCCACCGAGGCAATCTGCTGAAAGAGATCGGGATGGGAGGCATCGGCCACGTGGATGAGCAGATCGGCGCTGTCCAGCTCCTCCAGGGTCGCCTGAAAGGCTTCCATCAGTTCCTGGGGCAGGTTGCGGATGAAGCCCACCGTGTCGGCC
The DNA here is from genome assembly GCA_019113165.1 of Candidatus Desulfovibrio intestinipullorum. Lineage (GTDB taxonomy): Bacteria > Desulfobacterota > Desulfovibrionia > Desulfovibrionales > Desulfovibrionaceae > Desulfovibrio > Desulfovibrio intestinipullorum. Next base: position 55,967 of record DXHV01000082.1, read on the forward strand.
AGGACAATTTCCCGTTCCGCAGGAAAGCGCAGCCGTCTGGTGGTCGTGTCCAGGGTGGCAAAGAGCTTGTTCTGGGCCAGCACGTGGGAGCGGGTCAGGGTATTGAGCAGGGTGGACTTGCCGGCATTGGTATAGCCCACCAGGGCTGCCAGGGGAATGCCGTTCCTCGCCCTGTTGGAGCGCACATAGGAACGCTGCCGGCGCAGATTGTCCAGTTCCCTGCGCAGTCGGCCCATGCGTTCCCTGCTGCGGCGACGGTCGATTTCAAGTTTTGTTTCACCGGGACCGCGGCCGCCTATGCCGCCCATGAGCCGGTCCATGGCCCTGTTCTTGCCCGTGAGACGGGGCAGCATGTACTTGAGCTGGGCCAGTTCCACCTGGAGCTTGCCGGCCTTGGTCACGGCGTGCTGGGCAAAGATGTCCAGGATGAGCTGGGTGCGGTCCAGAACCTTGCGTTCGGTGATGTCGGCCAGGTTGTGCAGCTGCGAGGGCGAGAGCTCGCCGTCAAAGACCAGAATGTCGGCCCGGCCGGTCAGGGCCAGGACTTCCAGTTCGGCCATCTTGCCCCTGCCGAGCAGACTGCGGGGATTGACGGCCGTGCTGCGCTGGACCATGCGGCCGCAGACCGTAAGATCGGCCGTGCGGGCCAGTTCGGCCAGCTCGTCCAGATTGCGTTCCTGCACGACCCTGGGCTCCTGGGACACGGAGACCAGGATGCAGCGGTTGGCCTGACCGGAATCCTTGTCGGCAGCCGAGGACTCGCGGGCCAGTTCCTCTTCCAGGGCCAGGGCCGTGGCCGTGAGATCGGACTGGGGCTGATCCCAGGGCTGCATGGGCTCCACCCTGTAGGGCGCCGGACTGTCCGGCGGCAGCAGATGGGCGGCCTGCCACTGCATGGGCATGCCGACCGGAGAGACCGTCAGGGCGATGACGGCATCAAGGCGCAGGAAGAGCATGTCCATCAGGTCTTCCTCGCTCAGGCCTTCCCTGTTCAGATGCGTGTGCAGAAGGCGCAGGCCGCGCAGTCTGGTGGTGCTTGTCCTGCTTCTGGCAAGCTCGGGGATGTAGATGCTGTCGGACTTGCCGACAAGTACAAGGCTTACCCGGCCCTTGCGGTCCAGGAGCAGGCCTATCTGGCGTTCCAGGGAGCGGGAAAGAAGCGCAAGTTCCCGGGCCTGATCCAGGGTATAGAGTTCCTTTGCCGGGAACTTGCGTGTGCCGAGACGCTCCAGGGACTTGAGCTGACTGGGCCTGAGTCCCTGAAGGTTTCCTTCAAGACGAGAAATGGGAGGCCTCCTCGTTAGGGACGGATGTACGAGGTGATGAGGGCGTCGTAGCGGGAGGTGGCATCAAAGGCACGGGAGGCCATGCGCTGCCTGAAGAGCAGGGAGGCGCACATGTTGTTGGCCATGAGATCTTCCTTGGCCGGTGCGTACCACTCTGTGCCGGGCACGACCAGAACGGAATGGAAGTTCTTGGCTGCAGCCCTGATGAGGCAGGGACCGCCGATGTCGATTTCCTCCACTGCCTGTTCCAGGGAGAGGTGCCGCGCAATGGCTCCGGCAAAGTTGTAGAGGTTGACGCAGACGAGGTCGAAGGGACGGATCTGCATTTCCTCCAGAACCTGCAGGTGGGCGGGCACATCCTTGTTGGCAAGGATGCCGGCATGGATCTTGGGATGCAGTGTCTTGACGCGGCCGTTGAGAATTTCCGGGAAACCGGTCACGGAGCTCACGGAATGAACAGGCAGGCCTGCCTCTTCCAGGACCTTCTGGGTACCACCTGTAGAGACAAGCTCAACACCATTGCTGGACAGAAACGAGGCAAAATCAACAAGCCCGGTTTTGTCCGTGACGCTGAGAATAGCTCTCCGAATAGGGAGCAGTTCCATATTGTTCTCCTGCATGATGACGGTGAGCTTCCCCATGCTGTGAGGAAGTCAGGGACAAGAGCGACAGCGTTCGTCTGTGCGCGCTGCCACTGTCTGAAAAGTATTGCACAGACGGCATGGAAAAGCAAAATGCCGGATTTTGGAACCGGGAGAACAAGAGGGCGGAAAGCCTGGCTCCCGGGCGCGCTGTTTTTGGCGATCCTTATTTTGTCTTGCGGGATGTTTTGCCCGCAGGGAGGCGTCATATGACTCGGATAGAAGGACTGAGAACAGGCAACTACAAGGTGCTGAAGGACATGACCATGGGGCGTCTGTGGCATTGTCGGGACAAAAGGCCTCTGACGCCCCTGACTGCCGTTCTTGGCAAAAACGGCGTCGGCAAGAGTGTTCTTCTGGAGGCGTGCTCCTTTCTGAAGGACTGCGTGCAGTCGGGCGTGGTAGACGCCTGCGACAGACGCGGAGGCTTTTCCAGGATACGCTCCCTTGGACAGGAAGGCCCCATAGAGCTGGAGATACAGTGCAGGGAAGACGGGGAAAGCAGGGCTGTCACCTACGAGCTTGCCATAGACTGCGATGCGCAGGGAAGACCATATGTCGCCAGGGAACGGTTCGGACAGGAAGGAGAGGGGCAGCAACACGGCAAGCCTGTTCCCCTGCTGATACTGAATGGGGGAAAAGGTCGTGCCTGGAAGGAGGCACAGGCGGGCAGCACGGCAGAAGCAGACGTTGTGGAACTCGACGATGGACGCAGGCCTGGCATAGCCGTTCTGGGCGCCCTCAGGCAGTATCCCCGCCTTGTCTCCTTCAGGAGATTTGTCGAGGGCTGGTCGTTCAGTTCCTTCATCCCGGACGCAGCCAGACACCTGCCCATGGCTGGACCGCAAAGGCATCTCAGTTGTTATGGCGAAAACATTGCCAATGTTGTCCAGTATATGGAACGAGATCACCCGGAACGCCTGAGTAACATCGTGCAACGACTTGCCGCTGCCATTCCCGGGACAGACACAGTCGGCACCGAAACGGCATGTGACGGCCGCCTTCTGCTGCGCTTCAGGGACAGCGCCTTTCAGGAGCCCCTGTCTGTGCAGCAACTGTCCGCCGGCACCCTCAGGGTGCTTGCCTGCCTCCTGCTGATCCATGATCCGGAGCCCCCATCCCTGCTGTGCATGGAGGCACCGGACAACGGCCTGTACCACACCCTGCTGGACCCCCTGGCACGAGGACTCAGGGAGCTCGCGTCAGGGCGCAAGGGGTGTGCGCAGGTGTTCATCACGACCCACAATCCGTCCCTTGCCGATGCCCTTGATGCAGGCGAAGCATGGATCCTCGAGAAGGGCAGGGATGGCTTTTCTACCGCGCACAGAGCCAGTGACAATGTGCCTGTCCGCAATCTGGTCGAGCAGGGACTGCCCCTGGGAGGCTTCTGGCATGGCGGCTCTCTTGATGAGGGAGCGGCTTCCCGTGCTTCATCGGGAAGAGCGAAGAGTGCCTCAGGCCCGAGCGCAGGAGGGAACGACGAACAGAGGAGACAAGAATGAGTACGGAAAAAAGAAGCGGGACAGTCCTCTTCCTGGGGAAGCGGGCAGGCCGTCTGACCGAGTCGGAAGAAGGGTATGTCTTTCGGTATGAGGCGAAGTTCCTCGAAGATCCCGGGGCACTGCCCATAAGCGTCACCCTGCCCCTGCGAAAGGAGCCGTTCCTTTCCAGAGAGCTCCATCCCTTCTTTGACGGACTTTTGCCCGAAGGCTGGACACTGGAGCATGTCGCCAGAAACCGCAATCTGGATCCCGAGGATCGCATGGACCTTTTGCTTGCCTGCTGCAGGGAGTGCGTGGGCGCCGTGTCCATTGGAGAGGACGCGTCCTCTCCGGGCGAGGACAATTCGGAGGAGGACAGTTTGGGCGGGATCGGTGCGGACGAGGTGCCTCCCGCTGCAGCCAGTCATCCTGATGCAGCCCGTCCCGATGGAGACAACCGCTGCCTCTGCTGCTGTGAACCCGTGGAGACAGGCCTCGCCCATCCCGCCTGTTCGCGCAGGCTCTTCGGGACGGACAGGCCGCCTGTCCTGGACCTGACACTGGAGGCACTCTACCGGCTGGCAGGCCATGCTCTGACAGGATTCGTCCCTGGCGTTCAGCCCAAGATGTCCCTGACAAGGCTTTTCAGGAATGGGCGTGATACGCTGACACTGCGCAGCGGACAGTGCACCTATCTTGCGAAGCCGCAGGTCCCGGAATACCGGGCACTGCCGGAAAACGAGGCGCTCACCATGGCCATGGCTGCTGCGGCAGGCATAGAGACTGCGCCCTGCGGTCTTCTGCCCCTGGCTTCGGGCGAGCTGTGCTATGTCACGCTTCGCATGGACAGACTCGAGGCCGGAAAGGAGGGGCTGAAACCGGCTCAGCGTCCCATGGAAGACTTCTGCCAGGCAACGGAACACCCGACCAGACGCAAGTACAAGGGCTCAATGGAACTTGTCGCAAGGACCCTGCGCAGGCTCTCTGATGATCCCGGCCGGGATCTTGCGGAACTGCTCAGGCGGACCCTCTTCATCTTTCTCTCCGGCAATGCGGACATGCACCTGAAGAACTTTTCCTTTCTGCAGGACGGGCACACACGGCGCCTTGCCCCTGCCTATGATCTTCTTTCCACCCGTCTGGTGATTTCCGAAAGGGACGATCCCGAGGAACTGGCCCTGCCCCTCAATGGCAAGAAGAACAGGCTGAAGCGCGAAGACTTTGCGCTCTTTGCCAGAAACATCGGGCTCAATGACAGGCAGTTTCAGGCAGCCTGTGACGCTCTGGCTGCACGCCTTCCGGTCCTGTTCGACCTTGTCCGCAAAAGCTTTCTGCCCGGGGATCTCAAGGAAGCCTATGGCGAGCTTTTGCGGGAACGGAGCGCAAGGCTTGGCCTTGCGCCTCAAGGCCGCTGAAGAGGGTCAGGGCAGGGAGTACGAGTTCTTGCCATCCACCCCTCTCCAGAGGCGTGCCCAAACGCGGTCCTTGTTGTGCGAGCAGCCTGTGGCAAATGGGTGTCAGTTGCATGATGGACCCCAAAGACCGATGAGTCTTGTCGCGCAATAGACAGGAATGCTTGAAAAATAATGAAATACTTATATAAAGATATCTTTATAAAGGAATGTATCCGGTGCCGGGATCCTTGACTTTTCCCCTTTGATTGGGCAAGTAGTCTGCAGTGTAGAAACTGCCTTTTTCTCCGGGATTTTTCTGGCAGAAGCATCCTTGAGACCTGCTGGAGGGCAGTTCCTGGCAAAGGACGTGTCGCCGGTGGTTGTGACAACCATGGCTGGACACGTTTTTGTGCTTTCTTGGTGACCCTTGGCGGCCCTTCCGGCATAAGGGCTCTGAAAGAAAAAGATTTTGCCTCTTATAGGGGAGAGAGAAGTCGTTGAACCCATTACGTAGTACGTTACAGCCCTGGCGCGTTGAGGATTCTGCCGAACTGTACGGCATTCATTCCTGGGGAGCCGGATACTTTGATGTGTCCGAGAAAGGTGAAGTTGTCATCTGTCCCAATGGCCCGCAGGGTCCCAGAATTTCCATTCCCGAGATCATCGATGGCATCAAGGAACGCGGCTATGACATGCCCTGCCTTCTGAGAGTGGAAAACATCCTGGATTCGCAGATCAGAAGCCTCCATGAGTCCTTCCGCAAGGCCATCAAGAACCTGGGCTACAAGGGCAGCTACCGTGGTGTCTTTCCCATCAAGGTCAATCAGCAGCAGCAGGTCATAGAAGAGATTGCCGATTTTGGTTCCCGCTACCATCACGGCCTGGAAGTGGGTTCCAAGGGCGAGCTCATTGCCGCCGTGTCCCATATGACAGACAGGGAAGCCTGCCTGATCTGCAACGGCTACAAGGACGGCGAGTTCATAGACCTTGGCCTGCAGGCACAGCGCCTGGGCCTCAATGTCTTCTTTGTCATCGAAATGCCCGGCGAGCTGGACACCATTCTGGAACGTGCCCAGGTTCTGGACATGCGTCCCAAGCTTGGCGTGCGCTGCAAGCTCTCCACCAGGGCCAGCGGTCACTGGGCGGAATCCGGCGGCGAGCGATCCGTCTTCGGTCTCTCTCCCGATGAAGTGGTCGTCATCATTGACGAGCTCAAGGAGCGGGGCATGCTGGACTGCCTGCGCCTTCTGCACTATCACCTGGGCTCCCAGGTCTCCAACATCCGCGACATCCGCCTGGGTGTCATGGAAGGTGCCCGCTTCTATGCCGGGCTTGTGCAGGAAGGGGCGCCCATGGGCTATCTGGACCTGGGCGGCGGCCTGGCCGTGGACTACGACGGCTCGCACACCAACTACGTCTCCTCCCGCAACTACACCTTGGACGAGTACAGCGCCGACATCGTCGAGGCCATCATGGCCACGCTGGATGAAGTGGATGTGCCCCATCCGCACATTGTCACGGAATCCGGCCGCGCCACCGTGGCCTACTACTCCCTGCTGCTCTTCAACATCCTGGATGTGAGCACCATTGAACCCAAGCAGCTGCCCGAGGAACTGCCCGAGGACACGCCCGAGCCCGTGAAGAATCTGCGCGAGGTGCTGGCCAGCATCACGCCCCGCAGCCTGCAGGAATGCTATAACGACGCCATCTACTACCGCGGCGAAATGCGGCAGCTCTTCTCCACCGGTGCCGTCAATCTGCGCCAGCGCTGCCTGTCCGAACGCTATTTCTGGACCATCCTCATGCGCATTGCCGAGGAAAAGGAACAGCTCAAGACCATACCCAGGGATCTGCACGACATTGATGCCAACCTGGCCGACATCTACTACGGCAACTTCAGCATCTTCCAGTCCCTGCCGGACTCCTGGGCCATTGACCAGCTCTTTCCCATCATGCCCGTGCACCGTCTGCAGGAATGCCCTACCCGCAGGGGCGTGATTTCCGACATCACCTGCGATTCCGACGGCCAGATCAACCACTTCATTGATCAGCAGGGCAACAAGAGGACCCTGGAACTTCATCCCCTCAGGAGCGGAGAGGAATACTATCTGGGCGTCTTCCTGGTTGGTGCCTATCAGGAAACCCTGGGTGATCTCCATAACCTGCTTGGCGACAACAACGTGGTCTCCATCAGGGTGGAAGACGACGGATCCTACGAATTTGTGCGCGAGCAGGAAGGCGACAGCGTGGCCGACGTGCTCTCCTATGTGGAATACGAGCCGCGCCGGGTCATGGAATCCCTGCGCAGCATGGCCGAGCGCGCCGTGCGCGAGGGCCGCATCACCCCGAGCCAGCGCTTTGCCTTTCTGCAGATCTTTGAAGACGGCCTGCGCGGCTATACCTATTTTGAACGCTAGACCGAATCGAGAAAACGCGTCGTCCCTTCCCCTGCCTGCCCATGGCGGGTGAGGGGCCGGATCGGAAAATGAAACAAGGCCGCCCTTCCCCTGTTGAACGGGGAAGGGCGGCCTTCTTGCTTCTGTCTGATGCCTGTATGCCGGGCTTCAGAACAAGCTGTGTGCCTGATCACTAGATGGACTGGGCGCCGGACTCGTCGGCAGGCTGCTGGGCAGGCTTTGGCTGCGACTGATCCAGCAGGGGCTTTTCGTCCGTGGCAAAGCGTACGGCCGTGTCCTCAAGGACGGCCTTGCCGACGATGCGCCAGTTCTCGCCCACCTTGCGCAGGGCAATCCAGCTTGTCATGTTGGCCTGGGTGGTGACGCGGGCCACGGCGCACTGCTCGTTGATCTTCCTGACTTCAGCCTTCCTGAGGGCCTGCGGCTCCCAAGGGCAGTCCGGCGTCATGGAGCGGGTGCACTGATTGACCAGTTCCCCGGAACCCACGGTGCGGGTAAAGGTCTTTGTATACTGCTGCTTCAGGTTCATGGCCGAATTGAGCCAGGCATCCATTTCCGAGCCTATGCCCAGCAGGGAACCAAGATTGCTTGTGAAGTTGAGGAGGCTGTTGTCCTGCTTGAGATTGACAAGCTCATGGCTGGCAAAGGCATCCATGTCGAACTGGGCCAGGAAGGCGCCGCTGTCCTTGTCGGTCAGGGCCTTGGCCGTGTCACTGAGTGTCTTTTCGGGACCGGAGGTCTGACAGCCGGCAAGAAGACAGAACACGGAAAAAAGGGCAAGAAGGGAACAGTTCTTGAGAAAACGCATTGCAAACCTCGAAGAAAAATCTCGAAGAAAAATCTCGAAGGAACACATCGAATGTGAGAGGGACATCCCTGAGCAGGGCATGTCCTGGAAGATGAGGCAAAATGTACACTGCCCCCGTTCCCCGGGCAAGTGGCCCGGAGCAGGGTTTCAGAGGTGCAGGATTTCAGCCGTGCCGTTGGTGAGATCGGTCAGGGCGGCGCAGAAGGCCTCCCTGTTGGGCTCGGGCAGTTCGATGGTCATGGTGATGCTGCTTGTGTAGCTGTCCTCCACCACCCGTGCACCGTGCTGCGGCAGCAGGCGGCGGACCCTGTCGTTGTCCGCATAGGCAATCTCGCACATGAGCTGCGCATAGGCGACCCTGGGACAGACGGGCAGCGTTTCCAGACACTGGGCCACACAGTCCTGATAGGCCCGTACAAGACCTCCGGTCCCGAGCTTGATGCCGCCAAACCAGCGGGTCACCACACAGCAGAGCTCGCCCACCTCGGAGTGCAGGAGTACGGTGAGCATGGGCCGGCCCGCCGTGCCGTGAGGTTCGCCGTCGTCGCTGGCGCCTATGCGTGCCGTGGAGCCGGGAGGCCCGGCCACAAAGGCCCAGCAGTTGTGGGTGGCATCGGCATGGCGCTGGCGCATGGTCTCCACAAAGGCCCTGGCCTCCTCCATGGTTTCGGCTCGGGCGATGTGGGTGAGAAAGCGGCTGCGCTTGATGAGGAGGGAGGTCTCGTGACACTGGCCTGCGGCCAGATCGGGAACATTGTAGCTCGTGGTACTCATGACAAATTTGGCACGGAAGAACAGGTGGTTGCAGGGACACGTCCTGCAGGCAAAAAAATGTGCAAAAAAGTGTCTCCTTCCCCCTTTACAAGCAGGGGGAAAGTGCTTAAATA
>DXHV01000002.1 GCA_019113165.1 Candidatus Desulfovibrio intestinipullorum
AGAAGCTTCACAGGGCAGCCTCAAGATCTGACCAAGTACGATGCCATCAGACAGCGCTATCTGCAGATCAGAGAGGAGCTGAAGATCTCCGACACCATGCCCCTAGCCCTGGCTACCCCCTGAGCGGATACACAATAGTTGAAAAATATGGAACAAAATTTGAAAATTGTTCAGACATATTTGATCATAATAAAAATGCTTTTGTGAATGGTTACTGTCTACTTTCTGTTGTTATGACATTTCCTGTTGAGGCATACAATATAACTCGTCTTATAAGAATACCATTAGGATTTAAAATATTAATACCAAAAAATAAACTAAATGATGATAAAGAATATAAAACAAAATTTGATATTTATTCAGAATGGCTAAAGGAAATTATAGATATTATTGGCAAAAAAGAAAAATTATTATTCTTTGTGATGCTTGGTATACAAAAGGACAAATTATTGAATTGTACTATAAGCATAAAAATATTGAGCTTATAGGTGCTGTAAATAAAAGAACAAATTTCTATCTTCTTCCTCCAGAAAGGGTCCCTGGACAAAAAGGGCGCACCCCTTTGAAGGGTAGAGAGCTGGCTATTGAAGATCTAATTTTTGAATCTATTCCTGATGAAAAATTACAGTTTGCACATAAAGAAGTTAAAACTGATCTCTTTGGTCTTGATACAACTATATAATTATTTTGCACAAAATCACAAAATCACTCTTTAAGATATTTTATTTGTACTGATAAAAATTTATCTAGTTATGTTGATGTTAATCTTGTAAAGAACACAAATCCTACTAGTAAAAATTTACTATCATTCAATAGTGAGTATTTGCCATTTTGTATCTATACAATTAGATGGAATATAGAAACATTTTTTTATGAAATTAAAAAATTTTTGGGACTAGAATCGTTTATGGTTCGAAAATTTGTATCAATATATAGACTGATCAATTTCCTCTCTGTTGTCTATGCTTCCACGACATTACTCCCCTACTACTGCAAGGAGCTTACCTCCCTACAGGGACTCAGCACACAGGAAATTCGAACCTGCCTGGGAGGGTTTCTTCGGCAAGTGCATTTTTGTATCCATTCAGTCACCCCTACTGAAAGCGGCAATCTCTGGTGGTCAGGCGTACATTCGCCGCGCTTGTTTGCTGGCGTAGCTGGATGAAATGGCTTAACCACGTGGTTGTGAAGCAAAGCCAGTTTTGGGCTGTTCCCCACAAGAAGCCTTTTTCTTGTCTCCGTGGACATATGACTGAATGGATACGAAAGTTCTGGTGCCCCCCAAAACGCAAGATAATTGACCCTTCTGGCCGACATTGAGCAGTTCGTCCCCCAAGGACCTCGCGCTATCTGCTTAATGCCGGTTGCTTGCATAGGTCTTGAGCAGGTTTTTTGAACGGGATGCCGTGCTGAACGCGGAAATGCGCGAGTGGCGTGAAGGACTGATTGCCGACGGCATTCGCGGCCAGGAAGAGGCCGCAAGGAACAGAGAACAGTGGAACAGCAGAGCGTGAGCGTGACTTCCTTCGGTCCTGTTCACGCATGTTCCGGGCAGACACGCGTCTCCAGCAGCTTTGGGCCCGGGATCTGCCTGTGACGAGCTTGCAGCACAAGACCCCTGACGAAGAAGCCTTTCGTCAGGGGCCTTGTGGTGAACTGGCCTTAGCCTGCGTTGCGCAAAGCTATGAGCAGACGGGCCTTGCGTTCCCCGTAGCGCCGCTTCAGGCGGCGGAAGAGGAAGCGGTGGCGGATATTGTCCAGACACAGGAAGATGACCGGTGTCGTGTAGAGGGTGAGCAGCTGGCTTACGGCCAGGCCGCCCACAATGGCCACGCCCAGAGGCTGGCGCAGCTCGGCGCCGTCGCCCTGCCCGAGTGCCAGGGGCACGGCACCGAACATGGCGGCAAAGGTGGTCATCATGATGGGCCGAAAGCGCAGCTTGCAGGCCGTGAGGATGGCCGTGACCGGATCCATGCGGCTTTCGCGCTCGGCCGTGAGGGCAAAGTCAATCATCAGGATGGCATTCTTCTTCACGAGGCCGCAGAGCAGGAGCACGCCAATGAGGGCAATGACGCTGAACTCCATGTCGCAGAGCAGGAGGGCGATGAGCGCACCGCCACCTGCAGGCGGCAGGGTGGAGAGAATGGTCAGCGGATGAATGAGGCTCTCGTAGAGGATGCCCAGCACGATATAGAGGACGATGAGGGCCGTGAGAATGAGGATGAGCTCATTGGCCACGGTCTCGCTGTAGAGCTTGGCCGTGCCCTGGAAGCTGCCGATGATGGTATTGGGAATGCCAATCTGCACCGAGGCTTCCTCCAGCACCTGCTGGGCATCGGAGAGGGAATAGCCCGAGGCCAGGTTGAAGGAAACGGTGATGGCCGCAAACTGGCCCTGATGGGACACGGACAGGGAGCTGAAGCCGGCCCCCACTTCGGCCACCGTGGAGAGCGGCACCAGACCGTCCCGGCCGGGCAGGCGGATGACATCCAGCTGCTCTGGCGTCTGCCACCAGTCCGAGCCAAAGCCCACAACCACCTTGTACTGGTTCTTGTCCTTGTAGATGGTGCTTATCTGGCTCTGGCCGTAGGCCAGGCCCAGGGCCGTATCCACCGCCCGCATGGTCACACCGTAGCGGGCCAGCAGGTCGCGGTTCACCGTGACCACGGTCTCAAGGCCCCGTTCCTCGAGATCCGAGTCCACGTCCTTGAGCACCGCATTGTCCGCCAGGGCGGCCACAAGCTTGCGGCTCCAGGTGCGCAGCTCGCCTATGTCGTCGCCCTGCAGGGTGTACTGATACTGGCTGCGCGAGGAGCGGCCGCCCATCTGCAGTTCCTGGGCTGCCTGCAGAAAGACCTGCACGCCCGGCTCCTGGCTGAGTCGCGGCCGCAGCCTGTTGATGACTTCCTGGGCCGAGAGCTTGCGCTCTTCCAGGGGCTTCAAGGTAATGAACATGCCGCTGCTGCCCCGGCCGCCGGAATAGTGGGAAGAGACCATGCTCACGGCCGGATCCTGGCGGATGATGGCCTGAATGCGTTTGAGTTTCTCGCTGCCTGCCTGGAAGGAGAGGCTCTGGTCCATGCGGATGCCGCCCATGAGGGTGCCCGTGTCCTGCTGGGGGAAGAAGCCCTTGGGAATGATGATATAGAGCCAGACATTGGCGACAAGGACAAGGAAGAAGGCAAAAAGCGTGATTCGCGGATGACGGACCACCACGTCAAGGCTTGCCGTATACCTGTAGCGCAGGGCGTCCAGAAAGCGGCTCCACAGATCGAGCAGGCTGCTCCAGCCTCTTTTGAGGAGCCCCAGAAGGCCGGGCCTGGGCTGCACCACAAAGTCTGCCAGCACATCCTCCCTGCTCTTCAGAAGGGTTGCGCACATCATGGGGGTCGTTGTGAGGGAGACCACCATGGAAATGAGCACGGAGACCGAGAGCACCACCGCAAATTCCCGGAACAGGCTGCCCAGAGTGCCCGGCATGAGCAGAATGGGGATGAAGACGGCCACCAGGGACAGGGTCATGGAAATGATGGTAAAACCCACTTCCCGGGAACCGTTGAGGGCCGCCCGCAGGGGCGTTTCGCCCTTTTCCAGCCGGCGCACGATGTTTTCCAGCACCACAATGGCATCGTCCACCACAAAGCCCGTGGCTATGGTCAGGGCCATGAGGGAGAGGTTGTCCAGGGTGTAGCCTGCCACGTACATGACCGAGAAGGTGCCGATGAGCGAGACCGGAGCGGCCACGGCCGGAATGGACGTGGCCCTGTTGTTGCGCAGGAAGAGGAAGACCACCAGGATGACCAGGCCCATGGAGAGCAGAAGACTCTTTTCCACCTCGTGCAGGGAGGCGCGGATGGTGATGGAGCGGTCCATGGTCACATCCAGGTTGACGGCCTCCGTGACCCACTGGCGCATGCTGGGCACCATGGCCTTGATGCGGTCCACGGTCTCTATGATGTTGGCCCCCTGGGCCTTGAAGATCATGAGCAGAACGGCGGACTTGTTGTTGAAGATGGCCATGGAGCGCACATCCTGCGGCCCCTGTTCCACCGTGGCTATGTCTTTCAGCCGCACAACGCCGCCGTTTTCGCTGGTGGCGACGATGAGATCCTCGTAGGCCTTTGGATCATCGAGCTGATCGTTGACGCCAATGAGCCAGTAGTGCTGATTGTTGGCCAGCATGCCCCTGGGCATGAAGGCATTGGCACTGGTGATGCAGCGGTTTACGTCCTCCATGGTGAGATTGTTGCGGTAGAGGGCCTGCGGGTTCACATCCACGCGGATGCTGGGCAGGGCGCCGCCGCCCACGTTGACTTCGCCCACGCCTGGCACCTGGGCTATCTTCTGGGCCAGCACGCTCTGGGCCATGTCGTACATCTGATAGCTCGAAATGGTCTCCGAGGTGAGGGCCAGCACGAGTATTGGCGCACCGGAGGGGTTGACCTTGCGGTAGGTCGGATTGGACGGCATGGTCGGCAGGGTGGAGCGGGCCGCATTGATGGCTGCCTGCACGTCGCGGGCAGCGCCGTTGATGTCCCTGTCGAGCTCGAACTGCAAAATGACGTTGGTGGAGCCCAGGGAGCTGCGCGAGGTCATCTCCGTGATACCGGATATGCGGCCAAGGGCCCGCTCCAGGGGGGTGGCCACGGTGGTGGCCATGGTCTCGGGACTGGCCCCGGGCATGCGGGCGCGCACAAAGACCACCGGAAAGTCCATTTCCGGCAAAGGCGCCACAGGCAGCAGCTGAAAGGACACGGCCCCGGAGACGGCCAGGGCTATGGTGAGCAGGGTGGTGGCCACGGGCCTGCGGATGAAGGTGGAGGAGAGGTTCATGGGAATGAACTCTGGTCCAAAGCGCTTCTTTCTGCCCGGCACAGGCGCGTCCCTTTCGTCCTGATCGTCCTCAGGGTCGGCGTTCAGCTCGTCCTGTCGTCCCGGCCCTGCCTGATGCTCGGGATGCGCAGCAGGAGCGCCCGCCGTCTGGCCCAAAGGCGCACCTGCAGGAGGCAGGGGCCCCTGATCCGGGGCCTTCTGACCTTGTGTCCTGGCAGGTTTTTCGTCTTCCTTTCTGCCGAAACCGAGGAAGTCTTTCAGTCTGCTCCAGAGGGTTCTTTGTTCAGGCATGACGCTCCCCTACCTGCTGGTTTCGGATGAAGGACGGGCCTTTTTCCTGTGGGAGAACTGGTCAAACCAGATATAGACCACAGGCGTGGTAAAGAGGGTCAGGAGCTGGCTGAAGATGAGACCGCCCACCATGGTCACGCCCAGAGGCCTGCGCAGCTCGGCGCCCATGCCTGTGGTGAGAATGAGGGGCAGGGCGCTCAAAAGGGCGCACAGGGTGGTCATGAGAATGGGCCGCAGGCGCAGGAGGCAGGCCTCGTGGATGGCCGAGACCGAATCCCTGCCTTCCCTTGTCTCCAGCTCCAGGGCAAAGTCCACCATCATGATGGCGTTCTTCTTCACAATGCCGATGAGCAGGATAAGACCGATGATGCCCACCACGCCAAGCTCCATGTCTAGGGCAATGAGGGCCAGGATGGCGCCTATGCCTGCCGAGGGCAGGGTGGAGAGAATGGTCAGGGGGTGCACGTAGCTTTCGTAGAGCACGCCCAGCACGATGTAGACCGTGCCAATGGCTGCCAGGATGAGCCAGAGCTGGTTGGTCGTGGAGGTCTCGAAGGCCTTGACGGCGCCCTGGAAGACAATGCGTATGGAGTCCGGGGCCTCGATGGAGGCAATGGCCTCCTTGGTGGCCGTCACCGCATCGCCCAGATGGAAGCCCTCGGCCACATTGAAGGAGAGGGTGGTGGCCGGGAACTGGCCCTGGCGGGCTATGCCAAGCTGCACGGGCCGCTCTTCAATGCTGGCCACGGCCGTGAGGGGCACGGGCACGCCGCTGCTTGTCTGCACATAGACGGCCTCTATGTCCTGGGGCCCCTTGCGGAAGCGTTCGGCGGACTCCAGCACGACCTTGTATTGATTGGTCTGGGTAAAGATGGTGGAAATGAGACGCTGGCCAAGGGAGCTGTAGAGGGCATCGTCAATGTCCTGCATCTGTATGCCCAGGCGGCTTGCCGTATCCCTGTTGACGTTCACATAGACCATGGTGCCCAGGGCCAGAAGGTCGCTTGCCACGTGCTCAAGCTCCTCCCGCTCTCGCAAGGCGCTCTTGAGCTTTGCTTCCCAGACGTCCAGTTCCTCTCTGGACACGGCTTCCATAGTCACCTGATAGAGTGTCCTGGAGGTACGGTCCTCGATGGTGAGGTCCTGCACGGGATTGAGGTAGAGGCTTGTGCCCGGAATTTCGTTGAGCGCCCTTTGCATGAGGCGCTTGGCTATGGCCGGCGCCCTGTCCTCGCGTTCTTCAAGGCTCTTGAGTTCCACGGTGAGCCTGGAGGTGGCAAGGCTCGGGTTCTGGCCGTCCACGCCCACGAAGAAAGCCACTCGCTTGACGGCCGGATCCGAGAGCAGAAGGTCGGCCAGACGCTGCTGTCTGGCCGCCATGGCCTTGAAGGAGGTGTGCTGCGGCGCTTCGGCCACACCCTGCAGAAGGCCCGTGTCCTGGACCGGGAAGAAACCCTTGGCCACCACGACATAGAGAAAGCCCGTAAAGACGACGGAGCCTGCGGCCACCAGGAGCATGAGGCGCTGATGGTTGAGCACAACAATGAGGGCTTTGTCGTACAGGTGCAGAAGCTTCTGGAAGAAGCCCGTGGCATTCTCCATGTAGGCGTCCTTGCCGGCCGTCTCCGAACTCTGGGTCTTGCGCTCCCTCTTGAGGAGGACGGCGCAGAGCATGGGCGTGAGCGTCAGGGAGACGACAGCGGAGATGAGAATGGTCACGGCCAGGGTAATGGCAAATTCGCGGAAGAGGCGCCCCGACACATCGCCCATGAAGAGCAGGGGGATGAGCACGGCCACGAGGGAGAGGGTCAGGGAGATGATGGTAAAGCCGATCTGCCCTGCTCCCGTGAGCGCTGCCTGCACGGGCCGCATGCCCTGTTCCAGGAAACGGGTAATGTTCTCGATGACCACGATGGCGTCGTCCACCACAAAGCCTGCGGCTATGACCAGGGCCATGAGGGTCAGGTTGTTGAGGGAAAAGCCTGCCAGGTACATGACGCCCAGGGTGCCCACAATGGACAGGGGCACGGCCAGGGCCGGAATGAGCGTGGCCCTGGCATTGCGCAGAAAGACCCAGATGACGGCAATGACCAGCACAACAGAGAGCAGCAGTTCAAACTGCACGTCTGCCACCGTGGCCCGGATGGTGGAGGTCCTGTCGGTGATGACCTGGACGTTGACGCTGTTGGGCAGGGAGGCCTGCAGAGCCGGCAGACGCTTTGTTATGGCATCGGCCACGGCAATGACGTTGGCGCCGGGCTGGCGCTGCACGGAAATGATGATGGAGGGCCTGATGGTCTGGGGGCTGCCGTCTTCGGCGGCATGCACCGTGTAGGCGGCCAGCAGGGCATTTTCTGCGCCCTCGGCCACTTCGGCCACGTCGCCCAGGCGTATGGGCGCGCCGTTCTTGTAGCCAATGATGGTCTGAACGTACTCTTCCGGGCTTTCCAGCTGGTCATTGGCATTGATGGAAGAGGATCTGAGCCGGCCGTCCAGGCTGCCCTTGGCGGAGTTCACATTGGCCTGGGTGATGGCCGTGCGGATGTCCTCCATGGTGAGATTGGCCTGGGCCAGGGCCTTGGGATTGACCTTGACCCTGATGGCCGGCCGCTCGCCGCCGGAGAGGGTGACCATGCCCACGCCCGAGAGCTGGGAGAGCTTCTGGGCTATGCGCGTGTCGGCCAGATCCTCAAGACGTGTCATGGGCAGGACGTCCGAGGTGAGCGCCAGGGTCATGACCGGCGGATCGGCCGGATTGACCTTGTTGTAGACCGGCGGATTGGGCAGATCCGAGGGGAGGAGCGTCAGGGCCGAGTTGATGCCGGCCTGCACTTCCTGTTCGGCCACGTCCAGGGCTATGGAGAGGTCAAACTGCAGGGTAATGACCGAGGCCCCTGCCGAGGAGAAGGAGCTCATCTGGGTGAGACCGGACATGGAGCCGAACTGCGTCTCCAGGGGCGCCGTCACCACGGCTGCCATGACGTCCGGGGAGGCGCCCGGATAGAAGGTCTGCACCTGTATGGTGGGATAGTCTATCTGGGGCAGGGCCGAGATGGGCAGAAAGCGGTAGGCCAGCACGCCCGAGAGAAAGAGCGCCACCATGAGCAGGGAGGTGGCAATGGGCCGCAGGATGAAGATGCGCGAGATGTTCACGGCTGGTCCGCCTTATCGAGCTGTGGCTGTGCCAGGCTGCTGGCCAGATTGCCGACCAGGCTGCTGCGCAGATTGCTGGCCAGGGGCCTGGGCGGGACCGTTTCCGGGCTTTGCCGGCAGAAGCAC
Source organism: Candidatus Desulfovibrio intestinipullorum (assembly GCA_019113165.1). Classification (GTDB taxonomy): domain Bacteria; phylum Desulfobacterota; class Desulfovibrionia; order Desulfovibrionales; family Desulfovibrionaceae; genus Desulfovibrio; species Desulfovibrio intestinipullorum. The sequence continues at coordinate 8,404 of DXHV01000002.1, forward strand.
AGGCCCTTCCTCCGTGGCCAGGGGCGAGGGTCTGTCCGAGAGCTGCACGGTGCGCACCGTGGCTGCCACGCGCACCATTGATCCTTCGCGCAGGCGGTCCACGCCGTCCACGACCACGCGTTCGCCGGCCGCAAGACCCTTTTCAATGACCGTGATGGCGCCGGTGGCAATGCCCGTGGTCACGGAGCGCAGCTCGACGGTATTGTCCGCCCGCACCACAAAGACGTAGTTGCCGGCAGAGCCAATCTGCACGGCTGCCGGCGGCACGGTCACGACATTGTCCAGGATGCGCACCCTGAGCCGTGCATTGACAAATTCGTTGGGGAAGAGGCGTTCGTTTTCATTGGCAAAGACGGCCTTGAGGCGCACCGTGCCTGTGGAGGTGTCAATGCGGTTGTCCACGGTGAGCAGTTCGCCCACGGCCAGGCACTCCTTCTGATCCCTGCTCCAGGCTTCCACCAGGGGCCTGGCAGGAAGCTTGTCCGGATCCGTATGGGCCCTGGCATAGAGGGCCGCCGTGATGAGGGGCACATTGATTTCAGGCAGGGGAAAGACCACGTAGCAGGGCGTCACTTCGGTGATGCGCACAATGCCCGTGCTGTCGTTGGCCGTAATGAGGGTGCCTGGATCCACGTTGCGCAGACCAAGGCGCCCGGAAACAGGCGCTGTGATGCGGCTGTAGAGAAGATCCAGCTCCGCTGTGCGCACATTGGCCCTGTCGGCGGCAACGGTGCCTTCCAGCTGCCGCACCTGGGCTACCTGCTGATCATAGGTCTGTCTGGCCACATAGTCCCTGGCCGCAAGCCGTGCATAGCGCTGCATGTCCTTGCGTGCATTGGCAAGCTCCGCCTCGTCTCTGGCGAGAGTCCCCCTGGCCTGGGCCAGGGCCGCTTCAAAGGGACGTGGATCGATCTGGGCCAGCACATCGCCTTCCCGTACCCTGTCGCCTTCGGTGAAGTAGAGCTTCATGAGCGCACCGCCCACCCGGCTGGTGACCAGAACATCGGCCGAAGGCAGCACCGTGCCTATGCCCTGCAGATAGTGGGGCACATCCTGGGCCAGGGCTGTGGCCACGCTCACGGGCACGGTCATCTGTGGCGGTGCCATCTGTTCCTTGGGAGCAAGGAGACTGTAGAGACCAAGAGCGGCAAGGACAATGAGACCCAGGGTGATGCGGCGGAAGTTGAAGATTCTGACCATGGAAGCTCCAGGGAAAGGCTCACGGAAGAGGAAGGATATATGAAGACAAAAACTTGTTGCCAGTGTGTGCGAGAGGGCCTGCCGGCAGGCAGGAAATCCTGGCAAGTATATAGGATTGCGCAAAATAGACAATACAGACAAGAGTGTGACAATTTTGAAAGAATTGAAGAATTGACTCTGTCTTTTGCACGTCTTGTCTCTTTTTTCTGCAATTTGGCCCGGAGACGTGTACAAAATGCCAGGGAACGCACGACACTGAGGAGATTGCCTGCGCAGGAACAAGGGGAAGAACATCCCTTGCCTGCCGAACAGGAACAAAAACAAAAAAGGCAGGGACCCTTGTTCCCCGCTTGTGGAGAAAAGGATCCCTGCCGTCTGTTCACATGGGAGGTGCACCAAGGGTGCCTATGGGAAGGAATTTTGGGAGGGTGTTCTTTGGAAAGAACTAGGTCGTGTTGACAAAATCAAAATCCGGCAGTGGCAACCGGCATATGCCGATATAAATGAGGTGCACCGACTTCTATTAGAGCTCATTGTCGCACCATGACCCTGTCTGAAATCAGGCCAGATCAGGGC
>DXHV01000083.1 GCA_019113165.1 Candidatus Desulfovibrio intestinipullorum
ATGCATAAAAATAATCTTAATTGCAGCCCTGACAAAATATTAAAAGATATAACTGAACAATTTTTCAGAAATAAATGGCCTGCCTATTTTACAACAATTCGCAATTGTCTAGGAGAGCATGCTGAAAAATATCTGAAAGAAAAAAACTTTGATGGCTAAATCCTCGTTTTTATCATATCTCTCGAATTCTAGAATCAAGTGCAGCCTTTGATCTCTCCTCCCTGAGCCTCAAATACAAGGAGTGATGACACGGCAGAGCCAAAAGCTCTACACTGAGCGACGTCTCCCCTACTCGTCCCCGCGCTTGCCGTCGTCGAGCTTGAGCACGTCTACGCCACGCACGTATTTGAGCAGCCGGGGCCTCTTGACGCTCTTTTGCAGGGACTTGATGATGGAGGCCATCCTCTTGATATTGTCAAGTATGCCGTTGAGATGGCGTGAGACATTGGACATGTCGGTGCGCCTAAGCAGGCTTTCGAGCTCGTCCGACTGCATTTTGGCACGCATGTTGCCATCGTTTTCGGCAATGAGCTGCTTTGCCAGAAGCGTGGCCCTTGCCTGGTTTTCCTGGGCTACCTGCACAAGTTCGTTGCAGAATTCGGCCTGAACACGCATGTTGTTGAGGACATTGTTGCCGTAGTGGGCCATGGCACCTGCAGCCTTTTCCAGAGTGTCGCGAGCAAGGGCCACATGACTGCCCACCACAAGGTTGATGAGTTGGCCGCAGCGGGCAAGAAAGCGGTCCTCAAAGGTCTCGAAGCCGTAGTCGTGCTGAGAATAGAGCATGATGAGGCCAAAGGGACGACCGCTCTCCCGTTCACGGATAATGAAGCACAACCGCGAACGGTACCCTTCCTTGTAGGTGGTGCAGTCGAGCGATTCACCTCCGCGCTCTATGCCACGCAGGTTGTTGGACACGACATAAAATTCATGCCCCCTGGCGATGGTGCGCATTACGGGATGACGAAGAAAGCTTTCCTCTATGCTGTGTGCCGCCAGGGGAACAGAACCGCCATGGGGGGTGTCTGCAGACGTGATGAGCCAGTTCTTTTCCTTGTCGCGCAGCCTGCAGATATAGAGGTCGGCCTTGAAGGTGCGCATCAGAATCACTGCGCTCAGCCTCAGGGCCTCGGTCGGTGGCACAAGCCTGTCCGTAATGGCCAGAAGTTCGTGGCTGACCCTGAAAAAGACATCGGCATCCGTCTGCATGGAAGACACGTTGGCCAGCAGCGTGAGCAGACACCGCCAGCTGTGCAAGACGGAGTGCGGCGGAATATCAGGAACATAGCCGGAATCAAGCGCATGCTTTGCTGCAGGAAGAAGATTGATGACAGCCCTGCGGTTCTCCTGTGTGGCTCGAACAAGAAGCTGGATAATGCCTTTTTTTACCTCTGCCCTGGTTTTCTGCATGGTGCAAAACTCCCGCAAAAAGTGCGCAATCACAAAAGAGACTCCCGCACAGGACAATACCGCCTGCACTGGCGTCATCTCTACCGCTCTCTCGCATCCCCTGCCCCGCCTGTCCTGAATGACAAAAACAGGGAGGACGGCGAAAGGAATCCTCTTCTAGCACAATTTCCCGGTTTCTGACCAGAGCCCTGCGTCCGCAAAGTCTTCTTGAAAAAAAACGTATCACTATGAGCTGTGATGGGGCCATTCACCGGGGAAACTCCGGCTTCTCTGACGACTTCCAGAACCTGATGGAACAAGGGAGTGCAGCTCCTGCCGAGGGCAAGTGGGTGCCGTCAAGGGGACAAAGCTCATGGCACTGACACTCAAAATTCATCTTTGGGGGGAATAAGCGAAGAGAGTCCATCCGTCCATCTGGGCATGCTTTTCTTTCTGCTCACAATGGACTATTTTTGCCCTGTCCTTGTGCAGCTCAACAGCAGATGTCAGGCGACATTCAGACGCTGCGCTCAAGAACTGATGCAACGGATGCTGCTCACTCTCCCCCTTCATCCAGTTGCAATGTTTTTCTTGCCCACTCACTCCAAACAGTTTCGCATACTCCTGTCAGTCAGTACAACGTACGGCCGGAAATGTCACACCAAACACTTTGTAAACCATACCATTCATGGATACCAGGAAACACTTTCTCATCATTGGTGCAGGCCCTGCAGGACTTACGGCAGCCAGGGAGCTGCTCAGACAGGGCTGCACCAGTGTCACCATTGTCGAACAGGAAGCCCAGGTTGGTGGCATCTCCAAAACCGTACACTACAAGGGAAACTGCATCGACCTTGGCGGCCACCGCTTTTTCTCGAAGACCGACGAGATAATGAACTGGTGGACTGCCGTTCTGCCCGTTGAAGATGCGTCCCGTACAGAAGAGCGTGAAAACGTTTTTCTGCTCAGGCACAGGCTTTCGCGCATTCTCTACGACAGAAAATACTTCTCCTATCCTGTGACTCTCAGTCTGGACACGCTCTCCAAACTGGGCTGCAAGCGCCTGATCAAAATAGGCTTCTCCTATCTTCATGCCAGGATAAGGCCCATACAGCCCGAACAGAGTCTGGAAGACTTCTTCATCAACCGTTTCGGCAGGGAGCTCTACAAGACCTTCTTCAGGGACTACACCCAGAAGGTCTGGGGCATTGCCTGCAGCAAGCTTTCTGCTGACTGGGGAGCGCAGCGCGTCAAGGGCCTTTCGGTGTCAGGTGTTCTCCTGCATGCCGCACGCTCCCTCAAAAGGAAACTGACGCGCAGCCGGAGCACGCTTGCCCAGAAGGATGTGGAAACAAGCCTCATTGAGCATTTTCTCTACCCCAAATACGGTCCAGGCTCCCTCTGGGAAGAAGTTGCCAGGGACGTCCAGGCGCATGGTGCCAGACTGATGCTGGCAACCAGGGTGACCGGCCTGCACCTTGACGCCGGAGGCACCACGGTAACAGCAATTTCCCTGCGTACACAGGACGGCACGGAGGAAACCCTGCCCTGTGATGCTGTCATCTCTTCCATGCCTTTGCGAGAACTGGTGGCAGCAGTGAGGGGACCTGTGCCTGCCAGGGTTGCAGAAGTCGCCAGGGGCCTTGTCTACCGGGATTTCATGACCGTTGGCCTGGTCCTGCGCAAGAATGAGCAGCTCTCCCAGCTCAAGGACAACTGGATCTATGTCCAGGAACCGGATGTGCTGATGGGACGCATTCAGATCTTCAACAACTGGAGCCCCTGGCTTGTGGCTGACAGAAACTGTCTGCTACTGGGGCTGGAGTATTTCTGCACCGAAGGCGACACACTCTGGACCATGCAGGATGACGATTTTATCCGCATGGCCACCTCCGAGCTTGAAAAAATCCATCTGACCGGGGCTGACGACGTCCTGGATGCCTTTGTCGTTCGCGTGCCCAAGGCCTACCCTGCCTATTTCGGCAGCTATGCGCACATCCATGTGCTGCAGGACTGGCTCAACGGGGTGCACAACCTCTATCCCGTGGGCAGAAACGGCATGCACAGATACAACAATATGGATCATTCCATGCTGTCCGCCCTGCGCACCGTTGACTGCATTCTCAGGCAGACCCTTCCCAAGAAGGATATCTGGCTCGTCAATGCCGAAAAGGAATATCACGAAAGCAAATGACGTTCATGGAGCCCCGCTTCTGCAGGAAGCGGGGCTTCGCTTCTCCTGCCCAGCCTGCAGCCTGAGGCTTGGATCTTTCTGCGAAGAACTGCCACCAGGGCAAAAAAGCTCATCACCTGTCCACAATGGTCCAGCCGCCATCGGCGCTGTACCTGGGCACTGCCCGCACATACCAGAAGGTCTGTTCCGGCCTCTTTCTGGTCAGCATCTGCCAGGCATAGGAGGCCCGTATGCCTGTTCGGCAGACAATGAGCACAGGGCCAGCCGGCACCTCGTCCATGCGGCGCTCAAGCTCATCGAGCGGCACAAGCTGTGCTCCCGGAATGTGCCCGGCCTCGTATTCGGCCCTGCTGCGCACATCCAGAATGGCGAGACCCTCAGAGGCTCCTGTCAGAGCCTCCCCCTGCCGGTCACCCCGGAGCTCCGAAATGAGCGCCAGGGACTGGGCAGCATTGAGGGGACCAGGCTGCGGCAGTGTGGACGCCCGAGCCTGCAGGACGGCAAGAAGGAGCAGGCAGGAACACAGGGCCACAATCCTGTACAGGGCAAACAGTCTCTCGTGCATGACGTCCTCCGAAAGAGCAGACACGACAATGGGGCAGCAGCGAACAGCTTTTCAAAAGCAGCAACACGGAACACGGAGCAGACAGCGGACAGGAATTCCTGCCCTCGCCTGCCCGCTCAGCCCTTCTCTGGAACGCGCATGTTATCCCAGGTCAGGGTGCAACGCCTTCCGGCACAGCCTGAGGCTCACGTCGCAAGCCTGCGGCTTTTGGCACAGCTTTTTGGAGATCAGGGCATAAAAAAAGAGGTCACAGCCTGTCTGCACTGTAACCTCTCTTGATGTCATAATATGGTCGGGATGGTGCGATTTGAACGCACGGCCTCAGCGTCCCGAACGCTGCGCTCTAGCCAAACTGAGCCACATCCCGTTTGCGGAGAGTCTTATAAGGCATTCGGTCTGCCTTGGCAAGCTTTTTTACAGGGGGTTGGCGAAAATTTTCCAATTTGTCGACAATTCCCCGGCAACGTCTTACTCAAGCTGCAGGAATTCCTTGAGGTCGTCGATCAGAGGATAGCGGATGTTTTCGTCCTGCAGACCGAAGTAGATGTTGGCGCTCAGGAATTCGGGCCAGTTGCCTGCGTCAAAGCGCTTGCCGCGGATCTTCACGGCCATCATGCCCCGTTCCTTGCACAGGGCCTGCATGGCATCGGTGAGCTGCACTTCGCCGCCCACACCGGGAGCGGTCTTGTCCAGGTAGTCGAAGATGTCGGGGGTGAGCACGTAGCGGCCCACGATGGCCAGTCTGGAGGGCGCCTTGTCGCGGCTGGGCTTTTCCACCAGGTTGTTCACGCGGTAGATGCCGGAGCCCACCTGCTCGCCGTCCACGATGCCATAGCGATCCACGCGGTCCCACGGCACTTCCATGACGCCGACCACGGGCATGTTCTCGGACATGGCCACTTCGATGAGCTGCTTGATGCCGGGCATGCCGCTGAAGATGAGGTCGTCACCGACCATGATGGCAAAGGGTTCGTTGCCAATGGCCGAGCGGGCGCAGGAAATGGCATGGCCGAGACCTTTCTGCTGCTTCTGGCGGATGCTGATGATGTTCACCATTTCGGCCACATCCTGCACGACCTGCAGCATGCTGTCCTTGCCCTTCTGCTTGAGATAGCCTTCGAGCTGCAAGTTGTGGTCAAAGTGGTCCTCGATCACGCTCTTGTCGCGGTTGGTGATGAGGATGACATCACTCATGCCTGCTGCCTGGGCTTCTTCCACAACATACTGGATGACAGGCTTGTTGTAGATGGGCAGCATTTCCTTGGGTATATTCTTGGTCGCAGGAAGAGATCTGGTGCCCCAGCCGGCTACGGGAATGACAACTTTGCGAATGGGCTGCATAAAAACCTCAGAAAACAAGCAAAGAAAGGGAGAAAAACGATGTACAAGCCTAAGAAAGAAATGGACAATGGATTTTCTGCTCCGCAACGGAGCCGTACCTGTCCATGCAGTCACTCAAAAACATTCAAAAATCTGCATTGTGTATGTATGCTATTTTATCGCTCTGCATGCCAAAAGGCAAACGATTTTTTGGCCTTTTTTTCACAGGGAAGAGGACAGGGCCTCTTGTCCCCTGCAGGAGCACAAACAGAGTGCAATACTGCACAATGCATTAAACATGGGAAAAGACTCAAAAAAAGGGGTATCTGCGTCACGGCTCGCCTTGAGCCCGCAGATACCCCTTCACAAAACTGTCACCACTGAGCAGACGAATTGTCAGACTGCACGGCATTCTGCCTGCAGGCTGCCCGCGTCTGCTTCAGGGTTCAGATGGCTAGAAGTCCAGCTTGCGATATTCTTCCAGAGCCTGGGCGTGCTCCTCGAAGGTGGCAAAGCCTGCATGGTGCAGGGCGTCCTCGACGGTTCTTGCCCAGTCCCAGGTCGCGTAAATGACGGCCTTGTGGAAGGTCTCGCGGAAGGAGTCGAGCTCTGTGCGGTAGAAGCCTTCCTTGGTGGTGCCCAAATGCTCGCGCAGCTGCTGGAAGCGGCGGCTCTGCTCGCCGTCGTACCATTCCTGCAGATCGCTGGCCAGCTTGTACTTCTTGAGGATGTGGCCGTAGCCGTTGGCATCAAGAAGCTGGGCCAGGCGGTTGTAGTGCTGCGTGGACAGCCATTCGCCCAGCTTGCTGAGCGGGATGTTTTCCTGCTCCACGGCGTGCACGTCGTGCACGGTCTGGGCGTAGGTATCCGGCACAACGGAGGCCGAGGCAATGCCGGCAATGGCCACGATGCCGCGGATGATGACGGAATTGGACACGCCCTGACCGCAGAAGCCCACTTCCTTCTTCCACTTCTGGCCTGTGAAGATGCTGACCAGGATGGTCCACACCACAGCCGGATCCTCTTCGTCGTAGATGCGCTGCAGCTTGGCGTTGTCGCGGTCCGTTGCCAGCACCATCTGGGTCATGTCGTTGGAACCGATGGAGAAGCCGTCGAATTCCTCGATGAATTCCTTGGAGATGATGGCATTGGAGGGGATTTCCGACATCATGATGATCTTGAGACCATCCTTGCCGCTTTCCATGTTGTGCACATTGGCCATGTACTGGCGCATGGCACGGGCTTCCTCAAGGGTGCGCACGAAGGGCAGCATGAGCTGCAGGTTGGTGGCGCCATAGAGGGTACGGGCCAGCTTGAAGGCCTCGAGTTCCCAGTCATGGATGTTGCGGGACACGCCACGGTAGCCCAGCATGGGGTTGGCCTCATGCTGCTCGAAGAGGTTGCCGCCGACCAGGTTGCGGTACTCGTTGGACTTGAAGTCCGTGGTACGGTAGACGATCTTCTTGCCGTAGAAGGCCATGGCAAAGAGGGCCAGGTTCTGGGCAAGGGTTTGCACGTAGTGCTCCTTGCCGGAACGGTAGCCGCGAGCCTTGATGATCTCGGCAATGGTCTTGGGCAGCTCGCGCATCTCGTCCATTTCCTTCTTCAGGCCGACGCGCAGGCTCACCTCGTTGCGCAGCTTGGCAATGTCGGCAAAGAGCTTCGTCACCACGGGCAGGTCCCTGCACTGGGCAACCTGTTCCTTGATGGCAGCCTGAATTTCGGAAATGCGCTTGGATCCTTCGGGATCGGCGGGATTGCACTTGGCGAGCTCGTCGTCGTAGCCCATAATGCACTTGATGTGCTCGGCCAGATCCAGCGAGGTCTTGAGCACCGTAATGTGGCGGGTGGCCTTTTCCAGATAGTCATCCAGCTTGTGGTCCACTTCGCGCATCCTGCGGTGCAGAAGCAGGATTTCTTCGGCATTGAGGCCCTTGTCCTCGTCTGCCATCTGCTGCATTTTCTTGGTGAGACCGGTGATCTCGCCCACGTATTCGCGCACGTTGAAGTCGAAGACGATGAGGCCGGCTTCCATCTGCGAGGCAATGACCTTGGACAGGCGGTTTTCCATCTCGTTCATGTGCGACTGCACAATGCCGTCCAGCTCGCCGTTGTCATAGGCTTCCAGGGCCTGGGGATGGACGGAGATGTTGCCCAGCATGAACTCGGCGCGCAGCAGACCCACCTTGAAGCGGGGGAACTGGCGCAGCCTGGAGAGGAAGAGGGCCTGGCCCACGTCGGCCAGAACGAGGCCCACGCGGATCTTGGTCTCGGGCAGAGCGGACACGTCGAGCTCGCCGCCCACTTCGTGCAGGGGCAGCAGGCCTCTGTACACGCGGCCGCGAGTGCCGTCCACGGTGACTTCACAGCCGTCCAGGGCGCGGATGGCATCAATGTGCTGTATGCCGATGACGGCCGGAATGCCCAGTTCGCGGGAGGTGATGGCTGCGTGGCTGGTGTCGCCGCCCACGTCGGCCATGATGGCCGTGGCAATGCGCATGCCGGGCACCATGTCGGGGTCGGTACGCTCGGCAGCCAGCACGTCGCCCTTGTTGACCTTGTTCAGTTCCAGGGCAGAGCGCAGGAAGCGGACGGTACCGTGGCCGGCACCGCGGGAGGCGCCGTTGCCTTCCAGCAGAACCTCGGCTTCGGCAGCAGACTTTTCGTCCACTTCGCGGCGGTGCATGAAGATGGTGGAGGGATGCTTTTCCAGCTCCTCGTTCCATCTGGTTTCGGGACGGGCCTGCACGAACCATAGGCGATCCTTGGCGTCGATGCAGAATTCCGTGTCCATGATGATGTCGCCGTAGGCCTTGCTCACGGCACGCACGCCGCGGGCCACCATTTCGGCCTGGCTCAGGGACAGGGCCCAGCGCAGGGATTCCAGTTCCGGAACCTTCTCTTCCCTGGTGCCGCCGCGCTCGTCGTAGACGATGCGCATGTCCTTGCAGCCCATCTGGCGGATAACGACCTCGTTGCCGTCATCGCGCTTGAAGACATAGAGCTTGTCAGGAGTGACCTTGCCGCCCACGACGGCTTCGCCCAGGCCGTAGCTTGCGTCAATGCTGACCAGGTCCTTGCGATCCGTGCCGCGGCAGCCTGTGGCCGTGTCGGCCGCAAAGGCCGTACCGGACACCACGGGGTTGATCATCTGCATGATGCAGACGGAGAGGGAGGTGCCTTCAATGGCCCATTCCTTCTTGGCCATTTCGCCGATGCTCTCGTCGCCCAGCTCGTCGGCCTTGGCCAGGGCGTCGGAAATGGCCTCGCGGCGGTAGGTCATGGAACGCAGGTTGTAGGCAGAGGCGCAGTCCCAGTGGTAGGCCTCGACAACATTGTCCGGGCCGACCATGTTGAGGTAGGTGTCCTGCAGGCCGGCAAAGGCCTTCTTGCGGGAGTCTTCGCCAGCAGCCGAGGAACGCACGGCCACGGGCACCATTTCGTCCTCGTTGGCCTTGCAGATGGCGGCGTAGGCACTGCGCACGGCTTCGTCCACTTCCTTGGGCAGCGGAGAGGAGAGGATGGCGGCCTGCACCATCACCGAGCGCTTGCGCAGCTGGTCAATGCCTTCGGGGGAGGTGGCAAAGCCTTCCACGACATTGTTGATGAAGGTGCGCAGCTTGGTGGAGCCGGAATCGCCTTCCTCGATGATGGCCTCCTGAATCTGCTTGCCCAGACGGCGGACAAGCTTCTGCAGGTAGTCGGGATCACTGTTGATAACCGGATCGTTCCAGTCTATGCGACTGTACTCGCGGTCAACCACGGCACGCACAATACGACTGTTGACCTTGCATTCGTCCAGAACACGATGGAATGCCACCGAGGAAATGGCTCTAAAGTGCGGCGCCTGTATTTCCTTAATCTGGCTGATAATGGCCGTATTGTAGTTTTTGCCGCCGACAAGCAACTCAGCACTTGCTCCGAGCTGGACAATATCCGCTCCTGTCAGCACCAGCTGCTTTCTAATGGCTTCAGGCGACGTGGTCTCCGTGGGAGCCTCCGTCTTTGCGGATTGTTTGGTGGACATGATTTCCTCCGGGTTGGGACGTGAAGGCAGGGGACTAATTCGGGGAAAGACTGTTCCAGAACCCTGTAAAAGGGTTCTGGAACAGTCTCCTTTTTCATAACCGACATTACCCGTTCTGTCTACCTTGATTCCCGGGAAGAACGAGCAATGCCTCCTTGAGATGCAGGTTCGGGGCTATTCGCCGTCGTTCTCCGCAGCCAGGGCTATGCCGCAGTGGGGGCAGAACCTGGCGGTCGTGTCCGTGAGCGGCTGATGGCAGTCGGGGTTGGGGCAGGTGCGGGGCACAGGAGCAAGCTCGACCAGAAGCTCGCCCTCGCGCACGGGTACCATCTTCTTGTTTTCCTTGAAGTCGGCCGTCTTGAGCACGCGCTTGACGATGCCGTCGCAGGGGGCCAGCACCGCCTTTTCCTGCTTCATGATGGACACGTTGAAGATTTCCTCGCCCTTGCGCACCATGTCGCCCGGCGCCACGTACATGACCCACAGATCGCCGTTGCTCGGGCTCGGCACCTGGTAGACGTTGTTCGGATCGGCCATGGGCACGCCCTTGCCGGAAGAGGTGCTCGGTTCCACAAGCTGCACGCCCGTGTTCAGGAACTCGGAGTCCAGAATGTAGCGCACTTCGCTCACGCCGGCTTCGTTGGGCCGCGAGATGTGCAGCATCTGCAGGGTGTGCGGCTTGCCGCCGCTGTCCTGGAAGCTGACCGTTGCGCCCTCTTCCAGGCCCTCGAACCAGATATTCAGGGGCAGGCAGTTGGGATCGCCGTACTTGGCCTGGAACTGTATGGTCTTGAGGGCGTCGCCGGGGAAGTTCAGGTACATGATGAACTCCTCGGAGAGCGGCGTTCTCTTGAGCAGGCGGGTGCATTCGCTGCGCTCGGCCTCGAGATCCACGTCGGAAAGGAGCTCCAGAGGCGAAACGTCCGTGCGGGCCTCGATGGCCTTGTGCCAGTCGGGACCAAAGGCGCTCTCGTAGACCCAGTCCGGCGGGAAGCCCAGGGGCAGGCGGCCGAACTTGCCAAGGAGCAGATCCCTGAAGGCGTCATTGCAGTCCTGGTAGATGCCAAGACGGGCATGGCGCATTTCCGGAGAGAGGTGCTCTTCGGGGGTGCGGTTCACTTCCTGCATGACTTCCAGCAGATACTTGACCTCTTCCTCGCCGCCGCGCTTGAAGGCTGCGGTCACGCCCAGGAAGGCCGTGTTCCAGGTGATCTGGCTGCCGGGGGTCACGTCGTGGTAGCGCACGATGCGGCGCGTCTGCTCAAGGAAGCGGAGCATGTAGGGCAGCAGGTGGATGTAGCCCTGCTTCATGGCGCCTTCCTGCGAGGAGGAGGTGGCGCCGCCGGGCATGCCGTGACGAACCACGTCGTAGTCCACGCCTCTGAAGTAGGGGGAGCAGTAGCGGTCGTAGTAGGGCATGATCTGCTTGCACACGAAGTTGGCGTCTCTGATGGCGTCCAGATCAAGATTGGTCTTGAGGCCAAGCTCGCCTTCCAGGTAGGCCACCAGGGACTGCACGTCGCCCTGGCCGTAGCTGCGCACGGAGGATCCCAGGGCCGCGTCCACGATGTGGCAGCCGGCGGCTGCGGCAGCGCCGCAGGCGGGCACGAAGAGCCCGTCCGTCATGTGCCTGTGGTAATGCAGCACGAGTTCGGGCCAGCGCTTGCGCAGGGCCTGCACAAGTTCGGTCATGAAGCTCGGCGGACAGACGCCGGCCATGTCCTTGAGGCCCAGGATGATGTGCCTTGAGGCCTCTTCCATGCCCGTGCCCATGACGGAGCCCATCATGCGCAGCAGATCCTCGGTGACACCCAGGTAGTGCTGCACGTCGAAGCCCTTGGCATAGGACAGGGAGATGGCCGGTTCAAAGACGCATTCCCTGCGGTTCATGACCACTTCGGCAAAGGGACGCATGTTGTCCGCATGGTTGAGGAAGTCGAAGCAGCGCACGATCTGGTAGTTGTCGCAGATCATCTCGCCCGTGACCTGGGTCAGGTTCCTGGGCTGGGGCTTGTAGCCCAGCACGTTGGTGGAGCGGATGAGCAGCTGCTTCAGGGTCTTGGGAGCAAAGTGGTTCCAGTCCTGGGCCTCGGAGAAGGGATAGGTCATGTTGGCCAGCATGGCCACATGGAAGTGGGCGCCGCCGCCGTTCTCGATGGAGAAGTAGCCGGCATTGTCCATGTAGGGTCCGATGAGCCGGTCTTCGGCCAGGCGCATGCGGTTGCCGGTATTGGACTGGGTGATGTCGCGAGGGGTGGTGTCCGTGAAGTGCACGTAGTCGCTGTCACGGATGAAATCGAGCAGCGCTTCCCTGTCCCCACGGGGATAGGGCGAGGGCTTGCGGCGCTTGGGGCCGTCAATGACGGGCAGAACCGGCTCGAAGGCGCCAAGGCGCGGCGTATCCCTGGAGCGGTAGGCGCCAAGGGAGAGATAGGGATTGTAGCCGCGGGCCGAGATTTCGGCCACAAGCCGTGCCAGGCGCTCGGCCTCAGGAGCCAGATCCTCGTAGTACATGAGCTCCGGATGGTTGGCCACGAAGTTGGTGGTCACTTCACCGGAGCGGAATTCCGGAGATTTGAGCACCTGCTTGAAGAAGGGGATGGTGGTGCTCACGCCACCGATGATGTATTCGCTCAGGGCGCGGTCCATGATGCCCAGGGTCTTTTCCCAGTCATGGGAGAAGGCAATGAGCAGGGCGCCGGCCGAGTCGTAGTTGGGCGGGAACTCGTAGCCTGCGGACAGGTTGGAGTCCAGGCGCACGCCGGGACCGCCAGGGGACACGTAGCGGGTGATGCGGCCCGCATTGGGCTCGAAGTTGTTCTGGGGGTTTTCCAGGTTGATGCGGGTCTGCATGGCCACGTAGCCGGGGCGCAGGGTCTTTTCGTTGTACCTGAGTTCTGCGCCGAAGGCCACGGCAATCTGCTCTTCCACCAGGTCGATGCCGTAACGGCATTCGGTGACGCCGTGCTCCACCTGCAGACGGGTATTGACCTCGATGAGATAGGGCGTGCCGTCCGGGGTGATGAGGAATTCCACGGTGGCCAGGGACTGATAGCCCACGGCGCTCACCAGCCTGCGCGAGTAGTCCTTGAGGCGTTCGCGCAGGTCTCTGGTCACGACCTTCCAGGGCGAGGGCGTGACTTCCATGAGCTTCTGATTGTTGCGCTGCACCGTGCAGTCGCGCTCGTCAAAGGCAAAGACATTGCCGTAGTGGTCGGCCAGCACCTGGATCTCGATGTGGTGCACGTCGGTGAGGAACTTTTCCACAAAGAGGTTGGGGTTGCCGAAGGAGGCCTGGGCCATGGTGGACGCCTTGAAGAAGGCGTCTTCCAGCTCGGCCTCGTTGTGCACGGCAAAGATGCCGCGACCGCCGCCACCGCCCTCGGCCTTGAGCATGATGGGCAGGCCCATCTCCTCGATGAGCTTGCGGGCCGTGGGAATGTCCACAGCGCCGTCGGATCCGGGCACGACAGGAATGCCCAGGCGCCTGGCCACGGCCCTGGCCTGGACCTTGTTGCCCAGAAGATTCATGGCTTCTTCGCTGGCACCGATGAAGACGATGCCGGCCTTGCGGCACAGGGCAGGGAAGCGGCTGTCCTCGGAGGCAAAGCCCCAGCCGGGATGGATGCCCACGACACCTTCCTGCACGGCACGCTGGACTATGGTCTCGATGTCAAGATAGGCTCGCGGATCCGGGCCAAGAAGAAGAAGTTCCTGGGCAGTGGCCGCAGACGGGGCAGTCTTGTCCACGTCTGTAGCAGTCATGGCGGCAATGGCATCAAAGTGTTCGCGAATGGAACGGCAGATGCGTCGTGCCGGTATACCACGATTGGCCACAAGAATCTTTTTTCCCTTGAGATATTCCTGAACTTCCTTGAAGGTCTTGTTTGCCATCTGTTCTCCTTGCCGGATGCAGTCTCAGAAGGCTGGTCTGACACTGCCGCTTAAAAATAACTGTGTTCCTCCCTGCGTTGCCAGGATAAGTTCCCCCTTGGGGCCTAGTCCGCGCAGCTCTCCTGTAACGCTGCTGCCGTCCTCCGTGAGCACGACAGTGCGGCTGCGCCACAACAGCAGTGCATCGGCCACAGACCGCCACTCGTACAGCGCATTAGTCTGACTGTAGGAGGAAAAGAGACAATTGACAAGACTTTTCCATACTGTGGCACATTGCGGCTCCTCCAGGCCGCAGGCCCTGGCACAGGCGGCAAGATGCGCTGCCGGCAGGGCCGCCTCGCTGCGCAGCTCGTCCGCAGAGGGACTTGAGGCCACGTTGATGCCAATGCCTGCCACAAGCAGGCCCTCGCGCTCTTCCAGCAATACGCCGCCCGTCTTGCCCCAGGCCCCGTCCTGGCACAGCACCAGATCATTGGGCCACTTGATGCGGCAATCATATCCAAGGTTGCGCAGGCCCAGGGCAAGCCAGGCACTCACGGCCACGGCCGCCTCGGTGCCCACAAAGGGCGGCTGCATGGGCAGACGCAGGGCTGCGTAGATGTTGCCCGCAGGCGAGCTCCAGGCCCTGCGGTACTGGCCGCGCCCCTGTGTCTGCACATCGGCAAGCAGGCTGTCAAAATCCTGCATTGTCTCCCGATACTCCGGTTCGCGCACGGCGTCCAGCACGCTGGTCACCTGCGCCACATGAATGATCTGCGGCATCGCTGCTTCCTGTTCTCCTGATTGCCTGATTGTCCTTTCTGCCTTTGGGGCGGTCTGTCCACTTTGTCCCTGCCTCATCCTTTCCTGTCTTGCAGGGACGCTTCCAGGGACTCTGCCCCCTTGGGATGCTTCATAAGGAAACGCTTCTCCCTGGACGACAAGGCACAAGACCACGATCGCCCGGCACGCTCCCCTGTGCCCAAGATCTTCTGTCCCTGAACATCTCTCCCGGGACTCTTTACTCCCGGTGACTCGTCTCTTTCCCGGGGAATCTCTTCAGAAGCTCCATGCCCATGGGCCAGAGGCACATTCTTTTTGTGCCGGGCCCCTTGTCTGCCCTGCCCTGCCCTGCCCTGGCCTGGTCCTGACTGGTTCTGCCTTGCCCTGCTGTCCGGCACGGTCCTTTCACAACCGGGCACGGCCCGGCAGGCCTGGGCACGATCTGGCACGATCCGGGCTCTTCAGGCCTCTGCCCTCTGTCAGGGGAAACGCCTCGCAGACCGGGGCACTACGCCCCGCTGCGGCGCAGCAGCTCCCTGCCCGCCTCTTCCAGGACAGCCTGACAGGCCTCCATGCGCTCACCGTGATCCAGACCGCAGACATGGAGCAGGCCGTGGGCCAGCAGGCGCACAAGATGGTCCTCAGGCTCCTGACCGTAGAGGAGGCTCTCCCTGAGCAAAGTTTCCACGGCCAGGGCAAGTTCGGCCTCTTCTTCCACCTGTGTGCCCGGGAAGGAGAGGATGTTGGTGGGGCCCGGCACGCCCAGGGCGGCCCTGTTCACGGCGGCAATCTCGCCGTCCGTCATGAGGGCCAGGGTCACGGCACAGGGCACGCCCTCAAGCAATCCTTCTTCGCGCAGGGCACAAGCCCTGTTCCACAGGCAGTCCATGAGGACACGCAGGGTCCCCCTGTCCACGGGCAGGGCAGCCCAGAGCAGGGCTTCCTCGCAGACCAGATCAAGCCTGAACGTCGTCATGGCTGCCCCTCCTCATGAAGCGTCCGAACAGGCCACGGCCAGACTTCTTTTGGGCTGTGCCCGTCTCCTTCGCTGTGCTGTCCGGCAGAAGATCGTGCAAATCCGTGCCCTTGTCCTGGGGCAGGGGGCCGCAGAAGTCTCCCTGCTGCTCCTGGGGCACGCTCTCCGGCACATTGGGCCGCACGCCGTTTTGCAAAAGCACCAGATCAGCCGGGTCCGTGCGAGGATCCGTGTGAGGATCCGTGTAAGGATTCGTGCGGTGGGCAGCCTCTGGAGCGCTCTGCCCTTCCTGTCCTGTCCCTGCGGCTCCCTGCAGGTGCGCTGCCGCATGCTGTACGGCCGTATGCTGTCCAGCAGTGGGCGCTGCCTGAGACGCAGAAGACGGTGCAGGCGACGATTCGCAGCCTGCAGGATCGGTTGCAGGATCGGCTGCAAGGTCGGCTGCGGGCCCGGCTATGGGCTCGCCCAGTTCATGTATGGGCTCATGGAGGTCCGTCACCTCATCACCGGCTGTGTCGGCGGCGGTATGTCCGGCTGCCTCAGCAGCTGTGCCACCAGCGGCATCGGGCATCTCCTCCCGTTCGGCCTCGCCGTCCGCTGACCCGGCTGCTGGCCCGGCTGTCGCCAGGGCAGGCTCCGGCAGCGGCGGTATGGCCGAGGGGCCGGGAGCGAGCGGATGCATGGGATTGGGGGCAGGCACCCTGAGTCCCTGCTCGGAGTCGGCACGCCGCGATTCGGGGTACACGATGCGGTGGTGGAAGATGCCCGTGAGCACGCGCTGGAAGCTTTCGGCCAGAAGATGGAGATCCCTGAAGGTGAGCTCGGACTCGTCGAGCTGGCCCTCGCTCAGTATGCCCTTGATGATCTTTTCGATGTGGGCCTTGAGGCGGGTGGGCGTGGGATCGGTGAGGGTGCGGCTGGAGGCCTCGACCGAGTCGGCCAGCATGAGAATGGCTGCTTCCCTGGTCTGGGGCTTGGGACCGGGGTAGCTGTAGTCCGCCTCGTTGGGATTCTCGCCCAGGTTGACGGCCTTCTGGTAGAAGTAGCGCATGACCCTGGATCCGTGATGCTGGGCCACAATGTCGATGATTTCCTGGCCAAGGCCGTAGCGCTGGCAGATTTCCACGCCCTTCTTCACATGGCTTATGATGATGAGCGCGCTCATGGAGGGCGAGAGCTTGTCGTGCTTGTTGGGCGCCCCAAACTGGTTTTCCACAAAGTACTGCGGATACACGAGCTTGCCGCAGTCATGGTAGAGGGCTGCCACCTTGCAGAGCAGGCTGTTGGCGCCAATGGCCTTGGCGCCGGCCTCCACCATGTTGGCCACCACCAGGGAGTGGTGGTAGGTGCCGGGAATGGTCACCATGATCTCCTGCATGAGAGGCTGCTCGAGATTGATGTATTCCATGAGCCTGAAACGGGTGGAATAGCCGAACAGGGTCTCCAGCACAGGAGAGAGGGAGAAAAAGAGGATGAGCATCATGACCGCGTTGATGCACACGGCAGTCATGAGCATGGGCAGTTCCATGATGGAGATGGGCTCCACCAGGACCACGCCGGCAATGAGCAGCATTTCGCCAAGGATGATGGGGAAGATATTCCAGACCGCGTCCTGGCGGCTCACGGCCGTGCTCACAAGCCAGGTGGCCAGCATGGAGCTTAAGAAATGGAAGAGCGCGAAATAGAAGCTCAAGTCCAGGGCAATGGTGGTGAGCAGGGTCAGCAAAAGTCCCAGGGTCACGTAGCGCCTGGCCGAGAAGATGGTGGCCACAAAGCCCACGGCCCCTGCCACGGGAAAGGCTATGCTGAAGGCGTCGGCCAGGGAGCTTGAGGCGGCCAGACTGCCCAGGCCGTGCACGCCCCTGGCGCTGACGGCAGTGAGCATGGCCACCACGGCCATGAGGGCCAGGTCCTTGGAGTGGATGACAGAGGCCGGCTTGCCGCTTGGCGAGAGGAAGAAGCCTATGGAGATGAAGAGGCAGATGAGGAAGGATCCTGCGGCCAGCTCCACATTGAGGGGCATGGCCGAGGTATGGTAGAGGGCCTGGATCTTGAGCTGCTGTTCTCTCGTGATGAGATCCCCGCGGCGGGCTATGAGCTCGCCCTTCTGGATCTGGTAGTACACAGGCTCAATCTTGCCGGCCACGTCCGAGGCCCTGCGCTGGGTGGCCTCCTGATTGAGAGTCAGGGTGGGCGGCATGCTGGCAGCCAGGATGATGTTGATGGCACGCCTGGCATTGTGGCTCAGGGCCCGGTCATTGCGGGCCAGGGTGGAAATTTCCGTGAGAAAGGACTGCACGTCGGGCAGCACGGTCACGTCCGGGCGCAGCATCTCCGTGCCTGTGTCCAGATTGCGGATGATGACGCCGCTGCGCCCCACCCTGGCAGCCCTCAGCTCGCCTATCATGCCTTCGGCCAGACGCTCGCGCAAAAGGGGAAGAAGCTTCTTGAGCACAAAGCTCTGCGTGCTCAGAAGCCCGAACTGCGGCAGTATTTCCTGGGCCAGCTCCTGGCCTATGTCGTTGGCAAACTGGACGGACGGCGGCGGCACGCCTTCCTTGGGCGGGGCGCCGTTGAACTCGCGCATGAGACCTATGAGGCGCTGCTCGAAGAGGATGTAGGGCTCCATGCTGAAGTCGTAGACCGGCGGCTGCAGAAGCACCACCTGCTTGCGTCTGGCCTCGGTGGCATTGCTGTCCTCCACAAGCAGGAAGCGGTCTGCCACCACATCCGACTCCGCAACCTGACCCGTAACATAGACGCGCTTGGTGCTTTCGAAATTGAAGGCCAGAAAGAAGCAGATAAAGGCCAGGGAGAGCACATAGAAGAGCGCTCCTCTGGCACACTGCCTGTGCGCATTGATGGTCCGGGTAATGGCCAGCGTACAGGGATTGGTCGATTTAGCGACCGTCTTGGGCCTGGTCGTAGGCATTCACTATCGCTCCCACTAGAGGGTGACGCACGACATCACTCTTGTGAAACGTGTGCACAGCTATTCCCTTCACGCCGGCCAGAACGCGCAGGGCCTGCACAAGGCCCGACCGCGTCTGCGTCATGCCGGGGAACATGGGCAGATCAATCTGGGTGACATCGCCCGTGACCACCATGCGGGAACCGAATCCCATGCGGGTCAGGAACATCTTCATCTGTTCCTGGGTGGTGTTCTGGGCCTCATCCAGTATGATAAAGGCATCATTGAGGGTGCGGCCGCGCATGAAGGCCAGCGGTGCCACCTCTATGCTGCCGTTTTCCAGCATGGTGCTCACCCTGGTCTGGGGAAGCATGTCATTGAGGGCGTCGTACAGGGGACGCAGATAGGGATTGACCTTGTCGGCCAGATCGCCCGGCAGAAAGCCCAGGCGCTCGCCCGCCTCCACCGCAGGCCTGGTCAGGATGATGCGCTTGACCTGGTGCTGGGCAAAGAGGGAGAGGGCCATGGCCACGGCCAGATAGGTCTTGCCCGTGCCCGCGGGCCCCACGGCAAAGACCAGGGAATAGCGGCGCAAAACGTCCAGATAGGTCTTCTGGGCCAGGTTGCGGGCAGTGACGGTCCGCTGCGGGGTATGGATGAAGACGGCCTCGCGGTAGACTTCGGACAAGGCCACACCGGGATCGTTCAGAACCATGTCGTAGGATCTGAGCACATCCTCCTGTGTCACCTGCACGCCGGAACGGAAGAGATCGTAGAGCTGCAGAAAGACGCTGCACAGGCACTGCCGTTTCCTGGGGTCTGCCGTTTCGATCAGGACTTTCAGGCCCCGGCTGGCAATGCGCGCTCCGCTGGCCCGGGCCAGAAGGTCCAGATTGGCATTGTTGGGACCAAAAAGCTGCTGCGCGACAAGCGGGTCGTCGAACTCGACCAGTTCGGCCAATGATGAATGTTCTACCATGCCAAGCTAGTACTTGAAAAGAAGCCCTTTGTCCATGCCCCGTTTTTTGTGACATTCGTGCTGCCTCCTGGATCAATGGACCCGCAGGAGCCCTCAAAGGGCGGCGTATGGCACAAGCAGCAGGCACACACAGCGCCACTCCCCTTCTCTGCCACGGCCCGATCCGGGCAGGTCTTCCAGATCGGCCAGGCCATGCTTCCTCCCCATTGCCCGTCTTTTTTTTGAAAAAGACTTTCCTTTTCTATTTTTACCCCCGGGCTCACATTGCTTTTCTCACATGCTGCGACTATGATGCTCCGTCCGGGAGTCCCCCCGGGCGTCAGCCCTGTCCGGGTTTTCCGGCCAGGCCCAGACTTTTCCGGGAGCGCGTCTCCCCTGCCATTATTCAGGCCTGATCCCCCGATTTTCCGACCCCCAGATTTTTCAGACTCCCCGATTTTCCGATACACGTCAGCACCCATTCCTTGCCGAGGCATGCATGGTCAAACCATCCCACGATACCCCTTCCTCTTCGTCCTCCAGGCGTCAGCTGGTCGTCCTTCCGGTGGTTGATGTCGTCATCTTTCCCCGTACTGTCATTCCCCTCTACGTGGGACGCGAGCAGTCCATGCTGGCCGTGGACCACGCCTACAGGACCCATACGCCCGTCTTTGTGGCACTGCAGAAGGATACCCGCCAGGACCAGGTGAAGTCCGCCGGGGACTTGCACACCATTGGTGTCTGCTGCGAGATTGTGCAGATGTTCCGCATGCCGGACGGTACCATCAAGGGCCTGTTCGAGGGATCTCAGAGGGCCAGCCTGGAAAGCCTCTCATTCCAGAAGGGCATTCCCATGGCAAGCGTGTCCCCGGTGGCGGATCAGCCGGGCAGCGCCTCCCACACCAGGGCCATGACAGAACTCATCAGGGAAGCCGTGGAAGAGATGCTGCGCGACGGCGGCAAGCTCGGCCGCACCTCCCCGGACGTCCTGCGCCCCATCCTGGAGATGGACAATGTGTCCGCCATGGCCGATGCCCTGGCCTCCAGGCTCTCCATCTCCTGCCAGGAAAAGCAGGTGCTCCTGGAAACCCTGGACGTGGGCCAGCGCCTGGAAGCCGTCTACGGGCACATTGCCACTGTGAACACGACCGCTGCCCTGGAAAAGCACATCAAGATGCGTGTGCGCGAGCAGATGGACAAGACCCAGCGCGAGTACTACCTCACCGAGCAGCTCAAGGTCATCAACAAGGAGCTCGGCCGCGATGTGGATGTCATGGAGGACATCAACAACCTGGAGCGGCGCCTCAGGGAAAAGAACCTGCCCGAAGCCGCCAGGCAGCGGGGTCTGGCCGAGGTGAACAAGCTGCGCTCCATGACCTCCATGGCGCCCGAGCACACCATATTGCGCACCTATGTGGAATGGATCCTGGATCTGCCCTGGAACGATCTGGCCGAAGAGCACATCAATCTCGACGAGGCCCGTGCCATCCTGGACAAGAACCATTACGGCATTGAAAAGCCCAAGGAACGCATCCTGGAATACCTGGCCGTGCAGAAGCTCTCCAAGGGCATACGCGGTCCCATCCTCTGCCTGGTGGGCCCGCCCGGCGTGGGCAAGACCTCGCTGGCCCGCTCCGTGGCTGCGGCCACGGGCCGCGAATACCTGCGCCTGTCCCTTGGCGGCGTGCGCGACGAGGCCGAGATCCGCGGCCACAGGCGCACCTACATAGGTGCCCTGCCCGGCAAGATCATCCAGTCCCTCAAAAGGGTCAAGTCGAACAACCCCCTCTTCTGCCTGGACGAAATCGACAAGATGAGCCAGTCCGAGCGTGGGGACCCGGCAGCGGCCCTGCTCGAAGTCCTGGATCCCGAGCAGAACTCCACCTACATGGATCACTACCTGGATCTGGACTACGATCTGAGCAAGATCTTCTTCATCACCACGGCCAACTCCCTGGACGCCATCCCCGGCCCCCTGCTCGACCGCATGGAGGTCATAGAACTCAACAGCTACCTTGAGACCGAGAAGTTCCACATAGCCCGCAACTTCCTCATCCCCCGCCAGCTCAAGGAAAACGGCCTTAAGCCCGAGAACATCGACATCACCGACGAGGCCATCCTGGCCCTCATCCGCGACTACACCAGGGAAGCCGGTGTGCGCACCCTGGAGCGCCGCATTGCCAAGCTCTGCCGCAGAACGGCCGTGCAGCTTCTGGAGCGCAAGGAGCTTTCCTGGAAGAACCGCGTGGAGCCGGAGCAGCTGAAGGACATCTTCGGCGCCGCCACGGCCCGTCACGACAGCAGGGAGGAACAGCCCTGCGTGGGCGTGTGCACGGCGCTCGCCTGGACGCCCATGGGCGGCGACATCCTCTTTGTGGAAACAAGCCTCATGGCCGGCACGGGCATTGTGAGCACAACGGGCAAGCTCGGCGAGGTCATGCAGGAATCGGCCAAGGCCGCCATGACCTATGTGCGCGCCCATGCCGCGGACTTCGGCCTGGCTCCGGACTTTCACAAGCGCATCGACATCCATGTGCACGTGCCGGACGGCGCCACGCCCAAGGACGGGCCCTCGGCAGGCATTACCATTGCCTCGGCCATCACGAGCGCCCTGCTCAACATCCCGGCCCGCCACGACGTGGCCATGACCGGCGAAATCTCCCTGCGCGGCCGGGTACTGCCCATTGGCGGCCTCAGGGAAAAGCTCCTTGCGGCCAAGCGGGCCGGCATCTTCAACGTGGTCCTGCCAAAGGCCAATGAAAACGACGTGCAGGACGTGCCGGCCGACATCCGCGAGGGCCTCAACCTCTTCTTTGTGGAGCACGTGCACGAGGTGCTGCCCCTGGTGCTCATGGCAAGCCCGGAGGAAATCTACTCGGGCACAAACCGCACCTGCATTGCCGACAGCCTGAGGGTGCAGGCCAGGCCCGACGAGGACAAGGCAGGGGCAGCCACGGCCAGGGCTGCAGGCACACGAGCCGCGTCGGCGAAGACGACGGCGGAAAGGGCCGCCAGCGAAAAGCCCAGGCGCAAGCCCAGGGCCGCCAAAACCGGCACAGCTGCCACGACGGCCGAGCCGGCCGGGACAGCGGAACCGGACCAGGCCTAATCGGCCTGACCCGGCTGCCCCCAGGCCTGTTCCTGCCTAAAGGATATCCTCCTGCCGTGAACGCTCTTGTCACCCTTCTGGTTCCGCCCTTTCTGGACCTGACCTATGCCCTGCCTGCGGCCTTTCCGGCCTCCTTCTGGCAGGAGGGCCTGCGCGTGGCCGTGCCCCTGGGCCGGGGCCCCCTGCGGGCCGGCATAGTGCGCGCCGTGGATGTGGCAGCACCCGAAGGCGTGCAGCTGCGCACCCTGGTCTGGCCCCTGGAGCTTGAGCCCCTGCTCGACAGACAGCTTGTACAGCTGCTCGAAGCCGTGGCCGACCGCCAGTGCCTGGCCCACGGGGCGGCCATGGCCCAGCTCCTTCCTTTGGTGAAGGATCTGGGCGTCACGGTGCACAGGAGCGCTGCCCGGGGAAAACGTGCAGCCCGCTATACCCTGCGCCAGATTGCCGGGCTGCCTGAGCCTGAAAAGGCAGCTCTGGCAAGCGACCTTCTTGCCGGCAGGGCACGCCTGGTGGCGCCCAGGCAGGACGCGGCAGCCAGCGAGCGCTGCCAGCTGCTCGTCTCGCCGCCCTGGCCCGTGCGGCCTGCGGCCGTGCGCCAGACAAGGGCCCTTGAGTACCTCATGTTCCACGGCACCACCAACAGGCGCGCCCTCATCCGCGAGCTTGGCGAGGGCTCGGCCCTGGTGCTCGACGCCCTGGTGCGCCAGGGCCTGGTGGGCCTGGAATCCGACGAGGACGACGAGCGCCAGGAGGCCCTCAACGAGGCCCTGCTTGCGCCGGTGCAGGCCCCGACCTTCAGCCTCAATGCCGATCAGCAGGCTGCCGTGCAGGAGGTGACAGGGCTCATTGGAAAAGGGGGCTTTGCCCACAGGCTCCTCTTTGGGGTCACGGGATCGGGCAAGACCGCCGTCTACACGGCCTGTGCCCGATACTGTCTTGAGCAGGGAAAAAGCGTCCTCATCCTGGCCCCGGAAGTGGCCCTGGCCCACAAGCTGCGCAAGGATCTCTGCGCGGCCCTGCCCGAAGCCTGCCACGTCTTCTACCACGGCTACCAGAGCCAGAGCCGCCGGGAGGCCACCTTCCGCAGCATGGCCGGCTCCCGCGGGCCCCTGCTCATTGTGGGAACGAGATCGGCCCTCTTTCTGCCCCTGGCCAGTCTGGGCCTCATTGTCCTTGACGAGGAACACGACGGCTCCTTCAAGCAGGAGGATCGCGTGCCCTATCAGGCCAAGGAAGTGGCCTGGCTCAAGGCCAGGCAGGCCGGCGCCGTCCTGCTCCTTGGCTCGGCCACCCCAGACATCAAGACCTGGCATGCCGCCTGCACAGGCTCCCTGCCCGTGCTGCGCCTGCCCCACCGCATAGGCCACAGGACCCTGCCGCCGGTGGAGCTGGTGAACATGGGCCGCCGCAAGATCATGGCTGCCGAGGACACGCTCCTTGCCCCCGAATCCCTGGCTGCCCTGGACGCCACCGTGGCCCGGGGCGAGCAGGCCATTGTCCTCCTCAACCGCCGGGGCTTTGCGCCCCTCATCTACTGCCCGGATTGCAAAATCACCCTCTCCTGCCCCAACTGTGCCGTGGGGCTTGCCTTTCACAGGGACGAGAACCGTCTGGTCTGCCACTACTGCGGCTACTCCATGTCCTTTCCGGCACCCTGCCCTCACTGCCACAACATGAACTTCCTGCCCATGGGCGAAGGCACGGAGCGCACGGCCGATTACCTCTGTGCCCGCTTCGGCCGCGAGGTCCTGCGTTTTGACCGCGACAGCACCCGCCGCCAGGGCGCCATGGAGGAACTGCTCGGCCGCTTTGCCCGCCACGAGGCCAACATCCTTGTCGGCACGCAGATGCTCTCCAAGGGCCACCACTTTCCCGACGTGACCCTGGCCATTGTGGCAGACGGCGATCTCGGCCTGAGCCTGCCCGACTACAGGGCCGCAGAGCGCACCTTTCAGCTGCTCGTGCAGTCCGCGGGCCGTGCCGGCCGCGGAGAAAAGCCCGGTCGCGTCCTCATACAGACGAGGGATGTGAACCACTACTGCTGGAAGTACGTGCAGAGCGCGGACTACGAGGGCTTTTACGCCGAGGAGCTGGAGCGCCGGCGCAAATTCCGCTTTCCGCCCTTTACCCACGTGAGCATGCTGCGCTTTTCCTACGAGCGCAACGACGTGGCCGGCAGCGCGGCCATGCAGGAGACGGAAGGCTGGCTCAGGGCAGCGGCCCGCGAGCGCGAGCTGCCCATCCTGGGCCCTGTGCAGTCGCCCATTCCGGTCATCAACAACCGCATGCGCTACCAGTGCCTGTTCAAGACCCCGGACTGGGGCCGGGTCCGCCAGCTCTACCGCGATTTGTGCCGGCAAAAGTGCACGGAAAAGCTCAAAATCAGCCTCAACCTGGACCCCTATACCATGCTGTAGGGGAGACATGCCGCAAGCGGCAGGGCCCCCACGAACTGCCCCTGCCGCCTTTTCCGGCTGTTCTCCCCCAAGGGAGGCTTCATTTGCCATGGACAAAAAAAAGGTCCTTCTTCTCTCGGCAGGCCACTTTTCCTGCGACATCAACAGCGGCGCCCTGCCCGTGGTCATTCCCTACCTGCAGGAAGCCTATGCCCTGAGCTATCAGGCCACAGGCGGCATCATGTTTGCCTATTCCCTGCTCACGGCCATTACCCAGCCCTTCTTCGGTCTTCTTTCCGACCGCTTCAGCAAGCCCTGGCTCATCCCCCTGGGCGTGCTGCTGGCAGGCTGCGGCCTGGCCTTCACGGGCCTTGTGTCCAGCTACTGGAGCGTGCTTGTGCTGGTGGCCCTGGGCGGCATCGGCTCGGCCCTCTTCCACCCGCCGGCAGCCCAGTTTGCCAACAGGGTGGCAGGCAGCCAGAAGGGGCTGGCCTTAAGCCTCTTCTCCATTGGCGGCAATGCGGGCTTTGTCATAGGGCCCCTGCTTGGCACGGCCATCCTGGGCCTGTGCGGGCTTTCGGGCACCCTCTTCTTTGCCTTCCTGGCCCTGGCCACAGTGCTCACCCTCTCCTACTGCATAGGCCACATGGACCGCGTGGCTGCTCCCGGTACAGGGACTGGCGCACGCACAGCCCCCTTGCGTGACAACAACTGGAAGCAGTTTGGCCGCCTGACCGGCGCCATCATCACCAGAACCGTGGTCTTGAGCTCCATCCACGCCTACCTGCCCCTGTACTGGATGCACACCTTCCAGCAGTCCAAGACAGCCGGCGCCCTGGCCGTGACCCTGTTCGGGGTCTTTGGCGTGGCCAGCAATATCGTGGGCGGCATGCTCTCGGACCGCTGGGGGCAGGGACGGGTGCTGCGCCTGGCCTTTGTGCCCCTGGCGCCGGCCCTCCTCCTCTTTTCCCTGGCCTCGTCCGAAGGCCCGGCCTGGATCATGCTCCTCTTCCTGGGCTTCAGCCTCTACTTCGGCTTCAGCTCCATGGTGGTCCTGGGGCAGCAGTTCCTGGCCCGCAACATAGGCTTTGCCTCGGGCGTGACCCTGGGCCTGAACACGGCCATGGGCGGCATCTGCGCGCCCATCATAGGCTGGATTGGCGACCACTGGGGCCTTGGCGCCTCCTTCCAGGTCCTGGCGGCCCTGGCGCTGCTTGGCACCATCCTCACCTTCTTCATCGACGCCTCGGCCAATGCCGAACAGGGCTCCGTCAACGCCGCCTGACCGATCCTCTCTCCTTCGCCTCGTACCAAACAAACAGTCCTTCAGGAAAACCATGTCCCGCTATCTCTATATTTCCGACGTCTACTGCCCCTGGTGCTATGCCTTTGGCCGCATCCTTGACGAACTTCTGGCCGAGCATCCCCTGCCTGTGCGCGTGCTGGCGGGCGAACTTGTGGAAGAACCGCAGACCATTGACGACATGGTGCGGGAAATGCCGAGCATCACGGCCTTCTTCAAGCGCCTGGCCGACACCACCGGCCGCGGTGTGGGTCAGCCCTATCTCGACCTGCTGGAACCGGGCAGGGGCACCATCACCATGGACTCCAAGGCCATGAGCGTGCCCCTGGCCGCCCTGCGCGCCCTGGCTCCGGGCAGGGAACGGGAACAGCTGGAAGCCCTGCAGAAGGCCTTCTATGTGGACGGTCTGGACGTGCTCGATCCCTATGTGCAGGCCACTGCCTGCTCCGTGGACGAGGAGTCCCTCATTCTTGTCAGCTCGCAGGCAGACATACAGGAGCAGGCTGAACGGGACAGGGAAGAAGCCCTGGACGTGCTTGGCGACTTTGTCATCTACCCCACCCTCTTCCTGGAAAAGGACAACGGCAAAGGAGGGACGGAACGCCATCTGCTGGCCCGGGGCTACACGGCCCCGGAAACCGTGCGCGCACGCCTTGAGGAAGCCCTGGCAGACAAAACCGATCTGGCTGGCAGCAAAAAGGAGCAGGAGGCGGGTCAGACAGGCCATGCCTGCGGACCGGACGGCTGCTGCATCCTCTGAGACGGGCCCCCTGGCCTTGAATTTCTTCCGGCAAAGGCTTAGCTCAAGGGCTGACGCCTTGCAGTGCACGGGCTTTCTGTCCTTGTGCATGGCGGCTGCGATCACGCATCAGTTTCAATCCGTTTCAATCACTCCCAACCACAACTTATCCCAACACAACCAACCGACATTCGGAGCAAGAGCTTATGGGCACAGGCATCACCCTTTCCGACAAAGGAACCATGATCATCCCCGATGATCCCATCATTCCCATCATTGCAGGCGACGGTGTGGGCCCGGACATCTGGAACGCCACCAGGCCCGTCCTGGATGCCGCCGTGGAAAAGGCCTACGAGGGCCGTCGCGAAGTGGCCTGGCTGCCCATCAGGGCCGGCGAGACATGCTGGAAGGAAACCGGCGAATTTGTGCCCAGGGAAAGCATGGATGCCATCACCACCTATCGTGTGGCACTGAAGGGCCCCCTGAGCACGCCCGTGGGCAAGGGTTTTCGCAGCGTCAACGTCCTTTTGCGCCGTCTCTTCGACCTCTATGCCTGTATCCGTCCGGTGAGCCATATTCCCGGTGTGCCGAGCCCGGTGAAGGACCCCGATGCCGTGAACATGGTCATCTTCAGGGAAAACACCGAAGACCTCTATGCCGGCATCGAATGGGACGCTGGCACGGATGAGGCCGCCCGCATCATTGCCCTCATCCGCGAGCTCACGGGCCGCGAACTGCGCCCGGACTCCGCCATCGGCATCAAGCCCATCAGCGAAACGGGCTCCAAGCGCCTGGTGCGCATGGCCATACAGTATGCCCTGGATCACAAGCTGCCCAGCGTGACCCTGGTGCACAAGGGCAACATCATGAAGTTCACCGAAGGCGGCTTCAGGCGCTGGGGCTACGAGTGCGCAGCCGAGGAATTCGGGGATGTGACCATCACCGAGGAAGAGGTGAGCAAGAACGGCGGCGTGGTGCCCGCGGGCCGCATTGTCATCAAGGACCGCATCACGGACGCCATGTTCCAGCAGATTCTGCTCCGTCCCCGCGAATACAGCGTGCTGGCCATGCCCAACCTCAACGGCGACTACATGTCCGATGCCCTGGCAGCCCAGGTGGGCGGACTCGGCATGGCTCCGGGCTCCAACGTGGGCGACGGCTACGCCATCTTCGAGGCCACCCACGGCACAGCGCCCAAGTACACGGGCCTCGACAAGATCAACCCAGGCTCCATGATCCTCTCCGGCGCCCTCATGTTTGACTACATGGGCTGGACCGAGGCCGCAGACCTCATCCGCAAGGGCATTGCCGCAGCCGTGGCAGCCAGGACCGTGACCTACGATCTGGCCCGCCAGATGGAAGGCGCCACGGAAGTGGCCTGCTCCGCCTTTGGCAAGGCCATCTGCAGGCACATGTAGGGGGGCAGTTAAGATGAGAATGGTAAAACTTGCCGATCGAATGGTACGATTGCTTGACGAATGCGCTACTATCGCGGGCTTACGAGCGGCGACCGGGGACAGATAGAGCAATTTTTAACTTGAGAATGCTTGGGCCCAAAAGGGCCTTTTTTTTCAGACAACTTGGGAAGCAAGAGGAGCATAAAGAGGCCCCCGCATGTGTCGGCAATCGGCACACGTGGGGGCCTCTTCTTTTACCTGCTGTTGGCGCTCACACTAGCCCGACAACAAGGATCCACGCTTTCATGGACGGCGTGTCCACCAACGGGAGCAGACCTAATGGAAACAACCCCTGTTCTTTGGGATGGATCTCCCCTTGAGGCGGCCTCCAGGCGGGCGACCTTTTCGCGCAGTTCAATGATTTGCAGAAGGAGCGCTTCCTTTTCTTGGTGCAGCTTTCTGTTTTCCGCTGCCAGATCCCGGCGCTCTTGTCTTTCTATTTCAAGCTCCTGCTCAAGCCTAGCGTAGCTTGCCATGGAGGCCCTTGCCGATTGTTCATAAGCCTGCTGCTCTCCCGCATACTCCTGGGCTGCAGAAGTGTCGGTGGTAGAGGCATCCGTGGTCATCATCGGCCCCTGCCCCAACAGTAACCAATCAAGGGTCACTCCTGTTGCTGAACAGATTTTTAGTATGACGTCTGAATTGGGCAGATTTTCATCCCGTTCATAGAAACCTAGGGAGCCTTTGCTGACTTGAATGCGCCGGGCGAAAACATCTTGAGAGGCGTTCCCCCTAGCCAGCCTGATCCGTTTTCCAAGTGTGGTCATGGGTAAAAGTTTCCTTGCTCCAACTTTTACCTTAACCATTACCCTAGCGATATTATGTAATCACTTGAAATAACGATATAAAATAAAAATTGAGCAGAATTTTAAGTTTTACCCACGATTCTGCTTGCATTGAACAGAATTTTAGCCTAACAATAGGGCCGTGGGTAGCTGACAAAGCAAGTGACAAGTCAGCCATAGCAAGCCACGTGTTTTTTTTCAACTTTGAGGCCATGCGCAGCCAGGAGGGGCATCATGAGCAAGCTTCAACCCTACGGAAGGAAACGCGCAGATGTTAAGCGAGACATTCAGCGCGTCCTAGACGCTAAGGGCATGAATTTAGTGGATGTAGCAAAAGTCGCAGGGGTGAGCAGGCAAACGGTATCCGCGACCTTAAATGGCTTCCGGCATAGTCCTCGCGTTTTGGGTGCACTGCGCTCCATTGGCGTGCCCGAAAACTTGTTGTTTGACCCAAGATGGGCAGAAAACAAGCTTTAGGTGATGAAAAATGGCCTTAGAGGAAAGCTATTCAACCCGTGAGATCAGCACCCTGCTAGGCGTTGCCGTAAAGAACCTGCTACGGCGGGCCCAAAAGGAAGGCTGGCAATCTCGCAAGCGGATCGGCCGAGGCGGTGGCAAGGAGTGGCTTGTGTCCTCCATGCCCACCAGCACAGTGACCGCCATCAAGCTTGCCGAGGCCAAAGCCCAGCAGGAGCTTGCCGAGTTCGCTGCCCCGGCGCCGGCCCCTGTTCCCACCTTGCCCGCAGTTCCGGTCCCAGACTGGTCGCTGATCGTGGCAAAGGCCCGCTATCGCTTGGTGGTTGAGTGGCGCGTCTATACGGCGAGAGCAAAGGCTGGTGGCGAGACCACAAAGGCAGCTTCTCAGGCCTTTGTTGAGGCCTACAACGCAGGCCTTTTGCTGGAGCAGCTGAAGGAAGTGGTGGAAGAGCTCACGGTCAAGACCCTTTACCGCTGGAGCCAAACGCTGGCCGAAGCCAACGAAGACCTGATGGCCCTGGCGGACAGGCGCGGCAAGTGGACGGATCCTTCTGTCAAGCGCGGCTTGGGGCAGATTGCGGAAATAGCCCAGGACCTCTTCCTGCAGGCGTACCTTCAGGACCGCCGCCCCTCCATGCGGACCGCATTCTTCAGCATGGAAGCGGCCCTGACGCAAAAGGGCTTGCCGGTCCCCTCCTACGCGAGCGTTCGGCGCTTCTTCCTGCGGTACGACTCCGACCACCATGACATAGTTGTGCTGCGCCGCGAGGGCGAAAAGGCTCTTTCCGACAAGGTCGGGCCCTACCTGAACAGGGACGACAGCATCCTGCAGGTTGGCGACATCCTGGTTTCGGATGGCCACAAGATGAATTTCTTGATGGTCAACCCGGAAACGGGCAAGCCGGCCCGCTTCACTCTGATTGGCTGGCAGGATTGGGCCAGCCGGGTATTCGTGAGCTTCGAAATCATGCTCACGGAGAACACACAGGCCATTTCCGCGAGCCTTCATCGGGCCATTGTGGCCCTGGGCAAGAAGCCCAAGGCCGTGCTGATCGACAACGGCAAGGCCTTCAAGAACAAGTTTTTCGAGGGCAAGGCGGACCTGGAGGAAATGGACGGCCTCTACCTGCGGCTCGGGATCGTCCCGATCCATTCCAAGCCCTATGTCGGCCGCACCAAGGTCATTGAGCGCTGGTGGGGGGACTTTGACCGCCAGTGCGCCGTGTGGATGGAAAGCTACACGGGTCCGAACATAGACAAGAAGCCGGCGCACCTCATGCGCAACGAGAAGTGGCAGCAGGCCCAGCAATCCGGCCATGTCCCAACCATTGAGGAAGTGAAGGAGGTCATCATCAAGTACGCCCGCTGGAAAGCCATGCAGCCGCACCCAAAGCGCCCCGGCAAGACTCCCTGGCAGGTTTTTGAAGCTGGCCGCGGCCCCGGGCTTTCCGAGGACGAAAAGGCGGATCTCGCGCGGCAATTCATGATGCGCCGCGAGATCACCCCGAAGCGTTGCCGCTTCACCTTCTGCGGGATCGATTTCGAGAGCGACGAGCTCTACGGGATCAACAAGAAGCTCCTTGCCTACTACTCGCTGGCGGACATGAGCGAAATCTACGTCTACGACGCGGAGCGGTTTGTGACGGTGGCGCGGCCAGTCGCCAGCGTGCACCCCATGGCAAAGCTTTTCGGCACGGGAGAAGACGCCCGCCTGGTTGCCGAAGCGAACAAGAGACAGGCCAGGCTGAAGGCACAAACAAGACGCCTGGCGGAAAAGATAGGTGGCGCCGGGGCAGAAGTTTTGACGCGACTGCCCTATATGCAGCGGTCACAGGACCGCAAGGAGACGATTCCGGCTGCCCTGGACAATGGGCAGGAAACAAAGGCCCTGGCCGAGGGCGGACAATGCAGCGACGAACAGGCCAGGAAGATCAAGCGGGCCCTGGAGGAAGCCAGGGCAAAGATGGCCGCGGCCCCTACCTATTCCACTCCGGGTTTCTTCGAGTCGGAACTGGACAAGTACACATTCTTTTTTGACCTCGCCGAGCGCCAGGGCATTGAGTTGAAGCCCGAAGACGCGGAGTTCATGCGGCGCTACGAGGCCTCGGAAGAATACCAGGTAACGGGGCTCAGGTTCGAGAAGCTGCGCCAACTCTACCACAATCACAATCAAGCCCAACAGGAGACAGCATAATGATGTTTTTCAGCAAGCCCCGCGACGTTGACCCCCTTGCCAAGGTGCTTTTTTGCCACGCCTACCGCCATGGCAGGCTGCGCACCATAACCGGCGCCTACCAGTACATGGAGGCCACGCTGCGCAAGCTCGGCCGCAAGGTCCCCTCCTACGCAAGTATCCGCGATTTTTGCCTGCGCGAGAAGTCGCTGCGCCAGGAAGCCTAGCCCATCCACCCGCAAAAAAAGAGCCGCCGCTCAAGCAATAGCAGGGGCGGCGGTCAAGGAAATAAGCACATGAAGAAGGTATTCATAGAAACGCAGAATGTCCAGAGGCTTCGCAGAATCATCACATCGGCCCTGGATACGGAAAAGGGACGTCCCGGCATGGTCGCGGTATGGGGCGAGGCCGGCAGCGGCAAAACTATTGCGGCGCAGGCCCTGTATGTGAACTCGGGCTACTACCTGCGGGCCATGGAAGGCGTGACACAGTGCGCCTTCTTGCAGGATCTTTGCTACGAGGTGAAGGGCAGCCGCCCGCGCTCCGCGGCGGCGTGCAAGCGCGAGATCATAGCGGCCCTGGACGGGGAACGCCAGGCAATCTTTGTGGATGAGGCGGACAGGTTGAACTTTCACCGAATTGAGGACCTGCGCGACATATACGACATGACCGGCGCCCCCATAGTCCTCATCGGCGAGCAGGGGTTGCCGACGCTGCTTGAGGCCAGAAGCCGCATCATTGACCGCATTCCGAACGAGTTCCGCCTGCCCTTTGCGAAGATCGAGCCTGCGGACGTTGCCATGTACGCCCTGGAAGCGGCCAGCTTAAGCCTTACCCCCGAGGCCTGCACAGTGATTCACACGGCAACGCGAGGCAACTTCAGGCGCGTGCACAACGCCCTGCTTTCTATTGAGTCCGCAGCAAGGGCCGCGGGAACGAATGAGGTAGACGCCGCCCTGGCCAGGACCGTTTGCGAACAGCAGAAGACAAGGAGGAAGTGATGATCCCGAGCCTGGACATGCTCCGCGGGAGCCTGCATGCGCTCACGCGACAACACGGGGACGGACTGCAACTGCAGCACCTGTACGAACTGTTTCCCGACACCCCAAAGGGCGTCATTGCCAGCCGATTGGGCATTCTGGCCCGCAGGGGCGAGCTGGAGTCCGTTGACAAGGAACACATTCGCTACACGGGGCAGCCTACTCTCAACGGGCTGGCCCCGACCCGAGAAAGAGCCTGGCGGCTCATACGGATTCAGCAACCGGGCTGGACCGTGGCCGACATTGCCTGCGTGATCAAGGCCTCCCCCAACCATGTGGCCCGCTATGTCGAATTTTTGCGGCGCGAGGGCTACGTGGCCCTGGTTGGCAAGAAGGGGACGGCGCCCCGCTACAGAACTACGGCAAAGGGAGTTCAGGAGCGCTATGCCCCGCAGCCGGAAGAGAAGATTTACGACCAGTATCTTGCCGTGAAAAAGGCGGCGTCAAGGCTTGTGCACCTCATGCTCACGCGGGAGCTGGACAACGACATCGACAAGGTACTGGTGATGGAACAGCTTGCCGTCCTGAACACAAGGTTTTGCAAACAAGATGAGAACACAACCCTCAACAATCCCCCCGAGGAGGACACCAATGGCGAGGATTAAGCCTACCCCCTGCATCGTGGCGGACCGTGCTCAGTGCGAAGGCGCGCTGGCGGAAATGGCCGCCCTGGATCGCAAGATCGCGACAATCGAAAACGGCATGCGCGAGGCCATAGACACGGCCAAGGCCCAGGCCGCGCAGGCCGCCAACCCCCTGCAGGCCAGGCGCAAGGAACTGGCGGACGCCATAGCCGTCTACGCCAAGCTGAACCGCCTGGATCTTTTCACGAAGCAGAAGAGCCTGGACATGGGCTTTGGCGTGATTGGCTTTCGGGCCAGCACAAAGATTGTCCAGGTACGCGGCGTGACCGCGGAAATGACGCTGGCCAAGCTGCACGAGTTCAACTTTGCCGACGGAATCCGGATCAAGGAGGAGATCAACAAGGACGCGGCGCTTGGCTGGCCCGATGGGCGGCTGGAGCTG
Organism: Candidatus Desulfovibrio intestinipullorum; assembly: GCA_019113165.1. Classification (GTDB taxonomy): domain Bacteria; phylum Desulfobacterota; class Desulfovibrionia; order Desulfovibrionales; family Desulfovibrionaceae; genus Desulfovibrio; species Desulfovibrio intestinipullorum. The sequence goes on from DXHV01000083.1 coordinate 33,502, forward strand.
GTGGGGCTGAAGCGCCAGCAGCAGGACCAGTTTTTCATCGAAATCAGGAAGGACGCTGTGCCGGACGGCGCGGTGGCAACCAACTAAAGGAGGACATGATGAGACAGACAGAATTGCTCAATATCACCTATGAGACCCTGCAGGACGCCGGGCAAAAAGTTACCCGGGACCAGGTCAGGCACGTTGTGTTCGCGTTTTGCAACACTCTTGGTGCCGAGCTTCTGGCCGGGGGCGAGGCCCCCCTGCCGCAGCTTGGCAAGCTGAAGGTGAAGACGCGCAGCGCCAGGAAGTGCTTCAACCCCAGCACGGGCCAGGAAATGATGCTGCCCGAGGGCAAGCGTGTGGTTTTCAGCGCGTGCAAGGAACTGAGGGAAGCCCTGTAGACATTTGGGCGGCGGTTCCGCAGCCGCGGGCCGCCGCCATTAGGAGGAAAACGAAGTGTGGCGTTTAATTTTGGCAATAGACGATGAATTGCCGGATGAGGGCCTGCACTGCGCCCAATGCGGCACGGACAAGGAACTTGCTGAAGTCTCTCTGGATGAGGAGAGAAACGGTAATACGATCAAAGGCCTGAAGGTAGTTGTTTGCGCGGAATGCTTTATGAGAACCATGGAGGAACGGGTTCCTGGGTTCCTGGAATTCGTCAAGGCTCCGCAAGAGGGCGCCCAGGCGCAGAGTGAACGGTAGGGAACCAGGATGATGCTGCAATCTATTGATGGCTTCCTGCAGACCAAACTATTTGGTTTGATTTGGACTCTGACTGTTTACTTTGCCGCGTGCGGTATGTTTTTCGCCCTTGGCAAAAGGATCGGCTATGACGAGGGCTGGAAACAAGGGATGAAAGCAAATCCAAAACCTGCGGTCATGGTGATTTCCGAATATGTTTTTGACGGAAATCATATCGCCAGATTTGATCCCAGAACCCCGGATGTTTTTCTGTTGTTCGATTTTGACAAGAAAGAAATCGCGCGCGTTCCCTTTGATATGCCTTTCAAAAAAGCGGCCATGGGGAGCAAGGAACCCGAACAGGACAAAGGAGAATGAGATGCAGGACAACGTGGCGGATAGCGAACGTTGCAAGAAGTGCGGAGCGACCGACGATGTGATTGAGGTCACGCTGGAGCTGGAAATGCGCGGCGGTATTACGAAGAGGATAACCTCAAACTTTTGCTGGCCGTGCTTTATGCGAATGCTGGATAAAGCGTGCGAGCGACAGGAAAAGAACGAAAACAGGGAGGAGCCCCATGAGTAAGTACAGGGCGGCGGCATTATGGAAAAGGTACAAGATTGCGGACAGGGCGGAAAAGTCCGGCCGCGAGCTGTGGCAGGGGGATTTCTGGGCCGGCGCCGAGCCAAAGGATGTGCAGGAGCTGCCGGACAGAGTGAAAGCTTTCCTTGCGGCCCACTCCCCAACGGTAGTCAAGAACGACATTACCGCGGTGATGACAGGCAGGGACCGCGTGCACTGGTACCTGGATCAGCTGGCGGCGTTCGAGTACTGCCCCTTGCCGGATTCCGATTGCCAGTACCTGGTGAATGGAGAGTGCGAGGTGCCGGACGACATGCTGCACAAGCGTGTCAAATGCTGGCGCAGGGCCTGCACGGCAGCCATTCTTTTGAATAGAGCAGGGACAACAGGCGATGAAAGGGAGTGAGTCCATCTTGCTGGTCATTGTCGCCTACCTTGCGACAATGATCGGCCTGGCCTGGTTTTTGTTTGCTTACTAACAACACGGGAGGCACGCATGGAAAAGCATTTTTACATCGGCAAGGGCCCAGGGAATGACGCGTTTGTCAAAGAGATTGATGGGCTGTTTGATCAATGCAGGGCGGCCCGCGCGAAGCTTGCCCGCGACTTCAAGGCCGACACTGTATGGACGCGGAAACAGAGGGTTTGCGGCCTTGTGTTCCGCAGGCGCCAGCAACTTCCATGGCTCAACCTGGTACGCGCGAATGGCAATTTCTATGCCTACAGCCCTCAACAGGGCACTGCAAAAGGCTGGGAATTGGCAAGGCGCATTCGGGAGGAGGACATTCTCCATTTTGACCCGTCCGTGTACGTGCTCGAAAGGCTGCTCCTGCAAAGAACGGTCGTGGATATGGGGCACACATACAAATCACAGGCAGGCATTACGAACGGCCAAATCTTCGTCAGCATTCCCGGCGGCAAAAAGCACATTGCTGGCAGTGACCCTTTCCCGACAATTCCCGGCTGGCTGTACGAAGTGCCGGCGAATGAGTGGCTGGTGGCGCAAGGCAGGGAGGTTGCCTAATGGAAAATGGCAAACTACTGATTAGGGACGGCATGATTGGATATGGCGTCAAATTTGAGCGGATCCGCCGCATAACGGGCTACCTTGTGGGCACGCTGGACCGATTTAACAACGCAAAACGCGCGGAAGAACACGACAGAGTCAAGCACTTTTCCGTCAACAAAAACGATACTAATGACATTTTGAGCAATTAACAACGCCACAACCTGGGGGAAACAATGGATTACGACAAGCAACGCCTTGGCATGTATCGCAAGATTGAGATTGCCAGGAAGCAGCTGCCTTCCTTTGGCGAGGCCGATTTCCGCGGCCTTCTGCAGCGCAAGTTTGGCGTAACATCCCGCAAGAGCCTGACGCTCAACCAGCTCTCGCGGCTGATTGACACTCTGGCCGAAATGGGTGCCAGCTTCACGGTCAATGGCAAGGAGAAAAAGGTCAGGCCCAGGCCTGCGTCCCGGCCGGACTGGATCGAGATTACGGATTCCATGCCCTACGCCCGCGAAAAGCGCCAGATCCTGGCTATCTGGCGCAAGCTTGGCTACTCCATGACAAGCCTCGACACCAGGGTAAAGCGGGCCTTCGGAACGCCCTGCTTCATCTGGCTGCACGACTACGACCAGATCAAAACCCTCATGCTTGACCTCAGACGCCGCGAAAAAGCCTTTGACAAAAAACAGGCCGTGGAGCAAGGGGAACAGGATGCCACTGCACGATGAGCTGGCCGAACTCAAGCGGCAAATCCTGCGCAAGTATGTCTCGATCCACGCGTTTTGCCGCAGGCACCCCGAAGTTGGCCGCTCTACTGTCTACGCGCTGCTTGCCGGCAAGTACCCCGGGAATTTGTACAAGTACATCGCGCAATTGTGGCAGATAATGGCCAGAGATCAGCAACAGGAAAGCCAGTGGCGAAAGTAGAGAGCAGGCATGAGCAGAACACGGATACGGGATATTGTGACGCTGACGCGCGAGGGCTGGCGGCCGTATGAATCGAAGCCGGATCGGTCAGTCTATGACAGCCTCGGATGCAAGCCGGGCAGAAAGCCTTTCTGGTTTATGCGCGGGGATGTCTTTTGCTGCATCGGTTGCAGCCAAAACTGCACGCTCAAGCGCCCCAAGGGCTTCCCCCAGCCACAGCCGATCCGCTATCAAGCCGGCCCAAGGGGGCAGCAGTACGCCCTGACGCCCGCGGAAATGCTGGCAAAGTACAACCTTTTGACCGTCCGACAGGTTGCCTACATCTTGAACATATCGGAACGGACCGTGTACGACTACATTGCCGCAGGCAAGCTTGTGCGGCTCAAGGAGGCCCCGATTCGCGTCCGATCCCGTGAGGTACGGGAACTCAGCCGCAATTTTGACGAATAGCGCAACTCCTTTTCAACTGCCGGGATTTTCCCGGCAGTTGCCGTTTCGGGAGCCTTTTTCGGGGCCTCAAAAATTGTTCGCATGGAACGCGCTGTTTACGTGCATCCTTTGGTCAGCCATAGCAAAATCGCTTTGACTGGCCTTTTTTGCGCCCTTCATCCTTTGCCAAATGGGGGCATTTTGAGGGCCTTTGATTTCAAAGCTTTGATTTTGGAGGAACCATGGCACGATTTGACCTTGCCCAGGCCTTTACAGCCCGCTGGGAAGGCGGGCTTTCGGATAATCCGAGGGATCCAGGCGGCCTCACCAACTACGGCGTTTCCTTGCGTTGGTTGCGCCAGGAAGGTCTGGCCTTTGGCGACGTGGACGGAGACGGGGACATAGACGCCGACGATATCAGGGCTCTCACGCCCGACATGGCCGCGGCCATGTTCAAAAAGAAATTCTGGGATCCCTACGGGCTGGATCTTTTACCCCAGCTCACGGCAACGCTGCATTACGACTGCACAGTCAATGCGGGCCCAAGGCAGGCCACGCTGATTACCCAAAGGGCCTGCAACCAGATTGTTGGCTCCTACGGCAGCAAACTTGTGGTTGACGGCAAGTTTGGCACCAAAACCCATACTTTTCTGAAGCAATTCAGCACTCCTGCCCTGGCGGAACACATGCTGAAGGGCAGGATCCGTTTTTACAGGGAGCTTGCCCAGTCCAAGCCGCAATTCCAGTGCTTTTTGAAGGGCTGGCTGGCCCGCTGTGACGATTTGCGGGACTACCTGGAGGAACAGATCCGTGCCTGGCGATAGAGTTCCCCTTTCCGACGCCCTGCACGGCATGGATGGCGGCTGGTCCTCCATGCGTATCGTGACCATGCTGATCAGCGTTGTTGTGCTGGGTATGTGGGTCATTTTCTGTTTTGTGGAGGGCCGCTTCATTCCCCTGGGGTGGGAAACCGTCACCCTGCTTGTGGGTGCCCAGGGGGCCAAGGCCGCGCAGCTGCGTTTCGAGCTGGGCAGTGGTGGTATTCCGGCCCTTCCCAGGGAAAACGTGCTGCCTTCCGACGCGTTGAGGGAGGCCCTTCATGACAATCGCTAAAGACGTACTGCTGTGCGCGGCCCTAGTGGGGTGCGCTATTTTGTGGTGGCGCATGGCAATACTGGCCGATAAAAACGAGCTTTTGACCATTGAGCTGCAGCAGGCCGAATTCGAGCGTGACGCAAGCAAGGCACAGGCCGAAATCTTCTGGGGCGAGATTGTGGCACAGACTGACGCGGCTGCGGCATGTCTGGCAAGGGAAGCACAGACGGCGCAGGACGCCGCCGAACGCAAGGACATACTTGAAAAAGCCAGGTCACGGCCCAGGACAAAGAAGGAACAGGATGAGGTTGTGGATGATGAAACTCGCGGCCGCGCTGTTGAGCGCCTTAATCGTCCTTTGTAGCGCCTGCGCCCCAAAGGAGCGGCCTGTCCCGGTGGCGGTTCAGCTGCCCACGTATCCCACGCCAACGGCGCCGGAACTGGCGCAGCTGGACCCGGGAAAGCCCCTGGACAGCCCCGGAAATGTCGAGGCCCTGCTTGAGCGCGACGACTCCATGCGCCGCTACATTGATGCTTTAAAGACATCGCTTCGCTACTACGAGCAAAGAGGAAAACCCCATGACTGACGCACTACAAACCGTTTTGCCCCTGCTGGAGTCTCTTGTGGCTCTTGGGGTCCCTGGCGTGCTGCTCCTGGTTGCCGCCATCCCGGCCGTTGTGATTATTGTTGTCTGCTTTCTGGATCACCGACACGGCAAACGGGTGGAGGCCCTGCTTGACGCCTACCGGGTCGATACCCAGAAAATCCTGCGCGAGAGCAAGGCGGATACGGAGGAAAGCGTGCAAAAAATGGCCGCCAAGCATGCCGAAATGGCCGAGTTTTACCGCAAAAATGTGACCCTGGTGAAGAATTACGAGCGGATGACGGATTCCCTGCAGCAGCTTGTTGTCAACAATACGCGGGCCATGGAGCACCTGATCACCATTATTGAACGAGACAGGAGAATGTAATGAGTCGCTACGAGTTTTTGGGAAAGCGTGAGAATTTGCGCCTGCATCGCAAGGCCGTGCTTGCGGAAATACAGTCCCACAGGGAAAGCCTTCTGGCCGCCTGCTCCATTGTCAACGATGCGGAAGACCTGGACGGGGAATACATAGCCGTGCTGGGTGTGAAGCTGAGTGAGGGGCTGATCGAGCTCAAGGGGATCGACCGCAAGATAGACATTTTGACGCGCGAGCTGGGGGATGAGTAGCCATGGGCTGGGAGCATGAGCCCGGCACGGTCTGGCGGGCCCAGGAGCTGTACTGTGTGGACCGTCTTTCCTTTGACCGGGTTTCTGAACTGGTTGGCGTCTCGGCTACCACCCTCAAGCGCTGGGCGGACAAGTACCGGTGGCGGGAGCGGCGGGACGAGATTGCCCAGGTGGAAAGCGACATCCGCTTCAACACCATTCTGGGGCGCAAGGCGATCCTGGAAAAGCTTTTGGCCGCCGAGGACGGCAAGGAAGCCTCGCAGGTGGCCTTTGCCGTGGCCAGTCTGGAAAGTCTGGCACTCAAGCAGGCGGAGCTGGCGGCGTCCGGCAAAATCCCTGTTGCCGGGGAAGCCGAGTACCCGAAGATCAGCACGCGGGAGGAAGCGGTCAAGGTGCTGCGCCAGGCTGTGGAGCGCAAGGTGGGCATGGCCCTGACCGACCCGCAGAAAATCAGTGCCGAGACTATCCAGGACATCAAACGCTGCCTGGACCTGGTTGCCGAACTGGAAGCGGCACTGCCGAAGGAATCTGCTGCCGAAGAAGCCAGAAAGGTCGGTCTGTCCGGGAATATGGCCGAGAGTATTTACAAGGCTCTGGGCATTACGGAGGAAGGGAAATGACCGATGTAGCAAGAATTTTGCTGCCCTATCAGCGTGATTGGATAGCGGATACCAGCAGGGTCCGTGTGTGGGAGAAAAGCCGCCGCATTGGTGCCTCGTACTGCGAGGCCCTGCAATCGGTCATGGAGGCCGCCAAAAGTCGCGAGGCAGGCGGGCAGGATACCTTCTACCTTTCCTACAACAAGGAAATGACCCAGACGTTTATCCGTGACTGCGCCTACTGGGCCAAGGTGTTCAACGTATTGGCTGATGAGGCAGAAGAAACCGTTCTGCGGGATATTGACCGGGACATAACCGTATACCGCATCCGTTTTGCGTCCGGTTTCAACATATGGGGCCTCCCCTCGGAACCCCGCTCGCTACGATCCAAACAGGGCCGTGTCATCATCGACGAAGCGGCCTTCGTTGACGATCTTGAGGAGTTGATGAAGGCCGCCTTTGCCCTGCTTATGTGGGGCGGCAGTGTGTCCATTTTGTCCACCCACAACGGCGCGGACAATCCTTTCAATGAACTGATCAGTGACATTCGGGCTGGCAACCGCAAATACAGCCTTCACAGGACTACGCTGGACGATGCGATTGCCCAAGGGCTTTTCAAGACCATCTGCAGGCGGGCAAATCCTCCCCGCCCCTGGACACAGGAAGCCGAGGACGCCTGGCGCGCAGGTATCATTGCAGACTATGGGGACGGCGCCGACGAGGAACTGTTTTGTGTTCCGCGCAGGTCGGCTGGTGCCTATCTGACCAGCGTCATGCTCGAAGCCTGTATGGACAGGAACGTGCCCGTGCTGACCTGGACGCCGCCTGCGGACAACTTTGTGGACTGGCCCCTGCCTACGGCGGAAACCTACACCAGAGGCTGGATCCTTGAGAACATTACCCCTCTGCTGGACCGTTGCCCCAGGGACAGGGCCCATTTTTGCGGGGTAGACTTTGGCCGAAGCGGTGACTTGTCGGTCTTCTGGCCGGCTACCGAGCGCAGGGATCTGTCCCTGTTGCCGCCCTTTGTCCTAGAGCTGCGCAACTGCCCCCACCGCACGCAGCAACAGATCCTCTTTGCCATTCTGGACGGCTTGCCCAGGTTCTCGGGCTGCTCCCTGGACGCCAGGGGCAACGGCTCGGCTCTTGCGGAAGCTGTTCGGCAAAGATACGGCCAGGGCCGCGTGCGGGAAGTGATGATTTCGGAAAATTGGTACAGGGAAACCATGCCCCTGCTCAAGAAGGGCATAGAAGACAAGACACTGGTCCTGCCAAAGGACGCCGACATTTTGACGGATTTCCGTTGCCTGCGCGTGGCCAAGGGCGTGGCCCGTGTGCCGGAACAGCGCACTAGGGACAAGACAGGTGGCCGACATGGCGACAGTGCCGTTGCCTGCGCCATGATGCTGGATGCTCGCAAGGAACTCGGACACGCGGAACCTTGGGAATACGTTGGTGTTCCCATGCCCGGCAGGTTCGACTTGCGCGGGTGGCGGGATGAAAATGACTGGTATTAAGGGCAATAATCTTGACCGGACTAGATGGCTGCCGTAAACAGGAATCACGCAATTGATACGACTTTGTCGGCTTTGCCCGATACGGCCCGGCTGCCAGCCGGGCCGTCTAGTATCTGTCCTAATGAAATTGGGGGTGGTTGTGGACAGGGAAATATGTAAATTAAGATTTGATGGCCCGACTCTAAGCAGTCATGAGATGGAGTTAGAAAAGCTTGCAAATAGCTTATTAGCTTTCAAAACGACTATCGAGCAGGCCAATGTTCTTGCTAACGGAAAAAATTCATTAATTTCAATAAAGGTAAAAGGCGGTTTCCAAGAGGGATCGTTACTTACCGATATTGTTGTTGACTATATTGGCCCTATAGTCCCTGTCTGCACAGACATTCTGAAAAATGTAACACAAGTGTTGGCATTAAAAAAAATGTTAAAAGGAGATCCCCCACAGCAGGAAACTCCTATCGGAGATAGCCTTATTCAGATCACAAATTCTGAGGGGACAACTATCAATGTTAATACCCTTGTTGTACAGATGCATAATTCAGCCCCGGTCAGCACGTCGATTGGAAAAATCGCGGATGGCTTGGGGGAAGGAGTGACTTCGATAGGTGTAGAAACTGGCCCAAATCCAGAGGACCAAGTTACCCTTCTAGAGGGGGATAAAGCCGCGCTGCAGCCCTCTGTTGAGGACCAAGTTGAGGAACATGTAAGAGTTTGTGACTTGGAAATTCTTACATCGCAAAATGATGGAAAACAGGCAGGTTGGAGATTTTATGACGAAGAAAACGATGTAGAATTTATTGCGTCGGTAGCAGACAATAATTTTCTCACTGATGTATCTGATCGAAAATATAATTTTCAACATGGAGATCGCATCAAAGTAAACTTAAAAGAAACTAAAAAATTTATAAATAGCAGAAAAAGAACAACTAGGACTGTCCTAGAAGTAATATCCTACACAAGACCATAATAGCCTCTAAAATTGTTCGCATGGTTCGCGCCCTTTACGGGCAAAGCCTCCGCAATGCTGCTATCAGGCGGCATTACGGAGGTTTTTTGTATGCTACACGCTGCGATCACACTGTTGTTTGTCCTGGTAGGGAGCCCCTTTGGCTTTCCTCTGTGGGGCTGGCTGTGCGCCTATGGCGGGGGCCAACGTGAAAACATGCCCTGGTGGGGCGGTTTTGATCCCAAAGTCTGGAATCTGAAGTCGCTTTGTGACTGGCTTTTGCCGCTTTGCGTGGCCGTACTTGGGGGGCTCATATGAAAGGACTCTACAGCGCAGACGGCACATTCACGCCCTTCAGCGTCATGGATTTGAGCACGGAACTTGCCACGCGCCAGAACGCCGGCGTGACCTTTAGTGAGCTGGAAGGCTGGCTGAACACGTTGCCGGATCCGGATCCTGTTTTGCGCAAACGCGGTGACGATTCCGCAATCCTGGATGAGTTGAGCGCGGACGATCAGGTCACCACGGCCATGCTGTCCCGCAAAAATCGCGTCCTGAATTGTCCACACTTTTCCTTCAGAGCCGGAGCCCCTGAAGGAGAGGAGCCAACGCCCCAGGCCCAGGAACTCTACCGTCGCTTCATGGCCGACCTGGAGCACATGAATCTACGCTCTATCATATCGGGCATGCTGGACGCTCCGTTCTTTGGCTTTACGCCGCTGGAGCTTATCTGGCGCCTTGACGGGGATTGGTGGCACCTTTTGGATATTGTCCCCAGACCACAGCGCTGGTTCCGCTTTGACAACGACAACAAGCCAACCTTTGTCGGCGTCTATGGGGGGCTTGCCGCGCAGCCGATTCCATTGCCGGCTGGCAAGTTTGTTTTCGTGACGCATCACGCAACCTACGACAACCCCTATGGCCTGCGCTTGCTCTCCCGTTGTCTGTGGCCGGTCGCCTTCAAGCGTGGCGGCGTGCAATTTTACGCCCGCTTTGTCGAGCGGCACGGAATGCCCTGGGTAGTCGCCGAGGCGCCGGCGGAAGCTGAGAAGCTGGAAAAGCGAGACATGGCCCTGGGACTTTCCCGCATGGTGCAGGACGCTGTGGCAGTGATTCCCCACGGGGCCAATGTCACCCTTGAAAGCCCTGGTCAAAGCCAGGCCTCTATTCACGAGGCCTTTCTGTCCAGACAGGATAGGGCTATCAGCAAGGTGCTCATGGGGCAGACCCTGACCATTGAGACGGACGGCAAAAATTCCCTTGCGGCAACCGAAGCGCACAAGGATGTGGCCGACGATCTTGCCGACGCCGACAAGGCCATGGTGGTGGACGCGTGGAACGAGATCGCCTGGCTCTTTGCCCAGGTCAACGCAGGCCCGGACGTGCTTGCTCCCGTTGCCGCCTATGAGGAACCAGAAGATTTGGGCAAGCAGGCCGACCTGGACAAGAAGCTATCCGAGATCGGTGTGGAATTCCTGGAAGAACACTTCACGGAAAAGTATGGCCTCAAGCCTGGGGAATTCCGCGTCCGGGCTTCGGTGGATTCCGCGGCGGTTGCCAACTTTGCGGCTCGGGGCGAGACGACCTTGCTGGCCGAAAAGGCCCAGGCCAATCTCGACGCAGCAATCAAGAAGATGTTGCCCCAGGCCCTCAAGGCAAGCGGGAAATTTGTCAGCCAAGTTGAGAACGCTATCAGGAAGGCCAGGGATCTGGACGGCCTGCAGGACGCCCTTGTGGAACTGCTTGCCCCTGCTATGGAGCCTAATGAGCTGGAGGCCTTTCTTGCTCGAGCCATGACTGCTGCCGCTGGTTATGGCGCTGTTGCCGCCTATGGAGAGGGGGTAGAGGATGCCTAAACAGAAGAAGGTTTTTCTGCCAAGTCCTGAAATTATTGCCGAGGCAGTTAACCCAGATGCGGCTATTGAGTTTTGGAAGCAAAGGGCAAAGCTGACTGATGAAGAGGCAAAAGCACTCGGGGAAGAGGCCAAATACCGCGCTTTCTATGTCACAGGCCTGGCCCAACATGATCTTGTCCAGATGGTTAGCGACGGTATTGAGGAAGCGTTGAAAAACGGGGAGACGCTGAGTGATTTCAAAAAGCGTATCCTGGGAGCCATCCAGAGCCAGGGCTGGCATGGATCGCGCGTTGAAAATATCTTTCGCACAAATGTGCAAACGGCATACGCCGCAGGGCGCTATACAAAGATGCAGGCGGTCAAAAAGGCCCGTCCCTACTGGCAGTACATCGCCATTATGGACAGCCGAGTGCGCCCCTCACATGCCGTCATGCACGGGAAAGTCTATCCGGCCGACCATGCTTTTTGGAACAGCAACTATCCCCCGAATGGCTTCCGATGCCGTTGTGGAGTCCGAAGTTTGTCCGCCCGCCAGGTCAAAGACATGGGGCTGAAAGTCGAAACAGAGCTCCCAAAAACAGGTGGCGCCGATAAAGGCTTTCAAAACAATCCAGGCAAACATTGGGCTGAAACAGGCCTTGATCTCAAGAAATATGGGCTTCAGAACACAGCTCCACCCAAACCCAAGAAAGAGCCTGTGACCCAAAAGAAGCTGGCCGCTGATATTGCATCCATTGATGAGCTAATCAAAAAATCTGAAGGCCTTGATGTCTCTGCATTAGAAGCAAAAAAAGAAGAACTTAAAAGTCTTCTTGAAAAGAAAAAACACCAGGCTGAACAAAAAAAGCTCAATAGCCAGAAAAAGAAAATTGATAAAGAAATTGAAGACTATCCAGTAAAAATTTACACAGGAATTTGGAAAGATGCTGTTACTACAACAGATTGGAAAGAAAAGTCTGGTAATATATGGGCAAAAAAGCAGTATTTTGAGGACAAACTGCAATCCGCAGACCTGACACCGGATGAAGAAACCAAGTTCAAGGCCCTGTTGCAGGATCTGGAGGAGTTTGATTCTACCGGGCAAAAGTTGAATGAACTCTTAGAAAAGCAAGAAAATATCCAATCTTCCTTGGCAAAACTCAAAAACGGGGGTAAAGAAAAGCCTAACCCATACTCTGATTCTCGCAAGGCTGCCGCCCTTTGGGCAAAGACGCCGCAAGAAGCGGATGATGTGTTGCGAAAACCCACAGGAAAAATTTGGCAGGAGGCGTCAGAGGAAGAAAAGGATGCAATTTTTGCATATACGCGAGGCTCTGGAGGATTTAATCGTCCTCTTCGCGGCTATGATGGAGATTGGGATAATTTTAAGGGAGTAGGTTCTGTTGATTTGGACAATGAAGGCCGCGCTTCTGACATCAAGCTTATGACTGAGCTGATTGATCGTTCGTCATATGATAGAGATATTTGGTTGCAGCGTGGGGTGGAAACTGATGCGGGAATTGCTGGATTTCTTGGGATTTCAGAGGAATCTTTATACAGGATGCCCTGGGATAAACTCAAAAAACTTCTGGAAGGGCGCAAAACCATAGATCACGGTTTTGTCTCCTGCGGGAGCGCTAGTGGAAAGGGATTCAAAGGACATATTCTTCGAATTTACTGTCCCAAAGGCACAAAAATGATGTACGCCGAGCCATTCAGCCACTATGGCAATGGAGACAAACGGGATTGGGACGGAGAAAAGACACAAACTAGTTTTGGCAATGAAGATGAAACAGTTATACAGAGAGAAACAAAGTTTAGAATTATACATGTAGAGAGAAATTCATTTGGCTATTTGTCTCTGGAAGTGGAAGTAATAAAACAAATTTGAGGTACGACAACATGAGTCAAAAGAGACCAAGATGGGAACATGAAATGTTTGCCTCGCGGGGGCCAAATGCGGTGGCGTGTGCTACATGCCAGTTTCGCTCTACGGTTGCGGAAGATGGAGGCATATTGGATCATGCAGGGACGGATACCTGTGAAATTTATCAATTTCCAGATAGCAAGCCAGAAGATGTTTATTATGACGGTGCCGAGTGTGAGTTCTATGAACCAGCTGACGACAAACCCCTGTCTTTACTACTAGGGGTAGCCGTGGGCGATGCGCTCGGCGTACCCGTGGAATTCAAAAAACGTGGGACTTTTCACGTAGCGGGCATGCAAGGCTATGGAACTCATAATCAGCCACCTGGTACATGGTCCGATGATACTTCGCTGACACTGGCCCTGGCGGATAATCTTTTGCCTGATCGATGCAGCCTTGAGAGCATAGCAACTGGGCTCCAGCTTTGGTATTTCAATGCTTGGTATACGCCTCATGGCAAGGTTTTTGATGTTGGCAATGCAACGGCAAAAGCAATTAAGCGCTTGAAGGATGGCGTTACGCCCGAGAAGGCCGGAGGGACAGGAGAAAAAGATAACGGCAACGGAAGTCTCATGAGGATCTCTCCACTGACCTTTTATATGTATGGAGTTTGGGACAGAGCGAACCGTTATGAAATTGTCAAGCGCGTTTCCTCCATGACCCACGCTCATGAGTGGTCTGTTACGGCCTGCTTTATCTATGTTGAAATGCTTAACAAGATTCTCAAGGGCAGGGACAAAAAACAGGGCTACGCCGAACTGAGAGACGATTTTTCTAAGGGAACACCTTTCATCAGCCAGGAAGCATTGGCAAAATTTGATCGTATTCTCGGAGGCGACATCAGCAAGCTGGGTGAAAATGATATCCGTAGCAGCGGCTTTGTCGTTGACACATTAGAGGCCGCCCTATGGTGCTTTTTTACTACGGAAAATTACAGGGATGCCGTTCTCAAGGCAGTCAATCTTGGCGATGATACGGACACAACAGGGGCGGTCACTGGCGCCCTTGCCGGTTTAGCATATGGAACAGAGGGCATACCCAAAGAATGGGTAAAACAGCTTGCCGGGTACGAAGAAATTCAGCGCATAGCCCAAGAAATGCCAAGATGGGATTATTTTCGAAGCCCAGGATATGTAGAAAAATTTTAGCTCATATCAAATAATTGTATAGGCTCCTGCTTCTCGATTAACACGGGAAACAGGGGCCTTTTTTTTGCGCCCAAAATTCTCATCTTGGCTGAAAAATAGTCCCTCAAAATTGTTCGCATGGTTCGCGCTGTTTACGGGCAAAGCTTCCCGAACTCTGGCATGGTGGCCAAACAAGGGCATTTTTCCAACCAGATTTCAGAGAAAAACGGGGCACTTTTTGCCCCGCCAGAGAGGCCACCATGCTTGTCAAAGAATTCATCGAAGAGCTGCAAAAGCTGCCCCAGGACGTACCCGTCATGTATGACAACCAGGCTACCAATGGGCTGGACATAGCGGCCGTGTACTACGGAGAGATTCAGCTTCCCCCGGAGCTGCAGAAGGAGCTTGGGGAGGAGTCGTACAAATGCGCGGTCGTATGTGGCGACGGTGAAGCGGCGGATGAAAGGGACAAATAGGGCATGTCCGCTAACTGGATTGAGATAGCACGCACAGGAACGTTTGCGGACAGTATGGGGCGCCCCCAGACCTTTACTGCCCGCGACCTGGAGGCCATAGCCGGCGCATATGATCCCCACAAGAGAGACGCGCCCCTGGTCTTTGGTCATCCGGAGAGTGATGCGGCCCCGGCGTTTGGCTGGGTTGAAAGGCTGAAAAGCGAGGGCGGCAAACTGCTCGCTACCTTTGCGGATGTTCCGCAGGAGGTGCGGGAACTGGTGGCAAAAGGCCACTACCGCCACGTCAGCATGAGCCTCATGCCGGACCGCACCACACTTCGTCACGTTGCCCTGCTGGGAGCAGCGCAGCCGGCAATTGACGGCCTGAAGGCTGTCAGTTTTGCGGCTGCCGAGGGGGCAATCACGATAGAGTTTGCCGCAACTGGCGGCGAGGGAGACGCTATGACAATAGAGGAACTGCAGCGCCAGGTGGGGCAGCTTCAGGCCCAGCTTGAGACACTGACGAATGAGAACAAGAGCCTCAAAAAGCAGCTTTCGGAAACCGGGACCGCGAAGACCAGCGCGGAAACGGCCAGAGCGGAAGCTGAAAAGAAGGCCGAAAAGGTGAGCGCCGATTTTGCCGCCTATCGCGACAAGATAGAGACAGAGCGCCGAGAGGCCCGTGTGTCCGCCCTGGTCAAGGCGGGCAAGCTCAAGCCTGCGGAGAAGGCGGACACGCTGGCATTTGCCGCCGCCCTTGCAGCACAGGACGGCAGCGTTGACTTTGCGGCCCCGGACGGATCCGGGGGCAGCAAGACGGAAAAGATATCGCTTGAGGAGCGCTATTTCAGGGAACTGGAAGCCCGCCCTGTGGACGGCCGCTTTATGGAATTCACGGCGCCGCCCCGCCACGCGGAAGGCCAGGACAAGCAGACCTGGACTCCCGACGAAGTAGCGTCAAAGCTGTAGGAGAAGCCGCATGAACGAAGGATTCCTTGGCAAATTTTCTTTTGGCGGCGAAAGGGCCGCAACGGACGATCACCCTGTAGTCCTGCATTACCTGCCCCTTGCCAGCACTGTGACGGCCAAACTTGAGCCTGGCACCCTGCTGAAGAGCACGGATGTTCCGGGCGCCACTGTGACCATTGGCGAATCGAATACCGGCGTGACCGCGGCCACTGTTGACGCTGCGACCTTTGCCGCCAAGGCTGCGACTACCACGGGAAGCTTTGCCTTCAGCTATGACACGGAGTGGAAGCTTTCAGGCAGCGCGGCAACCATTGCCGACTACGGTATTTCCCTGACCGGTTCGCCAGTCAGTGGCGATACGCTGACCGTGACGCTGGCCGTCGCGGATGTGGCCTATGAGGCGTTTTTGTCCACCGATGAAGGCGAGCCTGTGGCTGTGGTGGATCTGCCCTGCGACCCGACCGGGGACAAGGGCGAAAAGAGTGTGTGCGCCGTGGTGCACGGCACAGTCAAAACGCGATTGCTCAAGACCGGTGACGCCGTTGCGCCCACAGGCGGACAGATTGCCGCCCTGGCAAGGCATGGCGTGTTTGCCGTTTAGGAGAAGCATATGCTTGCACAACTGAAAGGACTTTTTACGCCAGAGGCCATTGCGCAGGCCCTGAAGCTGCTGCCGTCCCTGGAAACGACTATCATGGACAGCCTTTTCAAGGAACGTCCAACACATCCTCTGCCGACCATTGGGGTATCGGAGCTTGTGTCTGTTACCCAGACCGTGCCGGTGGTGCGCCGCGACGGCATGCCTGTTGCCCTTCAGGGGGAGACGGCCAACGTGCAATTCATCGCGCCGCTGCCCATCAAGGTGAAGATTCCGGTGACGGCTTCCGAGCTGAACGACCTGAAAGTGATCTTCGGCAACCAGGCTGCCCTGACTGCCTGGCGTACCCGCAAGCTGGACCAGATCCGCAGGGCCGTGCGCGATACCACCGAGGCCATGTCCGCAATCGTTGCCACAACCGGCAAGCTGACCTGGCCTGTGGAACTGGAAGGCGGCCACAGGGAAACATACGAAGTCGACTATGGTCCGCTTCTGACCTACACGCCGGCAACCAAACTGACGGCTGCATCCAAGCTTCCGGACGTCTATCGCCTGCTGCGCGACATGGAGATGGAGGTCAAGCACGCCGGACTTGGCGGCAATGTGGAGTTCTGGGCCGGTTCGGACGTGGTGGCTGCCCTGCTCGGCATTGTGGAGCAGTACATGTCCACTGCCGAAACCAAGCCGTACCGTGTCGCCCTGGACCAGGGCACTGTGAAGGTAGCCGGCTACACAATCCGCTTCATGGATGAAACCTACCCGAACCCCGAAGACGAAACCGAATGGCTGCCCAAGCTGGATCCCAAGACGCTGCTGGCCGTTGCGACGAACCAGGCAGGCAAGATCTGGTACTGCGCCATTGATTCCATATCCGCCAACAACGCGGCAACGCCCCTCCACGTGGTGCCAGTCCCCAGGGCGGATGACAGCGGGTACACGCTCATAGGCCAGGCAAAGCCCCTGCCGGCAAGGCCCTCAAGGGCCTCCTGCAAGGCTATTGTGGTGGACTAGTCCAAAACGCCCGCAAATGCCCCTCGGTTGCGATGCACACTGAGGGGCAGCCAACCATAGCCAAACGCCTGTCGAACTAGTCTGAGACTAGTCTTAAACGCGATTTCAGGGGGTATGCATGCTCCTGTGCAACCGAGATCACATCATTGACCTTCTTCACAAGGCATACGTGGACGCCTGCGAGGCGCAGAACCCGGGCCTTGTGCAGAGAACCATAGAAGCCGTGTCCGGGGAAGTTGGCGACGCGCTTTCCTATCGCTACCCACAGCCCTGGCCGTATGTGCCGGAGCTTGTGCGCTACATAGCGGCCGTGATCAGCGCCTACCGGGTGGTGGAGGCCATTACCTCCCTGGTGGATACGGAAGCGAGTTCGGACAACGAGTGGATCCCGCTGCAAAAGCAGTGGAAGTACTGCACGGACCTTCTGGAGGACATTGTTTCCGGCAAACAGAAGCTTCCTCTGGAAGAGGCAAATCCGGATCGCGAGGAACCCAGCTTTGCCATTATGAGCCGCCCACGATTTTTTGATTTGCGGGGGCTGTAATGGCTGGCAAGAGTGGTGTTTCCCTGCACTGGGGCGGATTCGACAAGGCCCTTGGCAAGGCGGCGCACAAGCTCGCCAATACGCAGCCCCTCATGGAAACGATTGGCGAAGTCCTGGTGTCCGGCACGTTGCAGCGATTCCAGGACGAAGAGGATCCGGACGGCAAGAAGTGGAAGCCTTCTATCAGGGCCATGGCAACCGGTGACAAGACGCTGTCCGACACGGGCCGCCTGCAGCGTTCCATTGACTACGCGGCTACCTCGGACAAGGTCATGGTAGGCACAAACGTGGTGTATGGCCGTATCCACCAGCTGGGCGGCAAAACCGGCAAGGGACACAAGGTCGACATGCCGGCAAGGCCGTACCTGGGCGTTTCGGAAGAGGATATGAAGGAAATCAGGGGCACGGTTGAAGATTTTCTGAAGGACGCCCTCAAGGAGTAGCCCATGCAGGAATTCGCCAGGCAAACCATTACCCAGACGGCGCTTGCCGCGGGCCTGCCCGAGGGCCGGGTTATTGATATCACCAAAAAGGACAACCTCACCCTGGACCGCCCGCGCCTGGAAATCCAGTTTTTGCCGGAGCGCTTTACCCGGACAGGCCGCAAGCTTGCCGTGAGCAGGACCAGGGATGAGCAGATCCGCAAGCGGGAATTGTACGAAGTGGAGCTGACGGTCAACGCCAACGTTTTCGCCGACAATTGGGAGTGGCTGGAGACCTTTTGCCATGATTTTGTTGCCGAGCTTCCCACTGGTGGCAACGACAGCCGCGGCAATTACGTCAAGGTCCGTGCCCAGAAAGCTACCTTTGGCCGCAAGCCGGACAAGCGCGTGGGACAGGCAGTTATCGAAGTTTTTACCCGCGTCAATCGTCTTTTTGTCCTGACCTTTACGGGAAGAATCACAGCGGAAGAACGGGAACAGCTCATCAAAACCTTTACTATCAATGCAAAACTATCCTCGTAAGAAGACGGAGGTCTTTGTATGGCAACCAAGAAAGCGACTACGGAAGAGCAAGTACAGGAACAGGCCACACAGGAACAGACGGTCACAGAGACTGCCGAAGCGCAGGCAAAGGCGGTTTCCGCCCCTGCAGCAAAGCCCAGGGAGGCACAGGCCGTGGCCGAAGTCCCGACAGCCCTGGAAAGTCTTTCTGTCCTCGCGGACAGGCACCGCGTGCCAGCCTGGATGCAACAGGCTCTTTTGAGATTCATGGGCTGGCTGGATGACAAGAGCGTGAGCGATGAAGAATACACGGCCGCGCTGGAACAGCTGAAGACGCGTCGCATTGGCGGCGGACGGAGATAATCTATGGGCGATGTAATCACCTATCTTGAAGACGGCACTTCCGGCATTGTGACTGGTGGCGTGGACGGTTCCGCCCTTGTGGTGGGCGTCTGCTCGAAGGGAACTGTCGGCAAGGGCTATCTGATTGGCAAACGCTCCAACCTTGAGGACATTCTCGGCGTTGGCCCTCTGACAGAGCACGTGCGCGACATGCTGGCAACCGCCGGGCAGGAGCCGAACATTGTGGCCGTGCCTGTCCAGGGGCAGCAGGCCGGGTACATCACGGACCCGGTGATTACGGGCAGCGAAGTGGTGCCTACTGTCTCGGGAGTGCCTGCGCAAAACGCGGATATCGTGGTGCGCGTGGCAACGCCTGGTGCTGTGGGAACCGCCACTGTGGAGATTTCCACAGACGGCGGCAAAACCTTCGGCGAAGCCCAGGCCTCGGCCGAACAGCTGGTACTCAAGCTGGAAGACGAGGAGCCCACTGGAGCCACACTGGTTTTCCCGGCCGAGGCAACGCTGGAAGCAGACGCAACATTTGCCGTGACTGTGCGCTGCGCGGTTGGCCCAGTGACCCGCATAGGGGAAGCCAGCAGTCCGCTCATCACAGCCGCTACGGAAAGCGGCGTTCTCGCGGGCGCGGAACTCGTTGTGCAGATAGTCAAGGGCGGCGCCCTGAACGAAGGCACCTATCAGCTTTCCACAGACGGCGGCGACAATTTTGACCGCGAGCGCACCATCCCTGTGGACGGCAAGGTGGTGCTTTCCGACTTTGGCGTCACGGTCACTTTCCCCAGTGGAACATACACGGCCGGAACGACCTATTCCTGCCGCCTGCTTGCCCCTGCGCCGTCCATTGTGGACGTGATGAGCGCCCTGGAAGGCCCGCTGGCCATTTACGACGTGGAGTATGTCCTGGTTGCCGGAGAAACGGATTCCGTTGACTGGGCCGCAGCCCAGACCAAGGCCGATGAGCTCTGGAACCTGCAGCGACCGACGTATTTCAAGATGGAAACTCGCTTGCCGCGTGATGGCGAGGACCTGAACGACTTTGCCGCCTATCTTCTGGCCGAGAGCCAGGGCTTTGCCGGCCGCTTTGTCACAGTGTGTTGCCAGTACGGCGAGGTGACGGACACAACGGGCGCCACGCGCCTGCGCAATGCTGGTGGCCTGCAGGCCGGGCGCGTCATGTCCATTCCTGTCCAGAGGGCAACCGGCCGCGTGCGGGACGGCAACGTATCGCAGCTGTCCCTGCCCGAGAACTGGGAATCCGTGCAGAGCACCCTGGAAGAGGACGGCTACCTGACGGCCAAGAAGTATGCCGGCCTTGAGGGCGTCTACTGGGGCGACTCCAGGACCATGGCGGATGACACCAGCGACTATCGCTATGAGGAAGTCCTGCGCACGGTCTTCAAGGCGGTTCGCCTGCTGAGAAACGCGGCCTTGAAGAGCATGTACGATGAGGCCGGAGACCCGCTCAAGCCGAACTCGACCAATGGCCTGGCCTATCTGAAGGCCAATCTGGAAAACGCCCTGGATACCATGGTCAAGGCCAATCCCCAGGAGCTGGCTTCCTATGTGGTCGATATCGCGAGTGGCCAGGATATTGTGAACAACGGCGTGGCCGTGGACGTGACCCTGATCGGTATCCCGATCATCCGCGAAATCAAGCTCTACGCCAGCTATGTCTATGCCGGATCTACCTTCGATCCGCGCATGAGCGACAGCAGCGCCGCATAGGAGTGCCGATATGACCGAGCTGGATGAAAAGATTCGGGCATTTGGCAACGCCAAAAAGGAATTTTATGGCTTCATGCTCCAGAAGTACTTTGATGCGGAAAACGGGGAATGCGGCGCACTTGAATTTGAGAAGCTGTATAAATCCAGCAAAATGAATGCCAGGGTCCGCAAGTTTGCTGCTGAAAAGAGACATATTCGGCGCAATGACCTTGGAGCTCGCATTCTTACCGCGGAGGGTGTGGAGTACGCTTGTCAGCTGTGTGCTGACGAGGAGGAATGATGTCAGTCAACGGAAAAAATTACGACTGGGAAGATATCCACGTGATGCTGCCGCACGGCGAGGCCGTGGGCATCACGGAAATCAAATACACGGACAGCCAGAGCATTGAGGCCCGCTATGGCAGGGGCGCGATCCCACGCGGCTGGGGCCGCAACAACTATGAGGCCTCTGGCTCCATGATCCTGGACAGGGACGAATGGGAACTGCTCAAGGTGGCGCTTGCCGCAGACCATGGGGCGATTTTTGACCATGACCCGTTCACGATTGTGGTTTCCTACGCCAACAACGACATGGGCACGGTTACGGACGTTCTGAAAAGCGTCAAGATCACCAGCTTTGACGGCGGCGGCGCTTCCCAGGGGGACGCCAACGCTTCGCCCATAACCTGCGAATTCACCATCCTTGAACCGATTCTCTACAACGGCGTGCCTTCCAAGCAGCCTGCCGGCAACTTCATCTAACAGGAGCACAAAATGCCTGAAGAAACCATGAACAGGACCGATTCCCGCAAGTTTGTCAAATTCAGCCACACCTTTGCCGACCCCTGGGCTGGCGAAAGCGCAGATGACGCAAAGGACGTGACCCTGACCTATCGCTTTGCCAAGCCGACCAAGACGCAGATCCAGCGCCTGCAGGACAAGGCCGGCAAAAATCCCGGGCAGGCCTCCCGCAACCTGGTGCTTGACGTGGTGCACCCCGAGGACAAGCAGGCCCTGCTGGACGCCATGGAAGAGTACCCAGGCCTGTCTACTACCTTTGCGACCGCAATCATCAAGGGCGTTGGTATTTCGGCTGATCTGGGAAACTGACGCAGCCCGATTCCTTCGGCAAGGGGGACGCCCTGATCCGGTACTGGCTTCACAGCGTCCCTTCCGAAGACCTGGATGAATGGAAGGGGCAGCTTGGGCAGGCCCTCTGGCTGGAGGAAAGGATCTTCACAACGCTTGGCCGTATGATTCACGGCAACGGAAAGAAACGGAAATAGCCCCATGGAAGTCTTCAGCATATTCGCCACATTGAGCCTGGTGGACCTGGTATCGGGCCCACTCGACAGGATTCGCGGCGCCATGGGCGGCGTGAACGCGAGCGTGGCGTCGCTTGGGCAGCGCATGGGCAACCTTGCCCTGGCCATGGCCCCGGTGGCTCTTGCCGCCGGAGCCATGATCGGGGCTTTTGGGCTTGCGGCCAGCAAGGCCATGGCCTTTGAAAGCGCCATGGCGGACGTCAGGAAAGTTGTCAATTTTGACACTGCGGCCGAGTTTGACGCCATGAACAAGTCCGTCATGGACATGGCTGGCCGTATTCCCATGGCCGCGGACGGGATTGCCGCCATTATTGCTGCTGCGGGCCAGTCTGGCATTGCAAAGCAGGATTTGGCGGAGTTCGCCGAGCAGGCCGCCAAGATGGGCGTTGCCTTTGACCTGACGGGCGACCAGGCTGGCAAGATGATGGCCGACTGGCGGGCCGGTATGGGGCTGACGTTGCCCCAGGTCTACTCCCTGGCAGATGCGGTCAACCACCTTTCCAACAACATGAATGCCACAGCCCCGGCCCTGGGCGAAGTCATTCAGCGTGTGGGCGCTGTGGCCATGACCTGCGGTCTTGGGGCAACGCAGGTTGCCGCCCTTGGCGCAGCCTTCCTGTCTGCAGGCGCTGGGCCCGAGATTGCGGCAACGGCCCTCAAGAATTTCACTGGCGCCCTGGTGCGCGGCACTGCCATGAGCAAGAGCCAGGCCGAGGCCTTCAAGGCAATAGGCTTTGAGGCAACGCAGCTTGCCAAGGACATGCAGACCGACGCCCAGGGGACGATTTTCAAGGTTTTGGAGGCGCTGGCCCAGAAGCCAAAGGAGCTGCAGGTGTCCCTCCTGTCCGAAATGTTCGGGCAGGAAAGTATCGGCGCCATTGCGCCCCTGCTGAAGAACATGGACAACCTGCGCCAGGCTTTTGGCCTGGTTGGCGACGCCGCCAACTATGCCGGCTCCATGCAAAACGAATTCGACGTCCGCAGCAAGACCACGGAAAACGCCCTGCAGCTGCTTTCAAACAGGCTGACCAACCTGGCCATTGCTGTTGGCAACGCCTTTTTGCCCGCCATTGGTGGTGCTGCCAGCGTGCTCGGCGGTTTTGTGGACATTTTGCGCGCCGCAGCGGAAACAAAGGTGGGACAGGCGATCCTGCAGATTGCGGGCGCGTTTGGTACGGCCCTTGCGGCTGTGACCGCGCTCTCCGCAGCCATGTGGTTCTTTTCAGCCGTGGGTCCCATGATTACCAAGGTACTGCTGCCAGTCAAAGCGGCTCTCTTGGGTTTGAGTGCGCCTGTTCTGGCTGTCATTGCCGCCCTGGGCCTTCTGTACGCGGCCTGGCGCACAAATTTTGGCGGCATGGCCGACTATCTTTCCGACGCCTGGCAAAAAATCACTTTGACTGTACGCGGCGTCCTGGCCGTTTTCCAAAACCTGAAAGACGGATCCGGAGAGATACGCGGAGAGCTGGCAACCCAGATCAAGGCCTCCGGCCTGACCGGGCTTGTGACGACCATTTCCCGCGTTGTCTATCGTATTCAGGCCCTTTTCCGCGGATTCCGGGACGCGCTATCGGCAAGCTTTGAGCGTATCCAGGTCATTTTCCTGCCCCTGCGCATGGCCGTTGCCGAGCTGATGCAAACCCTTGGCGGGCTCTTTGGCCTGTTCACGGGCAATGAAATCACAAGCGCCACTTCATCCTGGGAAGCTTTTGGCGCAACCCTGGGCGAGCTTGCGGGCGGCGTCCTGGAAGGCCTAGCGCAGGCGTTCGCGTGGGTCATTGAGGGTATACAGCAGTTTGCCACAATCATTGGCTATGCCCTGGGCTGGGTTTCCTCCCTGTGCAGCGGGCTGTTCACGCTGACTGGCGCGACTTCCGCGGCCAATGACAGCGCGGATCCGACCTCCTGGGCGGCTCTTGGCAAAATGCTCGGCGTGGTGCTCGCTTCCGTTGCCGCGGTACGTGTGGGCCTTGTGGCCTATCGCGGGATCGTGATGGCCGTCTCTGTTGCCACAAAGGCCTTTGCCGCGGCGCAGATGATAGTCAACGCGGCCCTGCGCATGTCTCCCATTGGCCTTGTGATCACGCTGATCACGGCGCTTGCCGCAGCCGCCGGCTACCTCATGTCCAGGTGGGACGATATCAGCGCCTGGTGGAGCGAGCTGTGGGACGGCATAGGAGCCGCCCTGGACAACGCCTGGGACGCTATTACCGGGGCTTTGTCCGGGCTTGGGGCAAGCATACTTGCCGGGCTTCAGAGCGCCTGGACCGGCGTAACGGGCTGGCTGTCCGGCGCGGCGAAAACCGTTGCCGCAGCTCTTTCGGGAGCCTGGGATAGCGCAGTTGAAGGCCTGTCGGGGTTTGGGACAAGCATACTTGCAGGGCTTCAGGTGGCCTGGGCCAGTGTGATCGATTGGCTGTCTGGCGCTGCGGAAGCCGTTGTCGCCACGCTTTTGAGCGCCTGGACCGGGATAGGTGAGCTGACTGCCACAGCCTGGGCTGGAGTGACAGAAAGCGTTTCCGGGGCCTGGAGCAGCATCATCGAAGGCATTTCTTCCTTTGGCGCCTCCCTGCTGGCCGGAGTATCCGAAGCATGGAACTCCGTTCGGTCCTTCTTTGACGGCCTCAACCTGTACGAAAGCGGCGCCAGGCTGCTGGGGACTTTCATAGAAGGTATCATGTCCAGGGTGTCGGCCCTGGTGGAAACAGTGTCCGGGGCTCTTTCCCGCGTCCGCTCCTACCTGCCCTTTTCCGATGCTCACGAAGGCCCCCTGTCCCAACTGACCCTGTCTGGTTCCCGGCTCATGACAACCCTTGCCGAGGGCGTCAAAGCAGGATCCTCAAGCCTTGTTTCTACAGTAGGCGGCGCCCTGTCTTCCGTGGGCAACCGCATTCAGTCCTGGTGGAGTGGACAAAAGCTGGAAGGAAATCCCGCAGTTTCGGCAATCGGCGTCCAGCCTGTGCCAGCTCTGCCGGCCATGCAGGTGCCCCAGCCCCAAATGCCAGCTGTGCCCCCTCTGGAGGTTGGCGTGGCACCAATCCCGGCCATTGCCGGGCCTCAACTGCCCGATGTTCCGGCTATGCAGGTGCCCCAGCCGCAAATGCCCACTGTGCCGCCTCTTGAGGTTGGTGTGGCGCCCATTCCGGCCATTGCGGCTCCTACTGCGCCGGAAGTGCCGGATATGCAGCTTCCCAGGATTGAGGCCCCGCAGATTGACATTCCCCAGGTGGCAACGCCGGCAATGGCGCCGGCTGACGAAGGCTTTCCCGCTGATCAGAACAGGGCCGGCACAGACAACCAGAGCATTACCATTTACGGGGATATTCACCTGCCCAACGTCAAGGATTTCCAGGGATTCATGGATCAGCTGAAGGCGGCGATGCAGGAAGAAATCAGCCCCATGGAGGGTATGGCATGAAACTGATCACTTTCGAGGACGGCGTGGTCAAGCTCGGGGACGAAGAGGTGCCCGGCATCCTGCGCTCCCTGCGCGTCAGCGGCAAGGTACGCTTTGACGAACAGAAGGTGGACGGCAGCTCGGGCAAAAAGAAGACGCCCCAGGGTTTCGAGGACAGCGATATCATGATCTCGCTGTACCTTGTGACCGAGGCGGATTCGGACTGTTACGACAAGCTGGAGAAGCTGTCCGGCATGTTCCGCAAGGTGGACGACAAGGCCAATCCCCAGATCTACACGGTTGCCAACAGGCACCTTCTGGCCCGCGGTATTCGCCAGGTTGTCTTCAGCCGCCTGCAGACTGCCGAAAATGATCGAACGGATGAAATTACAGCCACCCTTGGCTTTGTGGAACACAACCCGCCCATTGTGAAGACAGAGAAGGAACAGGCCAAGACACCGACCTCGAAGGAGCTGGCGGAAAAGGCCGCGGCCGCAGCCCAGTCAGCAGCCGGTGGCAATGCGGCGCCCCAGGAGGACAGTCTGATCATCGACGCGGAGGGACGGGCATGATTGAGGGCATAAACATACGGTGCAACGTGGGACGCATTGAGGTTTTGCGCAGCCCCCGCATAGTGCTCTCCCTGCGCCGCCGCTCAGTTGTCTCTACCTGCGAGATAGATATCCCGGACGCGGATGGTAGCGTCCAGACAGGTCTTGCCCAAAAGCAGGCTGTGCGCGTGCGCTTTGGCCACCGCGGAGAAGGCGGCACCTGGCACGACTGGCAGGGCACAATCAAGGACTTTGCTCCGGCCGGGGCCGACACCATCCGGGTTTTTACCGTAGGCCAGGAGCAGGCCCTGATTGATACGACTGTCTTGGGGGCCATGCACGGGGAGCCGTCGGACGTGGTGGCCCGGCGCCTACTTGCTGCCACAGGCCTGCCCGTGGCGGAGATCACCATCCCCGTGGAAACCTTTCCGCACATCGTTTTCAGCAATGTCACCGTGGCCAGAGCCCTCAAGCAGCTTTCCTCCAGTCTTGAGCGCTCTTGGGGCCATGACCTTTCCAAACATGCGGTCTGGCTTGGCGAAGCCGGCCTGTACTGGTCGGACGGCAATGAGCCTGGTGATGTTTTCGTCATTGAGGCCGCGGCAAACATGATTACAAACAACCCCAACCCCGCAGGCATGTCCTATGCGATCTCCACAGTCCTGCCGGGCCTGACGCATTCGCGCATGGTGCGCATACGAGATCCTCGGCGCGACTACTCGGAACTTGTCCGCGCGGAAGAGGTTATTCATATTCTGGGGGTAGACGGCAACACGACGACAATTGGCTACGGCGCCAACCAGGGGTGGGGATAATGGCAGAACAAAGCTTTTTGGCCCTGCTCAAAAGGGCAATCGAGCTGGCAATGCCGGACCTGCGTACCTACTACCGCATGACGCGCAAGGCGAAGGTGGTGGCGAGCTACGCCAGTGACGGCAAGTACTTTGCCGACGTGCAGCCCCTGCGCAACGACGAATCAGCCGACCCAAACGAGCCTGTCATCCCAAAGGTGGAGATCCCGATTATGTGGGGCGGCGCCAGGCGCGGCATAGTCTGTCCGCCAGCCGTTGGTACGCTCTGTGACCTCTCCTATTACGACGGGGATCCCAACTATCCTCGCATCAGCAACTTCCGCTGGCAGGGCAATACGGCCCCCGAGTGCGGCCTGGATGAGCTCATCATTCAGCAGACGCCCGGCGTGAGTCTGAAGATCCTGAAGGACGGCTCCTTCCTGACCATTTCCCCGAAGGACTGGACCGTAGAAATCGGCGGCAACGCGCAGATCAAGGCCAGTGGCAACACCACAGTGGAGGCCGCGGGTACGCTGACCCTGAAGGCTCCGCAAATCATCAAACAGGGCAACGAAACCTGTACTGGGAGCAGTGGTGGCACAGGCACCACAGTAGAGAACGCCAACCGGACAACCAACGGAAGCATCACCATCAATGGCAACCTGGTAGTCAACGGCAACGCTTTTGCCACAAGCCGCAGCGGCGGCCCCTGTCCACACTAAAATTCTCACCTTGGCTGAAAAACTTTCCTCAAAATTGTTCGCATGGTTCGCGCTGTTTACGGGCGCGATGTTCAGCGGGCCTGATATGGTGCTGGCATGAGTGACATTTCTACAGACTTGTGGGGGCAGGACATTGCCCTGGACGAAAACGATCAGGCACGGGTTGCCGCCAACGGCGAGCTTGTCCTGACCGAAGGCGTCGAGACCGGTGTCCAGGATATCAAGCTGCGCCTTGTGACGCGCCTTGGGGGCCTCTTCTATGATCTGGATTTCGGAAGCCTGATCCCTGACTGGATCTACGAGGACAGCACGGAAATCTCCAGGGCCGCGTTCCTGGCGGAAGTCACCATGCGCGTGGAGGAGGATCCCAGGGTTGTGGTTGGTTCCGTGAAGGCAAGCATTCTCACCTGGACTGAAAAACTCCTTGCCGTTGCTGTGGAATGGACCTTCATCGGCGAGGATCACCCCATGAACCTGGTTCTTCAGGTGGACAAGAGCGTCAGGGAACTTGTCGTTTTGGACGGAAGGTACGCGGAACCGGAGGCAGCCATATGAGCATACGTCTGGCAAAGGACATAGGCACCATTCGCTCGGCGCTATTCGAGCGGATCGAGAACGTGCAGACAGAGTACGCCGCCAGGGGCTGGCTGCCCGCCAGACTCAATCTGAACAAGGGCATTGCCCGCGGCATGATTGAGCTGTTCGCCTGGGGCTTGTGGCAGCTCTACAACTTCCTGGACGTCATTCACAAGCAGGCCATTCCGCTTGAGTCCACAGGCGAGTGGCTGGATTTGCACGCGGCCCAGGTCAACGAGCAGCGCAAGGCGGCAACAAAGGCAAAGGGCCTTGTTCTCTTCCTGCGCGGCGATCAGACAGGAAACATTCGCATTCCCGCGGGCCGCATTGTTCGCACACTGCCTGACGGCAAGGGCGAGATTTACCGCTATGTGACTGACGATTTGGCCGTTTTGCCAGACGGTGCCGACTCCGTTGCCGTGCCCGTGACGGCCGAGGAATACGGCCAGGACTCCAACGCGACAGTCGGGCAGATATGCGAGCTCGTTACCCCTGTGGAAGGAATCCGCGGCGTCACCAACGAAGCCGACTGGCTCACCGAGGAAGGAGCGGATGAAGAGAGCGATACCAGCCTGCAGGCGCGCTACGTGCTTGCCTGGAAGAAACAGGCCGGCGTGACCAGGGCAGCCTATGAGGCCGCGGCGCTTTCCGTTCCCGGCGTCATGGACGTCTATGTGGCGGACCAGCACCCCCGCGGCGAGGGCACAGTGGACGTCATTGTGCAGGGCAGCGCGGGTATTCCGACGCAAAGCCTTCTCGACGAAGTCCGCGCCGCACTGGACGACAGTATCGTGATCAACCACGACCTGTTGGTCAAAGCGCCCGAGCAGGTGACAGTGCCCGTAAAGTGCACCCTGGAGCTTGTTTCCGGGGACAGCGATACGATCAAGGCCGAAGCCGAAAACTGGATCCGGGACATGTTCTCCCCGGGGGACGCCACGATTCCCCGCTTTTCCATAGGAAAGGACGTTGTCAGGGACCGCCTGGCTTCCGGCATGGTGAGCATTGCCGGCGTCAAGCGCATACGCTGGGAAAGCCCCGAACAGGACGTGGAGATACCCGTTGGGGGCCTTGCCGTGCTCGGGGATCTTTCCGTTTCAACTGTCTGGGTCGACGAGGAGTAGGTCATGAGCAGCCCCTTCTGGCGCTACTTCCATGAAAGGCTGAACTGGCCGGCCATTTTTCACCCAGGGCCTGTATCCGCCCTGGTCAAGGGGCTTGCCCTGTACCTGGATGATGTGCGGGAGGATATTCTCTGGCTGCGCCGCCAGTGGAATCCGGCCACGGCCGACGAGGAAATGATCGCACAGTATGGGGCCAGCCGCGGTATCCTGCGCACCCGCTTTGACACGGACGAAAGCTATCGCCTGCGCGTTGTCAACGCCTACGCCTGGCACAGGCTCGGCGGCAAGGTGAACGGCCTGATCCAAATCCTTGCGGAAAACGGTTTTCACGGGGCCGTCATTGTGCCCGTGACCGGGGCCCGTTGCCACGACGGCACACTGCTTCATGACGGCACGCAAACATACCGTTGCGGCTCTACCTGGGCCCAGTTTGACGTGATCCTGGTGGAAATTCCCGAAGCCGGGCTGAACGCCGAGATCATCGCCTGGTTCCGCTGGCTGATCAACGAATACAAGCCCGCCCGTTCCATTCTGCGTGCCCTGTCCTGGCGCACGAGCATGGAGGACGAAACTGATTTTTCGGACGAAGCTTGGATATCCGTGCAGCCGTCCTTCAGAGACATTCGTCCCTGGGGCTTCCCGCGCCATGATGGGACCATCCGCTACAACAATGGCACACGGCGTCGCCACGACGGCCGCCTGACCTATGGCGGCACAGTTCCGCACACAGGCTGGGAGGCCTCGGGCTATCGCCATGACGCCCGCCTGGACGTCCTTGAAACAGCCGTTTGCCCGATTCTGCTGGACACTGTGACCTATACGCCCAGGCACAATGGCGTCTTGCGCTACAGGGGCGAGGCCCGGCATGGGCCCATGTCGGCGCCCCAGGAAACCCTGGAAACGTACCTGAACAGCAGGCTGGATGAGCGCGTCGAAACTACGGATGAGCTGGAGGAAACGGCCCTGGTTGCCGCGTTCCGCGATGAAATCGGGCTCTACCACGACGGCAGCATTACGCACGGGCAACAGTACATCAATCTGTACAACGGCAAGATTTTCCATGACGGCTCCCGCAGGCGGGGGCCATACGGCGGCAACGCGAATTTCCGCCCCGTGCTGCACGACGGCTGGGCCAGACGTGGCGAAGCCAGGCACAGTATCTGGGGCTGGAACGACGAGGCCGGAGACAAGGGACCGATCTTCACATACGGCGCCATGGCAGATTCCTGCGCCATGACAGCGCAAAGCACAATGGAAGACAGCCTGGAGCTGTCGGATTCCATGGAAATTGAAATAGTTCGCTACACCTTGCACGACGGAGAGGCAAAACATGACGGGAAAACACGCTATGGGGGTGAGGAGGTGCGTCAATGAAATTGAAAGACGAAGTACTCCTGCATGGGGACTTTGATATCCGCATTCTGAAAGCAGGCAGGGAAATAGAGCACTACAAGGATCACAACATGATCATGGCCACTGCCAGGGACGCGCTGGCACGTCTTGTCGGCGGCGACGGCACAGGCAAGACAGTGACGCAAATCGGCGTTGGCACCAACGGGGACGGCCCCTCGCCAGATGATACCGGCCTGACAAGCCCATACAAAAAGAACATCTCGGGCCGCACATACCCGGCTACCGGGGAGGTCTGTTTTTCCTGGGTGATAGGCGTGGGCGAGGCAAACGGCAAGACAATCCGCGAGTTTGGCCTGTTGTGTGGCGACGGCACCCTGTTTGCTCGCAGGACCAGGGGAGCCATCGAAAAGGCCGATGACATCGAAATCCGCGGCACGTGGACGATCAAATTTTAAGGGGAAGATATGGCAAACATCAGTGTGACACCCAAATGGGTAGACGTCTATCTCATCGAAGAGCAGGATCCCGTCCAGGGCGGCAACGACGGCGTCGACAATGTGCCGCACAAGCAAATAGTCCAGTGCCTGCTCTACCTGAAGCAGGTTGTGGACGGCATGCAGGGGACTGTGGACAGCTACTCGCCAGATATGCAGGAGGCCATGTTCGCCGCTCTGAAGGGCGCCCTGGATTTGGCTGCCCTGGCGCACAAGGAACACGATCAGACCAGGTTGACCCGATTCCAGGAAATCACGGCGACTATCAAGAACCGCGGGATCAAGAGTGGCGTGACGCTCACCAAAAGCAGCACGGCCACGCGCAACATTAGCTGCAGCGATGGCGTGGTGTTCATGAATGGGCGCAGCTATCCCGTTGCCAACCAGGAAAACACAGCCGCGGTTGCCAGCAACACGGGCACGTCCTCGGGCATTGTCATTTTGTACATGTTCCTGACGTCTGCCGGCGTCATTGACGTGGCCGCAACCACCCTGAACGGCCCCATGCCGGACGGCGCCATAGAACTCGCTCGTATCACTGTCCCGGGCGGCAACACGGAAGAGACGGATCCCTATCTCGAGAACGTGGTGATTACCGAAAGCGCCCGCAGAGAGCCTGGCTGGCCCTCCATTCAGAAGGCGCCCGCACAGGTTTCCGTGGCATTGAATCGCACGCTGCCTGATACCGAATACCAGGTCACTACCGAAGTAATAAGCAGCAAGGGCGGGGAATACCAGCCGGGCAACCTGACAGCAAAGGACAAGCTGAAGAACGGGTTCAAGCTGATGATGAGCGGTACCGCAGACGATGTGAAGGTGCGCCTGCTCGTGCAGCACCCGTCCATGTGAGGAGGCAAGTATGCAGATTGAAAAAAAGGGAACGGGCCCCTGGCCCACTGTGTCGGTTGACGGCACGACTGTGTCCATTACGGCCTGCGGAGAAACCCGCGCCTACGATTGCAACGCGCTGCAGGGCGACGCCCAGGTGGTGCTCGACATAGTACGCACAGCAGACGGCGCTCTGGCCGAGGGCGTGGCAAACGGCGTTGAGTACGTGGCAAGCCTGATCATCCCGGCTTCCAGGTACGAAAATGTTCCGCTGCCCATGACGCTGGAGGAGCCCGTACTGCCCGAAGGCGTGGATCCTGCCTCGATTTCTCCGGCTCCCACAACCGAGACAGTACGCAAAGAGCTGGCGGCAACCGACATGGAAGCAATCCGGCTGATACTTTGGACCATCACTGAGAATTCCACCCAGGAGGGGTAATATGGCAACCATCATCACAAAAGACTCTTTGCGCTCCAGTGTGGAAGCGGCAACCGGGGGCCTGTGCACGGTCCTGTACGATGATGCAGGGCACCCGAGCTACATGCGTGTCATACCCAAAATGCGCATTGAGGACCTCTATCCGGATCTTGGGCTGACCGGCACGCATCCCGCCTTCATCGTGGACGGCGTGGAAAAGAGCGAGCTTTTCATTGGCATGTTCCAGGCGTCCGTTGTTGACAGCTATGCCGTCAGCCTTCCGGGCATGGATCCAACGGTCAACATCAATTTTGACACATCCCTGAACTATTGCCGCAACAAGGGCGAAGGCTGGCATTTGATGACCAACGCGGAATGGGCCCTTTTGGGCGCCCTTGGAATCAAGACCGGATTTCAGCCGCGCGGCAACACCTACTGGGGCCAGCACCACGAGCAGAAGCACGAGGTTGGTACCCTGGCCCCTGGGGCAAGCGAGCTTGGTGTGGATGACGATAGTTTGCACGGCCGCACGCTGACCGGTTCCGGCCCTGTGAGCTGGCGCCACGACAATACCCCTGCAGGCATTGCCGACCTGGTAGGCAATGTGTGGGAGTGGTGCGCTGGCCTGCGTTTGAATGCGGGCGAACTCCAGATCATTGCGGACAACAATGCGGCTGCCCATGATTGCGACATGAGCGCTGGCTCCTCGGCCTGGAGAGCGATTCTTGAGAACGGAACGCTGACAACTCCGGGCACTGCTGATACCCTCAAGCTGGACGCGGCCGGTGAAAATGGGCTTGGGGCTCCCAAGCTCAATACCGAGATCACGAGCCAGTATCCCTCTACGGACAACAGTTCTTCCTCTTCGACCTCTTTCAAGAGTTTCACCGCAGTGGAGGGGGTAACCCCGCCACCGCTGCTCAAACTGCTGTCCCTGTATCCTATTGATACGACCAACCCCGTGGGTAGTATCTGGATGCGCAACGCGGGAGAGCGGCTGGCTTTTCGCGGTGGCCCTTACTACAATGGGGCCGGTGCCGGCCTGTTTGCCCTCGGTCTGAATGGTACACGGACACACCGGTATCGTTCTCGGGGTTTCCGTCCCGCTTTTATCCTGTAATCCTGAACCCTGAAAAACTGAAACCCTGAAATCTGGAAAAACCTGCGGCACAAGGATAGAATCATCCTGACCGGCGCAAGCCGGTCGCCGCATTTTTTTGTTTCGGGGGAAGCCATGGAAGGGGAACGCGGGCTGATTTTGCAGCAAAAATGGGAAGACTTGAGCGAGTACATCTTTACGGCCGTCCTGCGCGGCATGCCCAAGAGCGAGCGTTTCACGCTCGGCGCCGATATCCGCGCCCTTATCTGGCAGGTCGAAGAGGCGTTGATCCAGCTGTCTCTGCGCCAGGGCAATCGCTGGGCCCTTTTGAACCAGGTGGATATCAAGGCAAAAATCTTGCTGACCATGATACGCCTTGGCATCCGTATTCGGGCAATCCCGGACAAAAGGTACGAAACCATTTCCACTCGCCTTGTGGAAATCGGCAAAATTGTCGGTGGCCTCAAGAAGGCCGGTGACGGCCGCCGCTGACATGGGGGAACGAATCAATAGCGAAGCGGCTGGCTTTGCGCGGAGGCGGCTACAATAATACGTCCTCTGCCGGCCTGTTTGCCCTCAATCTGAATAATGCGCGCACGAATCGCAATCGGAATGTGGGTTTCCGTCCCGCTCTTATCCCATACGTCAGAGGCTCTGTGGCTACGGCTGCCGGGACGGTACGGGGATAAAAGGGATTCGTTTCCGCCCCGAGGCAAAACGGGGGAATCGCAGCAGCCCCGCGTCGCAAGTAGACAACGAAAGCGGCGTGGGGCACTTTTTGTGCGTTGGCCTGGCGCCAACCAGGGAACGGCCCACAGACGAAGCGGCTGGCTTGTCGCGGCGGCAGATATATCTCTGGTGCCAATGCCGGCTTTTTTGCCCTTCTTGTACGGACTACACGTGTCATGTACGCGCCGTCATTGGGTTTCCGTCCCGCTTTAGCTCCAGACGTCGGAAGCTTCATGGCCATGGCCGTGAAGTCGGAACAGGGGCAAAAGGGGGCCGTTTCCGCCCCGAGGCAAAACGGGGGAATCTCAGCAGCCCCACGCCACAAGTAGACAACGAAAGTGGTGTGGGGCAATTTCCCATGCGTTGGTGCTCTGCCAACCGGGGACGGCCCAAAGACGGAGCGGCTGGCTTATCGCGGTGGTAGATACTCCATCGGCGCAGGCAACGGCCTTTTTGCTCTTGCCCTGGACATGGTGCGGACCTACCGCCACCGAGGGAGGGGTTTCCGTCCCGCTTTCGCCTCAGACGCCGGAAGCCTTATGGTTACGGCCATGAGGACGGAATGGGGCAAAAGGGGGCTGTTTCCGCCCCAAGCAACGGGGAAATACCAGCGGCCCCACGCCATGAGTAGACAACGAAAGCGGCGTGGGGCACTTTTTGTGCGTTGGCCCAGCGCCAACCAGGGAACGGCCCATAGATGGAGCGGCTGGCTTGTCGCGGTGGCTATTACAATACCGTGGGATCCGGCCTGTTTGCTCTCATTCTGAACGACTTACAGACCTATCGACACCGGAATCGGGGTTTCCGTCCCGCTTTCGCCCCAGACGTCGGAAGCCTCAAGGTTATGGCCGTGAGGACGGAACGGGGCAAAAGGGGGCTGTTTCCGCCCCAGGCAACGGGGAAATACCAAGTGGCCCCACGCGGCCGGTAGACAACGAAAGCGGCGTGGGGCACTTTTCATGTGTTGGCATCAGCGCCAACCGGGGACGGCCCAAAGATGGAGCGGCTGGCTTTTCGCGGCGGGGACTACCGTAATACTACCGCTGACGGCCTGTTTGCCCTCAGTCTGCATTTTCCCCGAGCCACGTTATATCGGTATCGGGGTTTCCGTCCCGCTTTAGCCCTATGCTTCAGAAGCCTTGTGGTTACGGCCATGAGGACGAAACGGGGCAAAAGGGGGCCGTTTCCGCCCCAAGCAACGGGGAAATATCAGTGGCCCCACGCCATAAGTAGACAACGAAAGCGGCGTGGGGCACTTTTTGTGCGTTGGCCCAGCGTCAACCGGGGACGGCCCAAAGTAGGAGCGGCTGGCTTTTCGCGGTGGAGACTACCTTGCGGGCAGCCGCAGCGGTTTGTGTGCTCTCTATTTGAATGACACTCGGACGCGCATTGCTGGCACTCGGGGTTTCCGTCCCGCTTTCGCCCCATGCGTCAGAAGCTTCACGGTCATGGCCGTGAGGACGGAACGGGGCAAAAGGGGGCCGTTTCCGCCCCGAGGCAAAACGGGGAAATCACAGTGGCCCCACGCGGCCGGTAGACAACGAAAGCGGCGTGGGGCAAATTCTAAGCGTTGGCTTCATGCCAACTGGGAACAGCCTAACGAAATGGAGCGGCTGGCTTTTCGCGGTGGCCCTTACTACAATGGGGCCGGTGCCGGCCTGTTTGCCCTCAATCTGAATGAAACACGGACAAACCGGAATCGGAATCGGGGTTTCCGTCCCGCTCTCATCCCCAGGCGTCAGAAGCCTCATGACTACGGTTATGGGGCCGGCACAGGGATAAAAGGAGGCTGTTTCCATCTCGTGGCAAAACGGGAAAACTACAGCGTCCCCACGTGGCAAGTAGATGACGAAAGCGGCGTGGGGACATTCAGGGATTCAAGATATGCCCAAAACAGCTAAGCACATCTGGCACCAAATTCTCACCTGGGACAACCTGCTCAAGGCCGCCAAAGAGGCCGCCCGCAACAAACGCTATCGGCCCGAAGTGCTGCGCTTCAACGCACGGCTTGAGGAGAACCTGCTGGAGCTGCAGAGCCTCCTGGCAACAAAACAATGGCGCCCAGGTCCATACCGCCAACTGAAGGTTTTTGAGCCCAAGCCTAGGATTGTTCACGCCCCCTGTTACGCCGACCGGGTGGTTCATCACGCTATCGTGCAGGTGATTGGGCCCTTTTTTGAGCGCCGCTTTATTGAGCACTCATACGCCTGCCGGGTCGGCAAGGGAACGCACGCGGCCAGCGAGTATCTGGGTTCTATGCTTCGTTCCGCCGAGTCCCGGTGGGGCCGGGTGTACGTTCTGAAAGCAGACATCAGCAAGTATTTCTACAGCATCGATCACGACATTCTCATGCGCATTGTGGCCCGCACAATAGGCGATCCCGATGTGCTGGATTTGCTGCGTACCCTCGTGACCGGCACGTCTTGTATTGAAGGCAACAGGGGATTGCCCCTTGGCGCGCTGACAAGCCAGACCCTGGCAAACGTCTACCTGGACCAGCTTGATCACTACGTCAAAGATCAGCTGGGAGTCAGGTACTATGTGCGCTATATGGACGACTTTGTTCTGCTCCATAATGACAAGGCCGAATTATGGCGCTTGCTGGCCGAAATCCAGGCATTCATTGTTTGGGAGCTCCATTTGGCGCTCAACCACAAAACCCGGATTTTTCCGGCCAGCCATGGTGTCGATTTTGCTGGGTACAGGCACTGGAGTGGCTACAAACTCCCTCGCAAGCGAAATGTGCGCAGGGCCAAAAAACGCTTTGCGGGCCTTACCAGGTGCTTTGCCGCCGGCAAGGTTGACCTGGATACTGTGCGCAGTTGTGTCGCCTCTTTTGTCGGCTACATGAAGCACTGCAAAGGCTGGCGGAGCGCCGGGAGCGCACTCTCAAAACTTGTCCTTGTGCGCCCCAGCAAAGAAGAAGAAAAACAGTGAAAAGCGCGCCAATGGCCCATTTGTGCTTTTCTCAGTCAGGCTGAAAATTGTTCGCATGGTTCGCGCTGTTTACGTGCAGCGTCCCCGCGCCTGTGGTATGAAGCCGCAAATTGGCAGTGGCAGGGGCGGGTGCACCGCCCCCACCGAGATAGCGCCCACGCGCTACCCCACGGCTCCACACGGAAGGAAAAGTTCCGTGCGAAGATTCCGCCTATGTTGGTATCCCTTGCGGGAATACTATATTGTAGAAGGATTTCTTCAGGGGCACAACACTTTGAAGTATTATGAAACAGGAGAATTTTGATGTGAGGTGCCCGCGCTGCAACAAGTTGCTGGCACGCGGCAAGGCGATCTTTATGTCTTTCAAATGCCCACGCTGTGGCACATTTTACGAGCTGAGGACCACGAGCCCCAACCATGAGCCCCAAGAGAGCCATGGAGATCAGCAGACAAATGACCGATGATGAAATCAGGCAGATGCGTTCGCCCTTGACCGGGTGGATGGGCGGTAAAAGTCAACTGTCAAGACGCATCATTCCTCAAATCCCTGAACACCTGTGCTACGTTGAGCCCTTTGCAGGAGCCGCCTGGGTATTCTTTCGCAAAGCGGAGTCCCAGGTGGAGGTGCTCAACGATATCAATCATGAGCTTGTGACATTCTACAGGTGTGTTCAGCACCATCTCGAGGAATTTATCAGGTATTTCAAATGGGTACTGATATCCCGAGATGAATTTGAGCGCTTGAAGCGAGTGGACCCGAGCACTTTAACGGATATCCAGCGTGCGGCGCGTTTCTACTACATACAACAGCAGTGCTTTGGCGGGAGACTCAGGTCTCCAACCTTTGGCTATGCCGCTGTTCGGGCCCCCAAGTTCAACCTGCTGAGGATTGAGGAAACCCTCTCGGAAGCCCATGTTCGCCTGGCGCGTGTGTACGTTGAATGCCTGCCGTACAGTGAAATCATCAAACGCTATGACAAGCCGACGACCTTTTTCTACTGTGACCCGCCCTATGAGGGCTGTGAGGCATATTATGGGAAGGGCGTTTTTGAGCAAGATGATTTTGAAAAGCTGGCCAATCAGCTGGCAGGCATTCAGGGGAAATTCCTATTGTCCCTGAATGATTCCCCGCTCGTTCGCAGACTCTTTGCTTCCTTCAGTATTGAGCCCGTGAGCGTGGTCTACTCTTGCTCCAATGGCTCAAACAAAAAAGTCGGCGAAGTCTTGATCAAGAATTTCTAGACCGACTCGCTCGACACAAAAATGGCGACCATGAGGACCTCAAAAAGACTCATGGCCGCCATAAGCAATTTTCATGCCAAACACGAAAATTTGACATCGAACATTCTCAACTTGTCTGCACCAAATTCTCATCTTGGCTGACAAGCCACAGCACATGTAGGAAGAAGACGTTGGGCAGGGTGTCCTGTAAGGGATGCCCTGCCCTTTCCGGCTTTGTGACACCTTGCAGGGACAGGAAGTCCGGCAGGGACGGTCTTCAGGGAGCGGGCATGGCACGCAAAACCTTTTTCCTCGCACGGCTCTGCAGGGGCGAATGTGCAGACAGGCTTTCCTGCTGGAGCCGGCTGCCAAGCTCTCCCTGGGAACGTGCTGTGCGCGAAAAGGGATCGGGATGGACAACAACGCTTCGCAATGCGGATATTGCCGACTACTTCAGGAGGCACGTGCTTGCCTGATGCTTCTGCCTGCAAAAAGCCCTCTTCAGGAGGGCTTTTTGCGTTTCCATGAGGGAAGCGTCTCCCGTGTCGGGTCTGCCTGGCCCGGGGCCCTGCGTCCGTCCAAGGCAGCAGACGGGCGTTATGGGGACATTGGGTGAACCATTGCGGAGTTCTTTAGTCGTATTTTATTTTTGTGTCGCAATCCCGAATTGTTAGCCTGAAAGCTCCGGATCCGGGGCTGGAAATTTCATGTGACTTGCGTACAAGATGGCTTTTTTCCTTGCCACAGGGCACCAATCAGCATACATTCGCACTACTATGGATACCATCTCTCTCCGCAACGTTCTCATTGTGACCAAGGCCCGCGTCCCCGAAGCCGAGGACCTGGGCATTGTCATTGCCAAGTGGATGCGCGAGCGCTGCCAGGACGTGAACATCATTCCTGCCGAACAGGGCTCTCCGTTCTACAACGATCCCGAACTGGATCTCATTGTGGTTCTGGGCGGGGACGGCACCATACTTGGCGTGGCCCGCCATGTCATAGGCCGCAAGATTCCCCTTGTCTGCATCAACTTCGGCAGGGTGGGCTTCCTCTCGGACATAGAGCCGGACTCCTGGGAGGAAGGGCTCTCGGCCATGCTCAGGTCCAGGGACTACCGCTCTGCGGCCGGCCTGCGCTGGACGCTGCTGCGCTACGGCCACCACGTTGCCGGAGGCTATGCGGTCAATGACGTGGTTTTAAGCCGCTCGGCCATGGCCCGTCTGGTCTATGCCGACATCTACACGGACGGCGAGCTCATGGGCGCCGTGCGCGCCGACGGCTTTCTGCTCAGCACGGCCATAGGCAGCTCAGGCTATTCCGTCGCTGCCAACGGCCCGCTCCTCTTTCCCACCCTCAATGCCCTGGCCTTTGTGCCCATCTGCCCCTTTCTGAACACCATTCCGCCCATGGTCTTTCCCTGCCACACGGTCTTCCGCTTCCACCTGCTGCCCGGCACAACGGAGAGCTACCTCACCGTGGACGGCCAGGAAGGCCATCTCATGCAGACCAACGACATTGTGGAAATAGAGGGTATCCCGGACTGCGTGCGCTTCCTTGGCAAGGGCCTCTCCTTCATCGAGCGCCTGCGCACGCGCAGCTTCATTCTCCAGAATCCGCTCAACTACAAGGACAAGCGGGAGACGCCGCCCAGACTGCAGGATGTGAGCGAGCAGAAGGCCGGGCCGCAGAGCTGACGCTTTGTCCCCGAGCGATCCCTTTTCTCCCTGTCCCCCGTGTCCCCGAGCACAACACGCAGCGAGGCTTGCCCCATGACCATTGATGTGCGCAGGGTGTGTGACATCCGCCTGGACGAGCAGGACTTCGAGCAGAATGTGGAGCTCTACAGCTTCCTTCTGGAAAACAACATCTACTACAAGCTCAACGAGCATCTGGTGGCCAGTCCCGAACAGCTGGCCTTCATGGTGGCCCTGAGCCACGATCAGCTCTATGTGCCCTGCTCGGACGCCATCTTCTTCGACCTCATGAAGAGGGAACTCCCCCCGCGCATCCGCAGGGAATACGGCAGGGCCTGGCGTATCAACATGGACGTGCTCAACTCCCTGCCCCTGGATGACCACGCACGCCGCAACCTGCGCATCTTCTGCCTCAAGCGGCTGCGCAGAACGCTCCTCTTTCACGACATCATCCCCTCGCGCCTGGTCAAGCGGCTCACAAGCGTGCTCATTTCCCCGGCCGATGTGGACGGGGATCCCTGGAAAGCCAGGCGCAGTGCGCACACGGCCCTGCAGGCCCAGAGCCTCAAGCGGGAGGTGTTGCGGGCACTTCTTGACGAGCTGCCCCTGGGTCTGGCCTGCCCTGTGCCAAGGCAGCCGGCAGAACAGCAGACAGACAGGCACAAAACAGACGGCCTGAAGACAGACAGCCAGGACAGCAGCCTGACGGCAGACGACCGGAAGCCAGACGGCCTGAAGACAGACGGTCAGGCAGCAGACGAGACCAGCCAAAGCCTGCGGGCCCTGCGCCAGAGACTGGATCGCACCACCTTTGCGCGCCTGGCCTGCCTTTCGGCCCATGATCCCGAATGGGCCCTTGGCGATGCGGGGCGCATCAGGACCTGCTTTGCCAGAGCCGAGGCGCGCCTGGCCGAGCTCTGGGACGAGGTGCCGGCCCTGAAGAGCAGGCATTCCACCATCCTCCTGCTCTGCGATGCCACAGGGGGCGCCTGCTACGATCTCAAGCTTGCCCATTTTCTCATCGAGCGCGGCCACAGGGTGGTCTACGCGGTCAAGAATTCCTTCTACTTCAATGCGCCCACCCTGCAGGACCTGCACACGGATCCCGCCCTGCACGAACTTGTACGCGATGCCTGCCTCTGCGAGAACGAGGCCCTCTCCAAGAAGGAGCTGCTCAGGCTTTTGCGCGAATGGCGGCTCATCATCATAGGCGACGGAACCAGGGAGCGCCTCAATCTGCTGCGCGTCTCCATCACCTTTTCCAGGGCCTGGAAGGAGGCTGATCTCGTGCTCGCCAAGGGCTGGCGCCTCAAAGACGTCCTCCTTGGCACAAGCCACGAGTTCACGCGGGACATTGTCTGCTGGCAGGCCAAAGGAAACGGCTTCGACGTGGCCTTCAAGCCCCATGCGCCATGGGTGCGCAAGCTGAGCGAGCGCGACATCAACGGCCTGGCCGACGGCATCATTGCCCGCATGCGCGAGGCCCATGCCAGCGGCCGGCCCGTGATCTTCTACAGCTGCATCATAGGCTCCATCCCGGGCCAGACGAAGACGGCCCTGCGCCTGGCCGTGGCCATTGTGGATCATCTGCAGAAGCGCCTGCCCAATGCCTGCATCATCAATCCGGCCCGGCACTTTGTGGAGGGCATGGACGGCGACGATCTCATGTACATGTGGGAGCGCGTGCAGCGCAGCGGCCTCATCAACATCTGGTTCTTCCAGACGGCCGACGACATAGAGGAAGGCTTCCGCCTGCTGAACGAACCCATGCCCGAGCAGTGGATTGGCAAGGACGCGACCTATTCCACGGGCTGCACCAAGGAAATGCACATTGCCCTGGAGGTGCAGAAGCTCAATCCGGAAATGCAGATACGCGGCCCGGATCCCCGGACCTTCTTCAGGCGCGGCGAATACGGGGTGGGGAAATATTTCGACGCCACCCTTGTCCGTCGCTGAGATCGTCGCTAAGATACGGCCCTGCCGTTACTGCTGCCTGACATGCTTCAAGGCTGTCCATTCAGGGCCGATCAGGCCCAGACTGATCAGCCCAGGGCAGATCATTCCAAGGATGCTCATTCCAGTCTGCTCATTGCTCTTTTTTCAGGCACAAGGCCCTCAAGCCCGCACGCTCCAGTCCCTGGAGTCCGGGTTTCCCTGGGAGGGCCTGGCTGCGGCGTCCCTGTTCCTGCCCGCACGGCACACAAAAGGCTCTGACTTTTTGTCCGGCGCAAGGGATCGGGGCGTCTTCTTTTTTTGTCCTGCTCAGGTCTTCATCACCTCAAGCCTTTCATTCAGTTCAAGACCATACATTTGCCCACGATCCAGAGGCCCTGCCATCTGTCCCCCTGCGGACATCCGGGCCCTTCCTGGGAGAATTTGCGACCATGTCTCGCAAAGGAGTATCTCCATGCCCGAATACGAAGCTGTCATCGGTCTGGAAGTCCATGTACAACTGGCCACGGCTTCCAAGCTCTTCTGCTCCTGCCCCAATGCCTTCGGACAGGCGCCCAACACCAATACCTGCGAAGTCTGCACCGGCATGCCCGGCGCCCTGCCGCGCATCAACAAGCAGGCCGTGCACTATGCCACCCTGGTCGGTCTGGCCACCAACTGCTCCATCAACCTGGACTCCGTCTTTGCCAGAAAGAACTACTTCTATCCCGACCTGCCGGCAGGCTACCAGATTTCCCAGTACGAGCTGCCGCTGTGCGAGCACGGGCATGTGATCATCGAAACCCCGGCCGGGCCCAAGAAGATAGGCATTACCCGCATCCACATGGAAAACGATGCCGGCAAGAACATCCACTCCCAGACCGAAAACCACAGCTACGTGGACCTCAACAGGGCAGGCACGCCCCTGGTGGAAATCGTCTCCGAGCCGGACATGAGCTCGCCTGAGGAAGCCGTGGCCTACCTGAAGGCCCTCTACCGCATTGTCACCTACCTGGGCGTGTGCGACGGCAACATGGAAGAAGGCAGCTTCCGCTGCGATGCCAACGTCTCCATCCGTCCCAAGGGCCAGACGACCCTGGGCACCCGCACCGAGCTCAAGAACGTGAACTCCTTCCGCAATGTGGGCCGGGCCATAGCCTATGAAATTGCCAGGCAGGAGGACGTGCTGGAAGACGGCGGAAAAATCGTCCAGGAAACCCGCCTCTACGATGCCGACAAGAACATCACGGCCGCCATGCGCAGCAAGGAAGAGGCCCAGGACTACTGCTACTTCCCGGATCCGGATCTTCTGCCCGTGCACATCGATCCCGAGGAATTCAAGGCCTGGCAGGAAGAACTGCCGGAACTGCCCAAGGAGCGCCTGCAGCGCTTCATGCAGATGACGGGCATTGCCGAGGACGAGGCCGAGGTGCTGGTCTCCAGCCGCGCCATGGCCGACTTCTTTGAAGAGGCCGCAGCCAAGGCAAACCCCAAGAAGGTGGCCAACTACATCCTGGGTCCCCTGCTGCGCGAGCTCAACAACAGCCAGACGACCTTCGGCGAGGTGAAGATGACCTCCGAGGCCCTGGCCGAGCT
Source organism: Candidatus Desulfovibrio intestinipullorum (assembly GCA_019113165.1). Lineage (GTDB taxonomy): Bacteria > Desulfobacterota > Desulfovibrionia > Desulfovibrionales > Desulfovibrionaceae > Desulfovibrio > Desulfovibrio intestinipullorum. Next base: position 76,751 of record DXHV01000083.1, read on the forward strand.
TGTCACCATCGTGGAAGAGGGCCTTATCAGCGCCAAGATTGCCAATGACATCTTTGCCGACCTCATGACCGGCGGCGCCATGCCCAGGGCCTACGTGACCGAGCACAAGCTCGCCCAGATCTCGGACAGCTCGGCCATTGACAGCGCCGTGGACAAGGTCATTGCCGCCAATCCGGCCGAAGTGGAAGCCTACAAGGCAGGCAAGAAGAAGCTTCTGAGCTTCTTCATGGGCCAGGTCATGCGCGAGACAAAGGGCAAGGCCAATCCCGGCATCGTGAACAAGCTTTTGCAGGAAAAGCTCGGTTAGGGAGCCAGGCCTTTCCAGGGCGCTCTTCACGTCTCAGCGTTCGGGGACAGGGACAGGGGAAAACGCCCCTTGTGCCTGTCCCCGAATGTCCTTTGGTCATTGGGCCATACAGGGACCTCCGGGACCACTCGAAAAGTCCCCTGAAGCAGCAGAGCGTGCGGAGTTTGCATGCTTTGGCGTCCATACGCCAGAATCAGGCAGAGACCGCGAATAAGGTATACGCCTTTCCGGCAGGCGTCTCGGTGAGTCCTCCAGCCCATTGCCCAAAGATCGATACTTGTGACTTGATCCAGGTTATCTGTTGTATACTCTTTATGCGTTTGCTGTACTATCAGTATTCATCAATATTCTGTGATAGCCGAAATATATTGAAAAAGACTGACGATGACGGAAAAATATGCATAGAGATAATGCCATTAATATGGTACAGGTTTCTGAATTGGAAGCTGTAATGGACGGAAGTGATACCAGCACCCTTCCTGAAGAGAAAGAGAACCGCATTATCCAGTCATTTGATACGCGTGCCATTCGTATTGATTCCAGGTCCGGCAATGTGAATACCCTGTTGGCTCGACTGGAAAATGACGAAATTGATCTTGCACCTTATTTTCAACGACAGGCGGGCATATGGAATGAAAGGGATCAGTCTCGTCTTATGGAATCGCTTATGTTGTGTATTCCTGTTCCCGCCTTCTATTTCGATGCAACAAACGATGAAAAATGGCTTGTTGTCGATGGATTGCAGCGCCTGACTGCTATTCGCCGTTTTGTTATTGCTCAAGATTTGAGATTGAGTGAGCCTGAGTACCTCAGGGAACACGAAGGCAAGACCTTTTCCGAACTTCCACGCCCTTTGCAACGGGCCATCCGGGGAGCGGACCTTGTCTGGTACCTTATCATGCCTGGTACTCCGGAAAAGGTGAAGTTTGATCTTTTTCGCCGCATCAATACCGGCAGGTTAGCGCTCAACGCGCAAGAAATTCGTCATGCACTCAATGGCAAGCCGGTGACTGATGTCTTTTGCAGTACTTCCTGAAGACAAAATCCAAAGTCTGGCAGGCCTCTTGCCGAACAGCACAAGGCCGATGTAGACTGATCCCTGTTTTCCCAGTCACTTGTGCGTGCTGCCTGTCCTGCTCCGACACGCGCGCCAGACGACGCCCGCCACCAGGTCGTCAGGACCTGCCTCTCCCTTTGTCCAAGGAGTCCCTGCCCCATGTCCGACCAGGCCAGGCCTGCCTTTGAACAGACCATCACCCTCACCCCCTATGCCATCCTGCGCTTTGGCTCGCAGCACCCTGGCCCGGAACCTGGAACCAAAGCAAAGACCAGAGCCTCTGCCCCAAAGGAGGTCTGGCCAGCCGAGCTCTTCTCCTTAGGCGCCGCCAGGGAGCGCACAAAGGAACCGGACCGGCTCTTCTGGGGCCGGCTCGCCGCAATGTGTCTTCGCGAGCTCTGCCATGCCGCCAATCCGGACGCACCCTCGCCCGAAGAAGCACAGGGGCTCTCCGATCTGCCCCTGCCCGAGGAAGCAGACAGTCTGCTTGCCTCGGCGCCGCCCATGGCCGGCGGCGAATACCTCTCTCGTGACGCCCTTGAGCACATCTGGCAGTGCCTGCTGTCCTGGTGTGCGGACCAGGTGGCTGCGGACGGAGGCCTTGCGCCCTTTCTGGCGCACCATGCCCCCAACTGGCAGCAGGTGGGCCGCGTCTTCTTTCATCTGGCAGAGAACAAGCTCAACACAGACCGGCCCTTTGTCTTTCTGGCCACCTATACCACAGGCTTCAATGCTTCAGGCCAGCTCAGGCACACGCCCCTCTCCCAGGCCGTGAAGCAGTACGGCAGCACGGGCAATGTGGCAGCCCTGCGCCATTTGCTCCTGCCCGTGCAGAAGGCCTCCGAGCATCTGCAGTGGGTGCAGAACATGCTGGAGACCAGGGCTCTCTTTGCGCCCAGGGCCTGGGTGCCGGAGCAGGCCTATGCCTTTCTGACCTCGGCCACGGCCCTGGAAGAAGACGGCATTGGCGTGCGCCTGCCGGACTGGTGGAAAAAGCGCTCCCGCCCAAGGGTCAAGGTGACCATCTCCTCTGCCGAGGGCAGGACGTCCCTGAGCATGGGCGCCCTGGCCCACTTCGACATAGGCTTTTCCATTGGCGACGAGGAACTCTCGAAAGAGGAACTGGAGGAGCTCCTCAAAAGGGCCGGCGACGGCCTCACCCTCTTCAAGGGCACCTGGATAGAGGTGGACCGGGAAAAGCTTGGCGAGGTGCTGGCCCACTGGGAACACGTCAAAAGGGAGGCAGAGGCCGGCACCATTTCCTACCTTGACGGCGTGCGCATGCTCTCCGGCCTGCCCGGCCGCAGGGAGGACGGCGCAGACGCCGAGGACGAGGAAGCGATTGCCGAATGGTCCTTTCTCACCCCCGGCGAGGGCTTCAAAGAACTTCTGCAGGCAGCCCGGGGCGAGGTGCCCATTACCTGCGACTCCATTCCCAGTCTGCAGGCCACCCTCAGACCCTACCAGGTCTACGGCGTCTCCTGGCTGCGGCTGCTGGGCAAGCTTGGCATGGGCGCCTGTCTTGCCGACGACATGGGCCTTGGCAAGACCATACAGGTACTGGCCCTGCTCCTGAGCCTGAAAGAGGAGGAACAGGGCCTGCCTCCCACCCTGCTCATTGTGCCGGCCTCCCTTATCTCCAACTGGAAGGCCGAGGCCGCCCGCTTTGCACCGGCATTGCGCCTGGCCATTGTGCACCCCTCCGAGCAGCTCCTGCCGCGCACCCTGTCCGAGGTGCACGAGCTGATGCCGCTGGAGAGCCTTGATCTGGTCCTCACCACCTACAGCATGGGCCAGCGCCTGGAGTGGCTCAAAGAAGTGTCCTGGCGGCGCGTCATTCTGGACGAGGCCCAGGCCATCAAGAATGCCCAGACAAGGCAGAGCCGGGCGGTCCGCGCCCTGCAGGCCCAAAGCCGCATTGCTCTCACAGGCACCCCTATCGAAAACCGCCTCGCCGACCTCTGGTCGCTCTTCGACTTTTTGAACCCGGGGCTCCTGGGGTCCTCCGGCGCCTTTGCGGAACTGACGAAAAAGATGATGGAGAGCCGGGAGGGCCTGGCGCCCTTGCGCAGGGTCACGGCGCCCTACATCCTGCGCCGCCTCAAGACCGACAAATCCATCATCTCCTCCCTGCCGGACAAGGTGGAGACCACGCTCTACTGCTCGCTCACGAAGGAGCAGGCCACCTTCTACCAGCAGATCACCGATCGCATTGCCGAGGACCTGGAAAAGGACAGCCTGGAAGACGGCACCAGCCGGCCCATGCGCATCATCCAGTACATCATGCTCCTGAAGCAGCTCTGCAACCATCCGGCCCAGGCGGGCTTTCTTTCGGACAAGGGCAGCGACTTTGCGCCGGAGCGCTCGGGCAAGTTCCAGCGCGTAGGGGAGCTTTGCTCGGAAATTGCCGCACGCCAGGAGCGCGTGCTCCTCTTTACCCAGTTCAAGGAAATCATCGATCCCCTGGCGCAGTATCTCACCGGCATCTTCGGACGCCCCGGCCTCATCCTGCACGGCAGCGTGGCCGTGCGCAAGCGCGGGGAGCTTGTGAAGGAATTCCAGGCCGAGGACGGACCGCCCTTCTTCATTCTCTCCCTCAAGGCTGGCGGCACGGGCCTCAACCTCACCAGAGCCTCCCATGTCATCCACGTGGACCGCTGGTGGAACCCGGCCGTGGAGGATCAGGCCACGGACCGTGCCTTCCGTATCGGCCAGAAAAACAATGTGCTCGTGCACAAATGCCTGACCAGAGGCACCATTGAGGAACATATCGACCAGATGCTGCAGGAAAAGCGCTCCCTGGCAGAGGACGCCCTGGGCGATATGCAAAACAGCATTACCTCGCTGAGCGACGAGGACTTCCTGAAGCTCATCCGGCTTGATCTGAAGCTGGCTGTGGAGGAGTAGCATGGCCTATTACGGATACGGCGGCTTTGGCCCCTATGTCTCGGTGGCGGAAAAGAAGCACAAGGCGGCCCAGCAGGTGGCCAAGCTGCGCAAGAAGGGCAAGAATGTCCAGCCCATCGAAGCCTTTACGGATCGCAAGATAGCCCACTCCTTCTGGGGCCAGAGCTGGTGCGACAACATGGAGCGCTACGCGGACTACGAAAACCGCCTGCCCAGAGGCAAGAGCTATCTGCGCCATGGCTGCGTCTGCGATCTGCAGATAGCGAAGGGTGAAGTCACGGCCCTTGTGAGCGGAACAAGCCTCTACAAGGTGCACATCACCATTGCCCCGCTCTCGCCAGAGCGCACCCGTCAGCTCACCGAGCTTCTGCATGGCAAAATCTCCTCCCAGCTCGATCTGTTGCAGGGCAAGATACCAAAGGATGTCAAGGAGCTGGTCGGCAACCCGGACAACGGCATCATTCCCTTCCCGAAAGAGATCCACATAGACTGCTCCTGCCCGGACTGGGCAACATTGTGCAAGCACGCGGCCAGCGTCCTCTACGGCATTGGACGGCGCCTGGACACGGATCCCGGCGTGCTCTTCACCCTGCGCGGCCTGGATCCGGCGCTTTTGTGCGCCAGGGCCAGCGACATCGACTTCACGGTGGACGATTCTGCGGAAAGCCTGAGCGGCTCCGAAGATCTGGGCGCCCTCTTCGGCATTGACCTTGAGACCGGAGACGGCGAAAGGGGCATCCTTGATGCGGCCCTGGGCAGTCCTGCCCAGGAGAACTCTGCACAAGGAAATTCTGCACAAGGAGCAGCGCCTGCGCAGGCAGAGGCTGCCGGGAAAGCTGTCGACAAAAAGGCCAAAAAAGCGTCCGGGCCGTCTGCACAGGCTGGCGCGTCTGCGACCAAATCCGGGACAGCAGGGACCACCCTCTCGAAATCGGCCCTGCAAAAGGCCAAGGCGCAGGCAAAAGCCAGTGCAGCCACAGGCAAAAAGGCAACCGCCCAGGGCAAGACTGCCGGATCCTCCAAAGCGGCCAGTGCTGCCGCCTCAGGCAAGGCTGCCAAAGCCGCCGGGCCCTTTGATCCAGAGCATCCCACGGCAGAAGGCATACAGGCCCTCTACGAGCTCTCCGGCCTGACGCCGAAGGAGCTCTGCCGCGAGATGCGGGTGAGCATCACCATTCTCAATATCTGGCTTGCCAAGAAGGGGCCGCTCAATCTCATGGACAAGAGCGTGCGCAAGATTGAGGCCTATCAGAAGAAGCTGCTCAAGCAAAAGAAGTAGGGGCTTTTGCCCAAAAAACGAGAGACAGGGAAGGAAAAGAGGCATCCGGTCTCTTCTCCTTCCCTGTCCTGTTGTGTTCTGGTCTGCCCTGTGTCCGGGGCACAGGGCCGTCGACAATCAGTGCGGGCCTCTGTCGTCCTAGAAGGAACGCTCGTTGCGGCTGGCCGCCACAAGCTCGGCCACTTCGTCTGCCGTGGCCTGCACGCCGTCTCTGTAGGCGGAAATGGTGCCGTCATTGTTCAGCACAAATTCGTAGCCATGGGTGGTTAGATAGGACGCCAGGGCATCGGCTTCGTCGTCCTGGCCAAGGGTGGCGGTATCGGTTCCAAGAAAATCTGCCAGCTGCTGCTTGCTGAAGGGTTCCATAGTGCATCTCCTCTGATGCTCAAGGGGGGCACAGCCCCCTCGCCAAAAGACAGGGGACCAGTCCCGCGAGGCTGAACACGGCCCCGGGGCTGATCCCGAAAAACTGATTTCCTGCAAGGACAAATAAGCACGTCTCCTCAGGCAGGCAAGGGGCCGTGCGCCTGTGACCGGCCCGATGGCGTCCTGGTCCGATGCCATCCTGAACAGATGACCTCCCGGGACGACGTGTTCACCAGACTGCCGACCCTCTACTTCTTTGCCCTCTGCGGCCAGATCGTGCGGACAAGGAAACTGAAGAAGCGCACCACAAAGCCCGTGAACACGGCGGACATGACCGTGCCCTCGCGTATGCCCACGATATGCCCGAGTCCGGCAAAGCCGATGACCATGGCAATGCAGACCATGGACACGTCGCAGAGGACCTTGATGGTGCCGAAATTGCGCCTGGTCTTGTAGGCAATGGCCATGACAATGCCTTCGCCGGGCAGCACGATGACGTGGCTTGCCACTTCTATGAGAATGCCGATGGCCATGATCACGATGCCGGCGCACAGAAAGAGCATGCGCTCGGCATAGGGCAGCGCCACGATGAAGGAGGTGCAGTGCATCCAGAAGTCTATGCACATGCCGAAAAAGAGGACAGGCGGCAGCTGCAGGGCATGGAAGAGGCGAAACTCCCGGCCCAGGACGAGTTTCTGCAACAGCACGAAGCAGGCATTGATGCCGCCCGTATAGACGCCGATGGTCAGGGGAAAGAGGGCATTGACCGCATAGGGGATGCTGGTGATGGGCGTGGTGCCCAGATCGGCATTGGTGATGGTGGCAATGCCGCAGGCCATGATGAACATGCCCAGGCAGAAGGCCAGGCAGCGCAGGACAAAGTCGAGCTTCTGCTTCCCGGTCCCGGGGCCTTTCCCGGACTGCGAGGTTTGCCCTGATTTCGTGGCCTGGGCGTTTTTTTCGGAATTTTCGGAATTTTCGGATTGTGCGGACTGTGTGGATTTTTCGGAGTTCATGGTGGTCATGGATGCAGCCTTCCTGAAGACAGAGGAGAAACGGAACGATGGTTCAGAAGTGAAACCGGCAGATGCGGATCTGTCGTTTTCTCCTGTCAGGAAAAGGGCTTCGTCATTTCGGCAAAGTCCACGAGCGTGACAAGGCTGCGCTCCTCTTTGCGCAGCGCGTCTGCCAGGGCGCGACAGTCCGGGGCAAAGCCCCTGGCAGAAAAGAGGAAGAGACGCCGGCCGGCAAAGGGCAGCAGACGGGCCCTGCGCTGCAGGGTCTGCAGATCGGACGCCTGTGCCGGCCTGTCCCACACACAGGCCCCCACGCTCGCGTCTCCCGGCTTGTTCGCTGTCTCGTCCCCAGTCGCTTCAGCAGCCACAAGATCCACAAAGACGCGCTCCTTCGTCTGCTCATCCCTGCCCCACCAGGGCCCGACAGTTGCGCCACTGCCCACAAGGGGACTTGTCTGCAGCCACTGCCGGCAGATGTCGGCAAAGATACGCTGCATGTAGACAGGCTCGTCCTGCACGATGCGCTCCCAGACCTCTTCGGTCCTGCCTGCGGCAAGCAGGGAAATAGTCTGCGGGATGTAGCGGTACCAGAAGCGGAAGAGCGGGTATTTGATGCGGTAGATGGTCTTGCGGCGATTTTTGGGCTCACCCAGGGGCAGCTCTCTGGCCACAAAGTCCAGGGTCATGAGCCGATTCAGATAGAGGGTGCAGGCACTGGTGTCGAGGCCTGCGCCTGCCGCTATGTCCGAGAGTCGGCGTGCGCCTGTAGCCATGGCCGAGAGCACGGCATTGTACATGGCAGCCTCACGTATTTCCTGCTGCAGAAGGTGCCCTGGCTCCTCGAAGAGCTGGGAGCCTGGCGTGAGCACATGCTGCTGTACATTCTCCTTCAGGCTCTGCTCCTGACTGAGCCAGGAGAGGTACTGCGGCGTACCGCCGATAATGCCGTAGGTGCGGGCCGCGTCCTGAAGGGAATAGCGGTGGAAATGGCGGTGCAGGGTCAGAAAGTCCAGGGGCCTGAGCTTGAGCACCCGGGCGCCAAGATCGGCGAGCGTGCCATCCTGTGCGAGCTGTTTTTCCATCCAGGAGAGGGAGGAGCCGCAGACAAGCAGCAAGAGTCTGGCCCTGCTCCGGTACTCTGTCACAAAGCCGGTCAGAAGACGGCTGATGTCCGGAAAGGAACGGGCAAGAAGCGGATAGTCGTCAAAGACGAGCACAACATGTTCCCCGCAGGCCTTGTGGAAGAGGGCTGCCAGGGTGCGGTCAAAGTCCGTGAGATCCCCCGTTTCCTCTTCCGTGAAAAGCCCGGAGAGCACCATGGCATGATGGAGGTTGTGCAGGTTCTGGACAAGGCTGGACTCAAGGGCCGTGAAGAAGACGGCCCTCCTGCCGGCAAGAAATTCGCGCACAAGGGCTGTCTTGCCCACCCTGCGGCCTCCGTAGAGGACAAGGGTGCCCAGGCCCTCCTCTTTCCATGCGCTCTCAAGGAGCTTCAGTTCCTGTGTGCGGCCAATGAGCATACGCCTCCCCGAACACACTTTCTTGCTGGTGTACACTTTACTAAAACACGATTAAGTGAACTATACTCCAGCAAGTTCTGCTGTCAAGGTGTGCCTGTGCCGGCAGCCCGGTCCCCTTGCGGGCTGCCTGATTGCCTGATGATCGGTCTGTCGGGCGGCCGGACGGCCAGACAGCAAAAGCCCGGGTGATGCAGCATCCTCACTGCACCTCCCGGGCGTTTCTGTGCTCCCGTTGCTCTGCTCTCGTTACTCTGCTCCCGTTCCTGTCCGGATATTACGCCGGCATTGCCGGCTCGTCCTCTGCAAGCGTCTGCTGCAGGGCTTGTGCGATAAAGGGCAAAATCGCTGCCACCTGCGTGGCAGGCGTCGGCCTGGCCAGAGCCCCTGCCCTGCGGGCCGCACGGGCAGCGGCAAGGCAGGCTTTGTGCATGGGCAGACCCTTGTGAAGAAGGGCTGTGGCAAGGCCTGCCACAAGGTCCCCTGTGCCGCCTATGGCCTCAAGGGCCGGCACCATGGGCTCGTCCACCCTGGCCACAATCTGCCCCTCGCTGACAAGAACGTCGCTTTGGCCCTTCACAAGCAGATTTTTGGCTGCATTGCCCGCCTTCCAGGCCCTGGCCGCAAGCTCCGGCACATCGGCCTCGCCGGCCGAGAGAAAGCCCCTGGTATACAGGGGATGAGGCGCTGCCTCGTCGGCCAGAAAGGCGAGCTCGCCCGCATCCGGGGTGAAGAGGTCGTAGCTCTGGGCATAGCCGCTCATCTTGGCCGCATACATGAAGCCCGCATCGGCCACGAGCAGGGGCCTTTGCTCGCAGTCCTCCAGGGCGGCCAGTACCCTGTTGTGACCGTCCAGCTCGGGGAAAAGGTAGTGGAAGGTGAGGCCGGCATAGCGGGTTTCGCCATACTCCTGCCCCAGCATGCCGGCCAGGCGGGCATAGAGCGCTCTGCTGCCAGAACCGTCTCCGGTGTCGCCCACAAGCAGAACGTCCGGGGGCGGCATATGAAGGCAGTGCGCTGCCAGAAAGGCCGTGGCCACCAGGGTGGCACTGCCCCGCTGCACGGGCAAAGGATCAAGATCTGCCAGATGGAGCAGACCTGCCTCCGGATCACAGTGACCAGTCCCCAGGTACAGGGAAAAGGACTGGTCGGGAATGGTGCCGCACACTAGCCATGCCATTGTCGTCGTGCCTCCTCAAGGGCCTTTTGCAGGGCATAGGAACACAGGGTCCGGCCCTTCAGGACAGGCTCCCCGGCCTCGTCCAAATGTCTGCCCAGCAGAAGGCCTGCCAGATAGGGCACATCCGGGCAGCCGCCGCCGGAGACATTCACAATGCGGCCCGTGGCCTTTTCCACCGTGATCTTCATGTTGGCTGCCCGCACCATGAACCAGTCGCCGAAATCCGTGGTCTGAAAGAGGGACACGGGCGCAAGCAGGGGATCGGACACGGGCACAAAGTCCAGGGGCTCAAGCTGCTGTTCCTTCAAAAGACTCTGCACCTGCAGACAGGCCATGAGCGGACAGACCACCACCATGTCGCAGCCCCGGCGCAGAGCGGCAGGCGGCGCCTTCACCTCCACGGCAAAGCCCTTTTGTTTCAGCAGGCGCTCGGCCGCAAGGACCTCGCCCGTCTGCTCGAAGACCAGAAAGCCCAGATCCACCTCTCCCCGGGCCGGCTTCTGGGCCGGGGCCGGGGCCGGTGGGGCAGACGTGCTTTGGTCTGCCCCCCTGCCCAGAACACCTCGAAAGAAACGCTGCCAGACGCTCACCGCCTGAGCTCCAGGCGGACCACGTCAGGCCCCATGTCCGCCGCGTCCACGGCAGTGACCTGCCAGCCCTTCTTGCGGGCGGCACGGCTCACGTTTTCCACGCTGGCCATATTGTCCACGAGCACATCCATGGGATCGGTACTGTTTTCCTTGTGGGCCTGGGTGAAGAGGACCACGGGCTGCGGGCAGGAAAGGCCCCGGCAATCAATAGTACGCATGCTGCATTCTCCTTGCATCTTGCTGACTTGCTTCTTGTCTGCGCCACATACGGTGGCAGTCGCTGAACATTGCCAACCTCAACGGGATGCCCCTACGCCTTGCGGCAGTGGGCAAAGCCAATGACAAGGCAGACGCCAAGGCCAATGAGGGTGGCTTCCACGCCATAGGCGCCAATGCCGGCACCGGAGCTGGCCGTGCCGAGATTGTGGGCCATGGCAGCGCCCACCAGCATGCCCAGGGCAAAGAGACCGGCATCGGCGTCACCCTCGCCTGCCATGAAGAGCTGCCGACCCGGGCAGCCGCCGGCCAGGGCAAAGGCCAGACCTGCGGTCACCATGCCAAGGAAGTTCCACAGGGAGACGGTGTGGGCCACGGGCTGGCCCTCAAAGCCGAAGTGGAAGGAGCCCAGGGCCAGGTTGGCCACAAGGGCTGCGGCAAACATGGCAAAGAGGCCTGAAAAGAGGTGGGTGGAGCCAAAGAGGAAGAGGTCGCGCAGGGCGCCCATGGTGCAGAAGCGGCTGCGCTGGGCGGCAAAGCCCACCAGAAAGGCTATGCCCAGGGACGCCAGGAAGGGGGCGTGCTGGGAGCCCGGTCCCTTGACGGAATAGAAGAGGGGTCCGCTCTGGGGCTGGCCGGAAATTTGCGGAAAGACCAGGGCCAGGACGAGCAGGCAGACAATGAGAAAGGGAAAGGCTGCGCCTGTGACCACACTCTGCGTGCTGCTGCGGCCAAGGGAGTAGCCGTTGCGGAAGAAGAGCGTGCCCGCAAAGATGCCTGTGGCAAGGCCCGCCAGGCCCAGGATGGCATTGGCATCACCGCCGGCCAGGCGCAGAATGGCCCGCCAGGGGCAGCCCAGGAAGACCAGGGCGCCCATGGCCGCAATGATGCCCAGCACAAAGCGCACAATGGGGGCAGAGCCTGCCCTGGGCCTGAACTCGCCGGAGATGAGGGCTGCTGCCAGGGCGCCCAGCACAAGGCCCATGATTTCGGGACGCAGGTACTGCACAATGGCTGCCCTGTGCAGGCCCAGGCCGCCTGCCACGTCGCGCTCGAAGCAGGCGACACAGATGCCCATGTTGCCGGGGTTGCCCAGCTTTTGCAGAAGAATGGCCAGAAGGCCAATGAGGGCGCCGGTGCAGATGATGCCGGCTGTGGTGGCAAAGAAATTGTTCTTCACAAGACCGCTCCTTGTCTTTTGCCTGATGAGAAACGGGACGACAGATACGTCCGGGTACGGCTTTTTTTCAGGCACAAAAAAACCGCATAACCAAAAGCAGACTGCTTTCAGATGCGGTGGAACGTCTTGTTTGTCAGGGCCTTGCGAAGGAACAGGATCGCGTCAGACCTCAGGGTCTGCGTGCGCCGGGAATGCGCCCTGGCAAAAGGATGCGGGACATCCAGCCCCACCGCACGCACACGCGTCAGGTTGCGCCTGAAACTGCCACGGAGCACAGGATGCTCTGCAGATGGGCAGTGCGGGTGGGGGTGAACATTGGAATGCGTCTCCTTGCAGGACGAACGTTGTGGTGAATCTGTTTTTTGGGGCATGGGGAGAAGCCTGCTCCCTTGCCTGATGACTGGTCCGATACATCTGGACCAGATATGTGTCAGCCCGGCTACCTGCCACGCAGGCAGATACATCAGGGACAGACACGAAGGCTTGTCCTTCTTCTCTTGTGCTCCCTGCAGGGCCTGCGCGTCAAGGGGTGGAAGAAATTTGCGGACTCTTTTCTGCCACGGCAAGGCCTTTTGCCCGTCTTGTCAGGACCCTGGCCAGGAAAAAAAAGCCTGGCCCCGAACCTGTCAGACCAGGTCCTGCCAGTCGGGGTTCTACCAGCTGACGCCAGGGAGCTTGAGCTTCCAGCGCACGGCTGCCAGTCGCAGGATGAGACAGAGCAGGCCTCCGGCCCACAGTCCCAGGGAACCCGGCACATTGACCACGACAATGCAGCCAAGGAGCGTGGGCGTGGCATAGAACTCGCCGTTCTTGCGCATAACAAAGGGCACCTGGCGCGTGTAGGTGTCGCGCATCATGCCGCCGCTGATGCCGGTCATGAGGCCCATGAGCACGGAGGTCACCGGTCCCATGCCCAGTTCCTGGGCCTTGACGGCGCCCATGACCGAAAAATAGGCAAGGCCAATGGCGTCACAGACCGTGATCATGAGGTCCAGATTGGGGTGCACGCGGTCCTTGGTGATCACGAAGCCGGCCAGACCGGCCAGGATGGGGCAGTAGATAAAGCTTGTGTCCTCCAGCCAGAAGACCGGCACATCCAGGAGGACGTCGCGCAGGGTGCCGCCGCCAATGGCCGTGACCACGGCCACGACAACCACGCCGAACATGTCCAGCTCGGCCTTGCGGTCTCTGGCGGCCAGCACGCCGCTCAGGGCAAAGGCGGCCACGCAGGCCATGTCGACGGCAAAACGGAACAGGGCAAAAAGGGCTTCATTATCCATGGAAACATCCGAAAGCATGACGAAGAGGAGATGTCCTGCACGTCTGGCCTGGCCTGCCTGACAAGGAGCAGGGCAGAGAGCGGTTCTTGCAGAGACCATGTACACAGGGGACGCAAGAACTAAACTTTTGCCGCAGGAAACTCAAGAGCTCCTGGCACCTGGCCTGCCTCCTCTGCCCCTGCTTTTCTTGCCAGATACGCCGAGAGCCGCCCTTTTGAGGCGGCTCTCTGTGGCAAAAAGGGTCAGCTTGCGTGTTTTCGTAAAGAGCGTGTTCTCTTAGCCCCTGTCGGAAACACCGTCACCGGACTGCAGGGGCCCAAGTTCGCCATGCTTGTTGAACAGGCCTTCCATCATGAGGGCCAGGGCGCCGTCGCCGGTCACGTTGCAGGCTGTGCCAAAGCTGTCCTGCAGGGCAAAGATGGCGATGAGCAGGGCCACACCGTTGGCATCAAAGCCAAGGACGCCGGTCACGATGCCAAGGGAAGCCACCACTGTGCCGCCGGGCACGCCGGGAGCGCCCACGGCAAAGATGGCCAGCAGCACGCTGAAAAGAATCATGGTGCCGGCATCAGGCAGGGAACCGTAGAGCATGAGGTGCAATGTCATGCAGAAGAAGGTCTCGGTGAGCACGCTGCCGCACAGATGCACGGTGGCGCCCAGGGGGATCATGAATTCCGTCATGGTCTTGCTCAGCACCGTGGACTTGCGGGCGCACTGCAGGGCTACGGGCAGAGTGGCCGCACTGGACATGGTGCCCACGGCCGTCAGGTAGGCCGGCAGGTAGTGACGGAAGACCTGGACAGGGCTTCTGCCGGACAGGATGCCGCCAATGCCGTAGAGGACGGCCAGCCAGATGAAGTGGCCGCAGATGACAATGAGCACCATGGAAATGAAGACCGGCAGATGGATGCTCAAAAGGCCCTCATAGGAGAGGGACAGGAAGCACAGGCCCACGAAGAAGGGCAGCACGGGAATGAGCACAAGGGAGATGAGCTTGCTCACCACGGCTTCCAGTTCCCGGAAGAGGCTCGCCATGGTGTCGGACCTGGTCAGGGCAATGGCCACGCCAAAGAAGAGCGCCAGCACCAGAGCCGTCATCACGGAGAACACGGGCGGAATGTCCAGGCGGAAGATGATCTCCGGCAGCTTGCGCAGGGGCTCGACGGACGTGGCCACAGAAAGATGCGGAATGATGGTGTAGCCTGCTGCGGTCGAAAAGAGCGCTGCAGCCAGAGAGGAAATGTAGGCCAGAGAGACGGCCACAAAGAGCATCTTGCTGGCATTCTGCCCCAGGCGGACAATGGCAGGAGTAATGAAGCCCACAATGACCAGAGGCACAAGAAAGAAGATGACCTGGCCGAAGACATGCTTCAGGGATACAACCACGTTCATGATGCGGCCAACGGTCGCGCTGTCCGCATTGGCGCCCAGGAACATGCCCAGGATGGCTCCGAGGAAGATGCCTGCCAGGAGTTTGAAGATCAGGGAAAATTCTCCCACAACTTTAGCCATTATCCACCCTCCCAAGTGAAAATGAAGTTCATCCCCCGAATTTTTTGAGGATCACTCAAGTGACTATAGACTTGTTCCGGCAAAGTGGCAATGTATGCGCGAAAAAAAGCGCCCGTAGCCAGACGGGGGCAGAAGAAAGGGTCCCGGTCCCCTGGCTCTGGCCTGAGCGATCAAAAAAAGGGCCCTGCCTCCTGTGAAAGACAGAGCCCCCTGAACGGGTCGTTCAGCTGTGCGCAGGCCGATTAGAAGCCGAAGCGCAGGCCGAGCATGAATTCGTGGTTGTAGGGACGGATGCCGGCATCGCCGTAGTAGGAATCGACCTGGGTATAGCCGAGATCCAGGTAGCGGTAGGCCACATCCACGGCAATGTTTTCGTTGATGGCATAGGCCACGCCGGCGCCCACCTGCCAGGCAAAGTTGGTCTGGCGGTCGTCCATGGAGTATCCGCCACCATTGTAATACTCGGTATCGAAGCCCAGGTAGTTGAAGGCCAGGCCGAGACCGGCGCCAATGTAGGGAGTGAAGGCCGTGCTGTTGTGGAAGTCGTAGTAGACGTTGGCAAGCAGGGTGGTGCTGTTGAAGGTCATTTCGGAGGTGCCACGGACACCGCTCCACTCGGTCTCGCTGTTGCCACGCATGGCAAATTCAATTTCCACGCGCAGGGGCAGCATCTGCTGGGGCCAGAAGTCATAACCTGCGGCCAGGGCGCCGCCCAGGGTGAACTGGGAGTAGGGATCCAGGCCAAAGCCGCCCATGGAGCTGCTGCGGTCCACGATCCCTGTGTTCTGTACGGTCATGAGGAACTTGGGAGCGAGGTACATGCCGCTGGCGGCCGAAGAGACGCTGGGCAGGGCCAGAGCGAACACCATGGCCAGCGCAAGAATGAGACGTTTCATGCGAATATCTCCTAAAGATTGTCCTGTGCCCGACAGGAGTTTGTGCGACCGTGCCGAAAAAAGTCCGGGAAGTCAAGAGGGGTGCTGTATCCGAAGGAAAAGGCAGGGGACAAAAGAGGCACAGACAGAAGATGTTTCCTTCTTCATTGTTCTGAAGAGCAGGAAAAATGCATTGTACATGGCCCTGCATCTTGCCAAAAGAACAGAAAAAGGAACTGTATCCGCAGGAAGGATACAGAGTTCTGTCTCCTCTTTGGCCCTGTTTTCCGACTCTCTGCCCCGCAGGACCAGCCAAGAAGCACGGCTTTTCAGAGACCGGTATGCGATCTTGTGCACAGTACAGTGTCCTGTACCGACCCTGAAAGGTCAGCCTGGCCCTGACACATCCTAGCCCTGACAGAAGATGCGCGGCTCCTTCCTCTGTGCCTCGGGCATGTGGCCCTTGGCGTAGCCAAGGCTCAGGGTGCTCACAATGCGATACTCGGCAGGCACATGAAAGCGTTCCTTGATCTCGGGCAGATCCATGAAGGACTCGGCAAAGCCAATCCAGCAGGAGCCAAGCCCCTGGGCATGGGCGGCCAGCATGATGTTGGCCGTGCAGAGGCTTGCGTCATAGACGTACCAGTGCGAGGCCGGATCGCCGTAGATGATCACGACATTGTGGGCATTGTAGAAGATGTTGTAGGAGTCGCGGCCAAGCCACTCCTCGTACTGGGCAAGCCAGGGCAACTCGCCCAAGCGCGGCCGCAGCCAGGCCTTGATCTCGTCCGACAGGGCCTGAATCTTCTCCCTGCCATCGATGAGCACAAAGCCCCAGGGCTCCATGCCGGATCCCGTGGCCGCACGGGTACCCAGGGTGAGCAGTTCCTGCAGCGTCTCGGGCGCCACGGGCCTGTCCTCGTAGGAGCGGCAGGAACGGCGGGTGCGGATGCACTGCAAAGCGTCCATGCAAGTCTTCGCGGTTGTCTCCATGAGTTCCTCCATCATGTCTTTAGGATGGTGATCGTGCCTGTCTGTCCGGGCACGGGACTCCCTGTACCAGGGGGCTTGCGTCCGGGCACGGGCGTCTTTTTGAAAATTGTGCCAGGTCGGACAGGGGCTAGCGGCGCAGGTCGGCGTTCCAGTCCGTGATGATGCCGGTGCCGGCGTCCACCTCGAATTCGTACTTTATGCCCCGAAACTGGCAGAAGCCCTCGTAGCGGGGCTGCCCGTCCCCTTCCCTGCGCACACGGATATCTTCGGCCCGTGCGCCGGGAATCCTGGAGGCCACCAGGCGCCGCACATCGGCTGCGGACACAGGGTGCCCTCCCAGATGGTGTACCCATTCCTCCTGCACCTCGTAGTCCGCATCGACGATTTCCCCGTCCCTGCGGGTCACGCAAAAGTCGTAGTCCCCGTATTCGGTCTCGAACTCTATCTTGTAGACGGGCAGACCGCCCTCCTCTTCTCTCTGTATCTTGAGGTCGGTGAGGTCGCGCCTGGGCACTTTGGCGTTCTCCAGGGCAATGGCCAGGGCGTCTTCCGGACTTACTGCACAGGCAGGCTGCGCGTCGGCCAGCACAAGCGGAACAAAAAGAAGGGCAGGTAGGAGGAGCGAGGCGAGCCTGCGCGGGCGAAGATGTTTTGGGCAGAACAGCATGGGGCCTCCTGGGAAAAAGGGTTAGCGTGTGCCGAAAAGGCGGTCTCCGGCATCGCCAAGTCCTGGCAGAATGTAGCCATTTTCGTCCAGTGTCTCGTCTATGGAGGCCGTAAAGATGTCCACATCGGGGTGGGCTTCCTGCACCCTGGCAATGCCTTGAGGCGCACAGACCAGGTTCAGACTGCAGATGTGCCTGCAGCCGTGTCTTTTGAGCAAATCTATGGCGGCCACCAGGGATCCGCCCGTGGCCAGCATGGGGTCCAGGATGATGGCCAGGCGGCTGTGCAGGCTGGTGGCAAACTTGGCGTAGTATTCCACGGGCTCCAGGGTCTCTTCGTTCCTGTACATGCCAACAACGCTTATCTTGGCACCGGGAATCATGTTGAGAACCCCGTCCATGAGTCCCAGGCCAGCCCGCAGGATGGGGACAATGGTGACCTTGCGGCCTGAGAGAACATCTATCTCCACAGGGCCTGCCCAGCCCTGTACCGTGGTCTTCTCGGTGGCAAAGTACTTGCTCGCCTCATAGATGAGCAGGCCCGCAATTTCTTTGGCAACCTGACGAAATTCGCTGGTACCTGTACTGTCCCTGCGCAGGATGCCCAGCTTGTGGCGCACCAGGGGATGATCAACAACCAGGACGGACATGGCCTCACTCCTTTGTGTGGTTTTGTGCAAAGGGCTGCAGTGCCCATGCTTGCAGGGACGCTATGCTGCCCCCCTTTCCCTGTCAAGGCGGTCCTGTCCTCCTGGCCCGCTCCCCGGCTCCGCTTGCCTGTACAGGCTTTTTCGCACATACTTGCGACCTCTGAAAAGACACGTTCCGCTTTTTTGTCCTTTGCATGGTCCCAAGGGACCAGGGAGCATCCCATGTTTGACACTGTCGTCCTGGGCCGATCCTGCCCAAAGAAAGAATACGAAACCTATGCACCGCACATGCGCATGAAGCTCTTCCAGGCCCAGCGCATCTGCAGGGATCGCAAGATTCCGCTGCTCATCATTATCAGCGGCGTGGACGGCTCGGGCCGCGGTGCAGTCATGAACCTGCTCTCCGAATGGATGGACGGGAAATTTTTGCACAACTTTGTCTTCTGGCAGCCCACGGACGACGAGCGCGAGCGTCCCCTGGAATGGCGCTTCTGGCGCTGCCTGCCCGGCAAGGGCGAGACCTCGGTCTTCTTTGACGGCTGGTACGGCTCCACCATGCGCCAGCACTGCTGCGGAGAACTCGATGCCAAGGAATTTCTCTCCCGCATGTACGAGTTCAAGGGCCTGGAGGAAAGCCTGGCCCTGTCCGGCATGGCCATTGTGAAGATCTGGCTGCACCTGGACCGCAAGACCCATGACAAGCGTCTCAAGAACAGGCTGGAGCACAAGACCCTGCGCCACTTCACGCCCTACGACAAGAAGACCTCGGGCAACTACGATGCCCTGGTGGCCGCAGCCTCCCAGGGCATTACCCTGACCGACCGCAACTACGCGCCCTGGACCATCATCGACGCAGCCGATGCCAACTTCCGCAACCTGGCCGTGGCCAAGGCCATCGTGGACACGGTCAATCGCGTCCTGCCCATTCAGAAGGCCAGGGAGGCAGGCCTGAAAATCGCGGCCAAGGCCGAGGAAAAGCTCGAGCAGGCCTCCCTGAGCTTTGCCAGCCCAGAGGCGCATCAGGTTGGGGAGGCTGCCGACGCAACAGCTGTACAGGACCAGAAAGATCCGAAAAAAGGGAAGGACCAGAAGGACGGATTCGACAATGCCCATGCTGCGGACACGGCCTACGTCCCCACGCAGACCGGCACAGGCATGCAGCCCATCGAGCGCCGAGGCTTTCTGGCCACAGTTCCCCTGACCACCCTGGAGGCCATTGATCTTTCGCCCACCATTGCGCAGGACGAGTACAAGAAGGAATTGAAGAAGCTGCAGGAAGAGCTGCAGGATCTCACCTATCAGGCCTACAAAAATCACATATCCAGCACACTTATCTTCGAGGGTATGGACGCTGCCGGCAAGGGCGGCACCATCCGCCGCCTGCTGGCCGGCGTGGACGCCCGTATCTCCCGCGTCATTCCCATCAGCTCGCCCTCGGACGAAGAACTGGCCCACCACTATCTGTGGCGCTTCTGGCGCCACATCCCGCGCTCGGGCTTTGTGACCATCTACGACCGATCCTGGTACGGCCGCGTGCTGGTGGAGCGGGTGGAGGAACTCACCCCCCGCAGGGACTGGAGCCGGGCCTACGAGGAAATCAACCACTTCGAGCATCAGCTCACCAAGAACAACAACATCCTGCTCAAGTTCTGGCTGCACATCTCCTCCGAAGAGGAGCTCAGACGCTTCAAGGAACGCGAGAACACGCCCTGGAAGCGCTATAAGATAACACCCGAAGACTGGCGCAACCGGGAAAAGTGGGATCAGTACCTGGTGGCTGCGGACGAGATGTTCCTGCGCACCAGCACAGCCTACGCGCCCTGGCACATCCTCTCGGCCGAGGACAAGAAGTACGCCCGCGTCACGGCCCTGAAGATCTGGCGCGATGCCCTGGTCCGGGCCCTGGAAGCCGCAAAGGCCGGCGAGAAGTAGTCCGCCTGACACTCCGGACGGCGAACTTCCTGATCATCCCAACAGGCTTGCATCCTGCAACAACGGAGGCAGACGCCCGTGCCACCTGTCCGCTCCGCATGGACAGGAGGCAGCGGGCCTGAAAGCGACATGAACACACTCTTTTTCCCATTCTTGAAACGGGCCGCCTGTGCCCTGGCCGTGGCGGCGTCCCTGAGCCTGCCGACTGCTGCCCAGGCTCAGGGCAATACCACCAACGACAGCTTCAACACGGCCAAGCGCCTGCTCGAGCGCCAAGTCTACCACGACCACAGGGTCACTCTCTACTGCGGCGCGTCCTTTGACAACAGGAAAAACATAGATCTGCCCTCGGGCTTTGTGACGCCATCCCATGCCAGGCGCGCCCTGCGCGTGGAATGGGAGCACGCCGTGCCGGCGGAAAACTTCGGCCGGGCCTTCAGGGAATGGCGCGAGGGCGATGCGCAGTGCGTGAGCAACAAGGGCAAGGCCTTCAAGGGCCGTCGCTGCGCCGAAAAGGTGAACCAGCGCTACCGCTACATGCAGGCCGACATGTACAACCTCTTTCCGGCCATAGGTGCCGTCAATGCCGTGCGCGGCAACAAGCAGTACTCCGAGCTGCCGGGCACGGCCCCGACCTTCGGCAGCTGCGAGGCCAGGGTGGACGGCAACCGCTTCGAGCCGCCGGCCCGCGCCAGGGGCGCCGTGGCCAGGGCAGCCCTCTACATGGCCGATTCCTACCCCGAATACCGCCTGAGCCGGCAGCAGCAGCGCCTCTTTACGGCCTGGGATCGCCAGTATCCCGTGGATGCCTGGGAGTGCACGCGCACGCGGCGCATAGAAAAGCTGCAGGGCAATGAAAACCGCTTTGTGAAGCGGGCCTGCCAGGAACGCAACCTTTGGTAGGCCGATTGCCGACAGCCTGATTCCAGGGCTCCTGCTGCAGGAGCCCTGCCCATACCACAGCCTGAAAAATACAGCATGGTGCAGAAAGGATCTGTCCCTTCTGCACCATGTGCGTCCTTGCAGATAGTCCTCTTTGTTCCCCCAGGACGACGTCAGGGAGGTCTCCCCTTGTCCACGTTATCCCCATTGTCCGCGGCTTCCTCCGGCAGCCCCCTGTTCCGCAAGGCAACAGAACAGGACCTTGATGCCATTACAGCCATCTACGACCGCATTCTTGCCCTGGAAGAGGCAGGCTCTGGCACCACAGGCTGGGTCCGCCACATCTATCCCACCAGGGACACGGCCCTGACGGCCCTGAAACGGGACGACCTCTTTGTGCAGGAAACGGACGGTCAGGTGACCGGAGCCGCTGTCCTCAACCAGCTGCAGGTGGACGTTTACAAGGGCGCGCCCTGGCAGCATGCGGCCCCGGACGAAAAGGTTATGGTGCTGCACACCCTGGTCATCGATCCCCTGCACAAGGGCAAGGGCCTGGGCCGGGCCTTTGTGCGCTTCTACGAGGACTATGCCCTGCAGCAGGGCTGCCCCTTCCTGCGCATGGACACCAATGCCCGCAACCTGCCGGCCAGGGCCTTCTACAAGAAGCTCAACTACCAGGAGATTGCCATCGTGCCCTGCGTCTTCAACGGCATAGCCGACGTGCAGCTCGTGCTGCTGGAAAAGAAGCTCTCCGCCTGAGCCCCCTGCAGGCAAAGGCAGGGATCGTCGCAAAGGAACGAGGTCCTCAGGCCCCCGGTTCCCTCTCTCCGGGCGCCCGGGTCGCCGGCTCGTCCACGCAGCGGGCCAGCAGGCGCTCCAGCATGTCCAGTTCTTCCGTTGTGAGCCGCTCTTCCAGCAGGGCATTGAGGCCTGTGGAAATGCGGTCCACGGCAGGCCTGATCGCCCGCCCCTTTTCGGTGAGATGCACGCGCAGGCTGCGCAAATCCCTGGGATTCTGCTCGCGCTGCACATAGCCGTGCTTTTCCAGCTTTTCCACCAGCACCGTGGAGGTGGACTTGCTGCGGCCTATGAGACGGGCCAGCTCGCTCATGGTGCAGCTCTCCCGCACAAAAAGGTGGGCCAGGATGTCGCCGTGACTTGGCACCACGCCGACCATGCCGGCCCGTTCCAGCTCCTGCACAATATAGGCATGCCCCTTCTTGTGGAGCCTGGACACGTAGGAGAACACCATGCGCTGCCGTGGCGCCTGTTCTCCGGCCTCTTCCCGTCTTGCTTCGCTCTCTGCTTCCATTGCCTTGCTCCCGTGCCCTCTGCCGTGCGCTGTGCCCATGAATGTTCATCAAGGACCAGAAGCTCCCAGGTCGCAGGCCCCGGAGCAATGCACAGGCAGCAGGCCTCCCGAATGTCCAGGGGACTAGCCGCGTTCCTTGCAGGTGATGGTGTCGGCCACCACCTTGAACAGGCAGAGCCTGGCCAGCCGCTCTGCGCTCTCTTCCCGGTCCGGCCGGCCATTGTGCCTGCGCAGGGCCGAGAGGGCCGCACGCCGCTCCGCCTCGTCTTCCAGAATGGTGGCTGTGCCTGTGGCCACGACGCACTGATAGCGCAGGCCGCGATGGCCCCTGTGCCCGTTTCCGCCCGCTTCGCCACTCCGATCGGCGTCTTCCCTGCCGCAGCAGGCTTCCGTGCTCCCGGCCTCGGGCCTGGGGCGCGGCGTATAGATGGTGGCCTCCACGCAGACCCTGGGATTTTTGGCCATGATGTCCAGCTTGCGGCCTTCCCTGGCACAGTGGAAATAGAAGACGCACGTCTGCTCGTCCATCTCCACGCCAAAGTTCATGGGAATTACGTAGGGTTCGCTGCCGTCAGAGAGGCCCAAGTGGACAAGGGGGCAGTCCTCGAGAATTTCCCGCATGTGTTTGCGATCGGTGACTTCCAGATCTGTTCTGCGCATGGGTACTCCGTGATGTGCTCCGTGCTGGATGTGCTCCGTTGAGAGGTGCTCTTTTTGGATGGTGTGCCGGACAGGTTGCCAGGCAGGAGCCAGGACCTGTCTGCTTCCGGATGGACGTTTTTGGTGCGAGCCATTCGGGCCCTGCGGCCCAGGACTCGCCTGGTCCCCGGGGTCGTTCGGCGTCGAACAGGAAGAACTACCCCGAAGCCGTCCCTTTGACAACACGCGGGATCCGGGCCCTGCAATCTGAACCTGCAGAAGGACAGGGCACGACCCCTGTCTGCCAGTGAGCAGCAGATCGGGGACAACGGACAAAGAACAGGGGCCAGGGGACAAAAACCATCTGACGCCCAGGTTCGATGTCTGACAAGGATCCAGGTCACACGACTCGCAAAAAGAGGCTGCCAGCAGGTCCCCGGACTGCCAGATCCCCATTTTTTCCTTTTCTCCCCTCTTTTTCTTCCCCAAGGAGGCATCATGTCCGCCACAGGCTTTCACACTCCGGCTGCCGTCTCGCTCATCGGCCTTGGCGCCCTGGGCATTCTCTATGCCCACAGGCTCTCCCAGAAGCCCGAGGTCTGCACGCTCACCTGCATTGCCGACAGGGCAAGGCAGGCCCACTACGGCCAGGAAGGCATCTTCTGCAACGGCACGCCCTGCCACTTCACCCTGGCCGCTCCCGAGGACCCGCAGCCTCGTCCGGCCGATCTGCTCATCGTGGCCGTGAAGGGCACAACCCTTGCTTCGGCCATCACAGACTGCAGGCAGCATGTGGGCCCTGGCACCGTCATCATCTCCCTTCTGAACGGCATCACCAGCGAAGAACACCTCGCCAGGGCCTACCCCGAAGCCCGCGTCCTCCACTGCATAGCCCAGGGCATGGACGCCCTGCGCACAAGGCACAGCCTCGTCTGCGGCCATCCCGGCGAGCTCATTCTGGGTACGGACAGGGAAGCCCTGCAGCCGGATGTTGCCCGGGTGCTTGCGCTCCTGCAGGCCTGCGACATTCCCTGCCGGGAAGACAAAGACATCATCCACAGGCTCTATGCCAAGTGGATGTTCAATGTGGGCATCAATCAGGTGGTGGCTGTCTTCGAGGGCACCTACGGCACCATACAGGTGGAAGGCCGGGCCAGGGACCTGTTCATCGCGGCCATGCGCGAAGCCATTGCGGTTGCCAACGCCTGCGGCATTGCCCTGAGCGAGCAGGATCTGCAGGAATACATTGCCCTGGCTGCTACTCTTGCCCCCGAGAGCATGCCCTCCATGCGTCAGGACGCCCTGGCCCACAGAAAGACAGAAGTGGAGCTCTTTGCCGGCACTGTCCTTGCCAGGGCACGAGAGCTCGGCCTGGAGACACCGATCAATGCCTGGCTCTACGAAAGGCTGCAGGCGCTGGAGAACGCCTAGGCACGAGGAAGCAAAGAAGAGAACAGGCGAGCAGGACAGGACGGCCCCCGGGTGCGCCGGCGATTTTTCCCTCCTGCCAGACTCGTCCTGCCAGATGCCTCCTGGCGAGCCGCACCCTGACCGGCCCCGCCCTACCAGCTCACGGGAATGCGCACCCTTTGTCCGGCCTTGTTGGCAAAGAGCACATAGCCGTGTTCCTGACCAAACTCGAAAAGCCCTCTGGTGATGACCACATCCTGCTGGCAGTAGGCGCGAATCTTGTCGATCTCGCCCTTCTTCCACCAGGCAAGGGCCTGCATGCCGTCACTGCTCTTGGCACGGCCCAGGGTGGCCATGCCCACATTGTCCAGGGAGACACGGTAGTGCAGGTACTTGTAGATCTCGGCCAGGATATCCAGACCCTTCAGCTTGTGCAGATCAAAGCCGGCAAAGGGCTGCAGCACCTTGTAGTCGAAGCGGAAGCTGTTGAAGCCCACCACCAGGCCTGCTGTGCGCAGCAGGGCAAAGAAGGCGCCCAGTTCCTCCTGGGCAAAGGATCGGTAGGCCGACCCGTCCCAGCACACCACCACGCTCACGCCCATGCGCTCCGCATGCTGCCAGCCGCCGACCTCGGCGGCAGAGCGCCTGGTCTCCACGTCAAAGAACACGACCGGACCGCCGTAATCCCTGCGCTGTCTGGGCGTTGCGGGCTGCACAGGGGCTGACGGGACGGACGGGACTGGCGGGGCTGGCGGCTGAACTGCGGACCGGGCTGCATGCCGGACGGCGGTTGCTGAGCCTGGCTCTGTGTCCGCGTCCCTGCCCGTCTTTGTGCCCGTCTTTATGTCAGTCTGTGCGGATCCGGCTCCAGGCACAGAGTCGGCTGTCCCGGCTCTGGCGGCACGCCTGCTGCCCGTGCCCGCTGCGGCCTTGTTGTCCCTGTGCAGTGCCCTGTCGGCAGCAGACAGAAAATCGAGCAGGCTGCCGGGCCGGCGCACGGGCTTCTGTACGCTTGCAGAAGCAGGATTGCTGTCCGCTGCAGCCTGTCCCCTGCGGGGCAGGGCCCGGGCTGCGGCTGCAGATTTGTCCGGATCATTCGGGTCATTCGGAGTATTCGGTTCATTCGGCCCGTCGTCTGCCCGTGCTTCAGCCTCCCCGCTCCCGGCAAAGACAATGCTCTCGCCGGAGAAGGGGTCCACCAGGATGTCCTCTGCCGCTTCGGCCCCGGCCCTCTCCGGCCCGGACGTCAGATCAGACTCCGGGGCAGACTCCTGGCCAGGAAAACCGTCTGCTGCTTCCCTGTCGTCCGCTTCGGTCGCCTCATCCGGGCCCGACACCCGTGCAGACCTTTTCCTGCCTGTCCTGCGACCTGCCGGCTTTCCGGTCTGCTCATCAGCCTGCGCTCTGGGCGATTCCCGGGGTGCAGCAGCATCCTGATTCGTGTCCGAAACAGCGTCCGCCATCCTGGCAGCCTCGCGAACACTTTCGCCAGTCCCGTCCCCGTCTGGTCCGTCTGGTCCGTCAGAGCCGGCTGCCTGTTCCCCGGCCGCCGAGGCTGCCTCGATCACTTCTTCAAAGGACATGCCCTCGTCCCGGTGGGCCAGCAGGCATTCCACCAGGCACAGGGCGCCCTGCTTGTCCAGGGGCCTGTTGCCGGATCCGCACTTGGGCGACTGTATGCAGGAGGGGCAGCCCGTCTCGCAGGGGCACTGCACCAGGGTCTTGTGCACGCTCAACAAAAGCTCGTCGAGATGCCGGTAGGCGCCGGCGCACAGGCCGGCTCCCCCTGGCAGGCCGTCGTACACAAAGACCGCCGGTCCGCCCACCTGCAGATGCATGGGGATGGAGATGCCGCCAAAGTCGTTGCGATCCGCCATGACCAGCAGGGGCATGAGGCCTATGGAGACGTGCTCCAGGGCATGGATGGAGCCCATGAAGTGATAAAACTGCTCTTCGACCTTCAGGCGGGCTTCCTCGGGGATGCACATCCACAGGCCCTCGGTCTCGAAGACCTGGGGCGGCAGCTCCAGGGGCTGTATGTCCAAAAGCCTGCGGCTGCCGTTGTCGCGGCGCTCGAAGCCCGTGACCTGCTCCGTGACCTTCAGCCGGCCCAGGTACACGGGCATGCCGAAGACCGTGCCCCGGCAGCGTGTGCTCAGAATTTCCGTGGACTTGCTTGTGCGCACGCTGGTGTGCCAGTGCACCCTTCCGGGCCTGGCCAGGGCCGTGTGGCTGCCGAGATCGAGCTTGTCTATGACATAGGAGCGGCCCCTGTGCAGATAGACCGCGCCCTCATGGGTTTCCCTGAAGGCCTGATGGGCGTCCACGGATCCTATGATATGGCCCTCCGGGTCCACTATCTGAAAGGACGTGCCGCTGCCGCGCAGGCTCACCTGACGCTGCGGCCGCTTGCGGGCAGCCAGCAGCTGGCGCCCGTCTGCCGAGCGCAGGAGCGTGCCCGTTTTTTCCAGATCCGTCAGGCAGGCGGCCACGGCCTCCCGGCGCAGCCAAGGCTCGCCGGCCACAAGAGGGGATTCCGCAGCCGCGCACTCAAGATGCCTTGAGAGGATGACGGGATTGTCCGGGTTGAGCATGGCGCTCTCCGGGGGCCTGGCAAAGAACTGCTCCGGGTTGTGCACAAAGTACTGGTCCAGGGCGTCCTCGCCGCCAATGAGCAGGACGCAGGACTCCTGGCCCTTGCGGCCCACCCGGCCGCCGCGCTGCAGGGTGGCCATGATGCTGCCGGGGTAGCCTACCAGGATGCAGACATCCAGGGCGCCTATGTCGATGCCGAGCTCCAGGGCGCTTGTGCTCACCACGGCCAGCAGATCGCCGGAGGCCATGCGGGCCTCTATCTGGCGGCGCTCCTCGGGCAGGTAGCCTGCCCTGTAGGCGGAAATGCGCCTGGCTATGGGGCCTGCCTGCTGCGAGGCCCAGAGGCTCACAAGCTCGGTCATGCGCCGGGAGCGGCAGTAGACAATGGTGCGCAGCCTGCGGGCCAGGGCGGCCTTGAGGAGGTTGATGGCCAGGGTCGCGGGACTGGTCTCGGGCTCCATGAAGAGCATGTGCCGCCGGCCCCTGGGCGCGCCAGAGCGGGAGATCACGCACGGGTCCGTGTCACTGCCAAGAAGCAGCCGCCCGAGCTGGCCGGGATTGCCCAGGGTGGCCGTGCAGAGCACGTGCACGGGGTGGGCGTTGTAGCGGCGGGCCACACGGGCAAGCCGCTGCAATATGCAGGCCATGTGGGCGCCAAAGACGCCGCGGTAGATGTGGGCCTCGTCCAGCACCACCAGGGAGAGGCTCGCCAGAAAGGTGGTCCATCGCTCGTGATGGGGCAGAATCCCTAAGTGCAGCATCTCGGGGTTGGTGATGAGCACGGCCGGAGGCTGCTTGCGGATTTTTGTCCGCTGGGCTTCCGGGGTATCGCCGTCGTAGAGGGCGACTGTTGGCCGTGCGTGCTCGGGCCAGTGCAGGGTCAGGGCGTCCAGGGACTTTTTCTGGTCCTGGGCCAGGGCCTTGAGGGGAAAAAGGTAGAGGGCCGTTGCGTCCGGATCCTCCAGCCGGCGCTCCAGAAAGGGCAGGTTGTAGGTCAGGGTCTTGCCGCTGGCCGTGGGCGTGGTCACCACCACATCCCGGCCCTGGCGGACAAGATCCAGGGCCTCGGCCTGATGGCTGTAGAGGCCGGGCACGCCCAGGGCGGTCAGGACGTCCTGCAGGGCACGCGGCAGGGGACGCCTGGTGGCGGCCAGATGCGCGGGCTCCTCGTCCAGGATTCTGTGGCCCGTGACCTGGCGTGCGTACTCCTCCCTGTCCAGCAGGGCCTGCACATACTCGACGGCTGTGGCCATGCCTCCCTGCCCTCCATAAGACTCTGGCACTGATCTCTTCTGCGATACCGGACAACCGGCACCAGACAGCTGTCCTGTCCCGGGGCACATCCCTTCTTCAAGGACCAGGGCCCTGCCTGCCGGTTCTGTCAGACAGGAATAGAGGAGGCCGGGCAGTTTGGCAAGAAGCAGGCTGCGGCCCTGCACGACCTGTCCGGCCCCTGTCTCCGGCAGCAGTCAGCGGCCCTGCTGCACCTGTACCTGCGGTCCAGCGGCTCAGCTGCCCTGCCAGCTGCTCCGGCCAGGGCCGGACACAAGCCTGCCAGCCCATGGCAGGAGCCCCGGAGGCTGTCACGCCGGGACTTTCCCCTTGATCCATGGGCCTCTTTGGCATACATGGATTCAGCCTTCCCTTTTGCCGGGCCGATCGTCAAGGACAAGGACCTGCAGGCATTGTCAAGGGAACGGCCCCCATTACCTGTCTTCGTCCCAAGGAGAAGCATCCCCATGCCCATTCAACTGAGTCTCAAGGACGACTGCCCGGAAATGATTGCCCAGCGCGCCCAGGGCGCACTCAGGGTCATCAGTGACTTCTACGACATGTTCAGCGAGGACATTCAGGAAGCCGCCAAGCTCCTGGCCCTGGCCTTTTCCGGCGAGCAGCGCCTCATTGTGGCGGGCCTCGGCCTGTCCTCCTGCCTGGCCGGCATGCTGGCCAGGCGTCTTGTGCACGGCAAGGCCCCGGATCGCTCTCCCCTGCCGGTCCAGGCCCTGAACTGCCACTCCGTCCTCAGCGAGGACGATCCGGCCGACACGGACCGCAACCAGGTCTTTGCCAGGCAGATAGAGGCCTTTGGCAGCGACGGCGACATTCTCATCCTGATCACCCAGGACGGCGCCCATCCGGCCCTGCAGGAGGCGGCCACCGCAGCCCATGAACAGGGCATGTTCACGGTGGGCTTCACGGGCGGCGACGGCGGCGCCCTGGCCCAGAACGATCTGCTCGATCTGGAGCTGCGCGTGCCGAGCATTGAAGAGGCCCTCATTCACGAGGTGCACATGAACCTCATCTGCCTGCTCGACGACCTTATCGACTACTACCTGTCCAGCAAGCCGGAAATCCTGAACGAGATGCTTCAGGCCGGCGTGTCCCGTCTCAGGGACGATCTGAACGCAGACTAAGGGGCTTACAGCAAGGCCCCCTTCCATACATACGGAGAGACAACTCATGCCCATGTACGAATACCATTGCCACAAGTGCAATGAACATTTCGAGGAACTGGCTGCGGCCGACGAGACCGTCAGCTGCCCCAACTGCGGCAGCACGGATACGGAGCGCCTCATGAGCGCCTGCTGCTGCCGGACCGGCTCTGCCAGCGCGGACGGCGGCTCTTCCTCCGGCGGCAGCTGCGGCTGCGCCGGCTGCTCCGGCGGACACTGCGCCACCTGCGGTCACTAGCATGCGTTCCTGCATCATAGCCACACGCGGAAGCCAGCTGGCCCTGTGGCAGGCCAATCACATCCGCGACGCCCTGCTGGCCCTTGAACCCGATCTCCACATCGAGCTCTCCATCATCCACACCCGCGGCGACAAGATTCAGGACGTCCCCCTGGCCCAGGTGGGCGGCAAGGGCCTGTTCGTGAAGGAAATAGAGGAAGCCCTGCTGGAAGGCCGTGCGGATCTGGCCGTGCACAGCATCAAGGACGTGCCCATGGTGCTGCCCGAAGGCCTCACGCTGGGCTGCGTGCCGAAACGCGAATCCTGCCGCGACTGCCTGGTCTCCGAACACTACGCGTCCCTGGACGCCCTGCCGAAAGGGGCGAAGGTGGGCACAAGCAGCCTGCGCAGGCAGGCCCAGCTGCTGGCCCTGCGCCCGGATCTGGACATCCTCACCCTGCGCGGCAATGTGGACACCAGGCTCAGAAAGCTGCGCGAAGGCCAGTACGATGCCATTGTGCTGGCCACGGCCGGCTTGAAGCGCCTGCAGCTTGCGGCCACCCACATGTGCGAGCTGGCAGAGAAGGACTTTGTGCCGGCTGTCGGCCAGGGCGCCCTGGGCATAGAATGCCGGGCCGATGACACGGACATCCTCAACCTCGTGGGCCGTCTCGACGACTACGAGACCAGGGTCTGCGTGGAGGCCGAGCGCGCCTTTTTGCGCGAGCTGGACGGCGGCTGCCAGGTGCCCATCGGCGCCCATGCCGTGCTGAGAGGCGAAGCCCTCAGCCTGGATGGCCTGGTAGCCGAGACGGACGGAAGCACGGTCTACAGGAAGACGATGGCCGCCAGGGCCCAAAAGGCCGAAGCCCTGGGCCTGGAGCTTGCGAGAACCCTGAAGGCAGCAGGTGCCGCAGACCTGCTGGCCCGCCTCTACGGCCAGGATCAGCCATCCATGTAGCGGGACCGGCCTTGCCGGGGCGCAGTCCCGGAGGTTTTCGACAAGATCCTGCCCTGTTCCAGGCAGGATCCTGATCATGGGCCCGGTGATCCCTGCACTGCAGGGGCACAGGGCCTGTTCCCTTTTCCTTCCGAAAACGCTCTCCTTCCCGAAAAGCTCTCCTTCCCGAAACGTTTTTTCCACAAAAGCTTCATCGTACTTTGAGGTCCCATGGGTACACCCACCCCGCTTCCCTCCTCGCGGCTGCACGCCACCTACGATCCCGCCCTCATTCCCGTGGACATGAGCACGGATCTGCGGCTCAGCCCGGCCCAGGGAAGAATTCCCTATCAGGACAGGGCCATGAAGGCCCTGGATCTGGCCCTGAACATTCAGGCCAGCGGTTTCAATGTCTATCTGGCCGGCTCTGCCAACCTGGGCCGCAGCCACATCATCCTGCACTACCTGGCGCCCCTGGCCAAAAAACTGCCCACGCCGCCGGATCTGGTCTACGTGAACAACTTCACGGATGCCGACCGCCCCGTGCTCATTGCCCTGCCCTCGGGCCTCGGGCGCAGGCTGCGCCAGTCCATGCAGGACGTGATGAAGAACGTGTGCACGACCCTGGAGAACAGGCTGCACGGCCAGGGCTTCATGAAGCAGCGGGCCCTGCTGGTCGAATCCTACCAGAGCGAGCGCAACCGTCTGCTGGACCGCATGAACAGCGTGGCCGCGCACAAGGGCTTTACCCTGGACTTTGACGAGAGCGGGAACATCACCCTCTTTCCCATGGTCAAGGGCCGCAGGGTCACAGACGACGAGTTTGCCCACCTGGATGCCGAGGTGCAGCGCGTGCTCAAGAACAAGAGCGCCGATCTCGTGCAGCACATGTCGGGCTTTGTGCAGGAGCTGACCCGCACCGAAGAGGGCTTTCAGGACAAGGAAAAGGACCTGGAAAAGTCCGTGCTCTCGGCCGTGCTGGACACGCATCTCAAGCCCCTGGCCGAGAGAACCCTGAAAGCGTGCACCCAGGCCGGCATGACAGCCTCCGTGGAAACGCTTTCGGCCTTCTTTGACGAGGTGCGCAGGGACATGGTCGAGAACACCGAGTCCCTGCTCGCGCCCAAGCCCAAGAACGATCCCGG
The DNA here is from genome assembly GCA_019113165.1 of Candidatus Desulfovibrio intestinipullorum. Lineage (GTDB taxonomy): Bacteria > Desulfobacterota > Desulfovibrionia > Desulfovibrionales > Desulfovibrionaceae > Desulfovibrio > Desulfovibrio intestinipullorum. Next base: position 107,866 of record DXHV01000083.1, read on the forward strand.
CCAGTCCGGGGGCAGCGGCCAGTCCCCTGCCTGGAGCAGGGAGGCCGTGCTCTCCCGCTACAAGATCAACCTCTTCGTGGACAATGCCGCCTCGAAAGGCGCGCCCATCATCCTGGAAGATCACCCCACAGCCAGCAATCTCCTGGGCTGCATAGAACGCGAGAGCGAGCTTGGCGCCCTGGTCACGGACTTCACCCTGGTCAAGTCCGGCAGCCTCCACCGTGCCAACGGCGGCTTCCTCGTCCTGCGCATGGACGACCTTGTGCACTATGCCGCAGCCTGGGAAGGCCTTTTGCGATCCCTGCGCACGGGCTCTGCCCGCATGGACGAGAGCGCCGACACGCCGGAAACGGCCCTGCGCACCAAGGGCCTGCGCCCGGATCCCGTGCCCCTGAACCTCAAGGTCATCCTCATAGGTGACGAATTCCTCTACGAGGGCCTGCTGGACTCGGACGAACGCTTTGGCAAGCTCTTCCGCATCAAGGCCGAGCTCACGGACGTCATGCCGCGCACGGCCGCAGGCATTCGCCAGTACCTGAGCGCTGTCTGCCGCATCATCCAGAACGACGGCCTTCTGCCCTTTGACCGCACGGCCCTGGCCTGGCTTGTGGAACTTGGCTCCCACATCAGCGAGGATCAGAAGCGCCTCTCCCTGAAGTTCCCGCTCATCCGCGAGTACATGGTGGAGGCCGCGGCCCTGGCCCGCATGGAAAAGGCCTGTGCCGTCACGGGATCCATTCTGGAAAAGGCCTACGCAGCCCGCACCTACCGCGTCAATCTGGTCGAAGACATCTACATGGAAGAGTACGACCGCAACATGATACGCGTGGAGACCAAGGGCCAGGCCGTGGGCCAGGTCAACGGCCTGGCCGTGACCACCTACGGCAACTTCGAGTTCGGCCTGCCCCACCGCATCTCCTGCACAGTGGGCGTGGGCCACGACGGCATCACCGACCTGGAGCGCGAGGCGGAGCTCGGCGGCCCCATCCACACCAAGGCCATGATGATCCTCATCAGCTACCTGACCGGGGTCTTTGCCAGCCGCAAGCCCCTCTCCCTGTCGGGCTCCCTTTTCTTCGAGCAGAGCTATGCCGGCATTGAGGGCGACTCGGCCTCGGGCGCGGAACTCGCTGCCCTGCTCTCGGCCCTGGCCGAAGTGCCCATCCGCCTGGACCTGGCCTTTACGGGCGCAGTGAGCCACTCCGGCCAGATCATGGCTGTGGGCGGCGTCACCCAGAAGGTGGAAGGCTTCTTCAAGGTCTGCTCGCGCCAGAAACTCACCGGCACCCAGGGCGTCATCCTGCCTGCGGACAATGTGGACCATCTCATGCTGGCCCCCACTGTCCTCAAGGCCGTGGACGAGGGCAAGTTCGCCGTCTATGCCGTGCGCACCATAGAGGAAGCCCTCTTCCTGCTCACCGGCATGCCGGCCGGCCGCAGGCGCAAGGACGGCACCTTTACCCGAGGCTCCCTCTACGAGAAGGTGGACCGCCGGCTGACCAGGCTTGGCGAATACGGGCAGAACGCCTTCCGGCGCACGCGCAGCTAGCGGACAGTCCCCTGCCTCCCGGCCATCGTCCCCTCGGCACCCTTTTTTCAGGCTCCCCGGCACGACCACAAGTTGTCCTGCCGGGGAGCCTTTTTCTTGTGCCCCCAATGGCCTTCCTTGCCCGGCCAATTGGTCCAGCCAATCGCATGGAGACATTTTTTCTTCTTTTTG